>NZ_CADFEH010000057.1:0-30693 GCF_902833155.1 Burkholderia sp. BCC1047 | reverse complement strand
TTAGCGCGAAAGAGGCGTGATTCTAAGCACCCGCCCCCGTCCGCGCAAGCTCTTTGTGAAGAAAGTTTGAAAAAGCCTCCGTGCGCTGACGCGCACGGTGGCTTTGAAGCACCCGGGCGAGGCAATCGCGCCGACGACGGATATAGGTCAGCCACCGGATACCTATCGCGGCGCCGGCCGATCAGCGATGTTTGAACACAGGCTTCCGCTTCTCGACGAACGCCGCCATCCCTTCCTTCTGGTCTTCGGTTGCGAACAACGAATGGAACAACCGTCGCTCGAAGTGGACGCCTTCAGCCAGCGTCGTCTCGTACGCGCGGTTTACCGACTCCTTGACCATCATGACCGCCGGCAGCGAAAACTCGGCGATCGTCGTCGCCGCGGCAATCGCTTCGTCGAGCAGCTTGTCGGCCGGCAGCACGCGCGATACGAGCCCGGCACGCTCGGCCTCGGCGGCGTCCATAAAACGCGCGGTCAGGCACATGTCCATTGCCTTCGCTTTCGATACCGCACGCGGCAGACGCTGCGTACCGCCCGCGCCCGGCATCACGCCCAGCTTGATTTCCGGCTGGCCGAACTTGGCCGTGTCCGCCGCGAAGATGATGTCGCACATCATCGCGAGTTCGCAGCCACCGCCCAGCGCAAAGCCTGAAACCGCAGCAATGATCGGTTTGCGGATCTCGCGGACCGTCTCCCAGTTGCGCGTGATGTAGTCGCCCCGATAAGCATCCATATAGGAGTAGGTCGCCATCATGCCGATGTCCGCGCCGGCCGCGAACGCCTTCTCGCTGCCGGTCACGACGATGGCGCCGATATCGTCGTCCGCGTCGAACGCCTTCAGCGCAGCGCCCAGTTCATCCATCAGCGCATCGTTCAGCGCATTCAGCGCCTTCGGACGGTTCAGCGTCACCAGACCGACACGCCCCCGGGTCTCCACCAGGATGTTCTCGTAAGCCATCTATTTCTCCTCGATCAATGAAATGAGAAACGCCTCGCACATGCGAATAGTTTGATGCTACCATTCTCCGACCAACCGGTCGGTTAATTAATCGATCCGATCCCTCTCAACGTTCATCAGACTGCCGCCATGACCCATGCCCTGTTCACGAAGCACGAAGACACGCTGAAACACGCACTCGCCGCCATCGAGAGCCGCGGGTACTGGAGCCCGTTCGCCGAAATGCCGAGCCCCAAAGTGTACGGGGAAAGCGCAAGCGCAGACGGCGAGGCGGCGTTCAAGTCGCACCTCGACAAGACCTTCGTGCTCGACCAGCCGGCGTCCGATGAAACGGTCGGCGCCGAGCGCTCACCGTACGGCATCGCGCTGGGCATCCGGTATCCGAAATCGACGCCGGACGTTCTGATCGCTGCCGCAGGCGCCGCGCAACGCACGTGGCGCGAAGCCGGCCCGAGCGCGTGGATCGGCGTCAGCCTCGAAATCCTTGCCCGCCTGAACCGTGCAAGCTTCGAAATCGCCTACAGCGTGATGCACACCACCGGGCAAGCGTTCATGATGGCGTTCCAGGCCGGCGGCCCGCACGCGCAGGACCGCGCCCTCGAGGCGGTCGCCTATGCGTGGGACGAACTGCGCCGCATCCCGGCCGATGCGCACTGGGAAAAACCGCAAGGCAAGAACCCGCCGCTCGCGATGCACAAGCGCTATACGATCGTGCCGCGCGGCACGGGCGTCGTGCTCGGCTGCTGCACGTTCCCCACCTGGAACGGCTACCCGGGCCTGTTCGCCGATCTGGCCACCGGGAATACCGTGATCGTCAAGCCGCACCCGGGCGCGATCCTGCCGCTCGCGATCACGGTGCGGATCGCCCGCGACGTGCTGCGCGAAGCCGGGTTCGATCCGAACGTGGTCACCCTCCTCGCGACCGAACCCAACGACGGCGCCCTCGTCCAGGATCTCGCGCTGCGCCCCGAGATCAAGCTCATCGACTTCACCGGCAGCACGCAGAACGGCACGTGGCTCGAACGCCATGCCCACCAGGCGCAGGTCTACACCGAGAAAGCCGGCGTCAACCAGATCGTGATCGACTCGACCGACGACCTGAAGGCCGCCGCCAAGAACATCGCATTCTCGCTGGCGCTGTACTCGGGCCAGATGTGCACGGCGCCGCAGAACATCTACGTGCCGCGCGACGGTATCCGGACGGCCGACGGCCATGCGAGCTTCGACGAAGTCGCGCAAGCGATCGCGGTTGCCGTGCAAAAGCTCACCGGCGACCCGGCACGCTCGGTCGAATTGATCGGCGCGATCCAGAACGACGGCGTGACCGCGCGCATCGACGACGCGCGCAAGCTCGGCCGCGTGCTCGCGGACAGCGTAACGCTCCAGCATCCCACCTTCCCCGACGCGCGCGTGCGCACGCCGCTCGTACTGCAGCTCGACGTGGCCGATCGCGAGAAATTCACGCAGGAGTGGTTCGGCCCGATTTCGTTCGTGATCGCAACCGACTCGACCGCGCAGTCGCTCGATCTGGCCGGTGAAATCGCCGCCGAGCATGGCGCGCTCACCTTCTCCGTCTACAGCACCGACGACGCAATCATCGACACCGCGCACGACGCGGCGGTGCGTGGCGGGGTCGCGCTGTCGATCAACCTGACGAGCGGCGTATTCGTCAATCAGTCGGCCGCGTTCTCCGACTTCCACGGCACAGGCGCGAACCCGGCGGCCAACGCCGCGCTGGCCGATCCGGCATTCGTCGCCAACCGCTTCCGCGTGGTCCAAAGTCGCGTCCATGTTGCCCCGAAGGCGGCACCTGCGGAAGCTGGCCAGACGGCATAACCCGATTGGCCGACGTGCAAACGCCGCCATGTTCTCTACCATGAACGAATCCGCCACCCGGCGGGTTCGTCACTCACCGATACGCTCATGACAGACGCCTACATCTGCGACGCGATTCGCACTCCCATCGGCCGCTACGGCGGCGCCCTGAAAGATGTCCGCGCCGACGACCTCGGCGCGGTGCCGCTCAAGGCGCTGATCGAGCGCAATCGCGACGTCGACTGGGCGGCGATCGACGACGTGATCTACGGCTGCGCGAACCAGGCCGGCGAGGACAACCGCAACGTCGCGCGCATGTCGGCGCTGCTGGCGGGCCTGCCCACCGCCGTGCCGGGCACGACGCTGAACCGGCTGTGCGGCTCCGGGATGGACGCGGTCGGCACGGCCGCGCGCGCGATCAAGGCAGGTGAAGCGCGCCTGATGATCGCAGGCGGCGTCGAGAGCATGACGCGCGCCCCGTTCGTGATGGGCAAGGCGGCGAGCGCGTTCGCGCGCCAGGCCGACATCTTCGATACGACGATCGGCTGGCGCTTCGTCAATCCGTTGATGAAACAACTGCACGGCGTCGATTCGATGCCGGAAACCGCCGAGAACGTCGCGGTCGACTACCACATCAGTCGCGCGGATCAGGACCTGTTCGCGCTGCGCAGCCAGCAAAAGGCCGCGCGGGCGCAGCAAGACGGCACGCTCGCTGAAGAAATCGTCGCGGTCACGATTGCGCAGAAGAAAGGCGACGCCATCGTCGTGTCGCGCGACGAGCATCCGCGCGAGACGTCGCTCGAGGCGCTCGCGAAGCTGAAGGGTGTCGTGCGCCCGGACGGCTCCGTGACGGCCGGCAACGCGTCGGGCGTCAACGACGGCGCCTGCGCGCTGCTGCTCGCCAATGCGCAGGCAGCCGACCAGTATGGCCTGCGCCGCCGCGCGCGCGTCATCGGCATGGCGACCGCCGGCGTCGAGCCACGCGTGATGGGCATCGGCCCCGCGCCGGCCACGCAGAAACTGCTGCGCCAGCTCGGCATGACGATCGACCAGTTCGACGTGATCGAACTGAACGAGGCGTTCGCGTCGCAAGGTCTCGCGGTGCTGCGCATGCTCGGCGTCGCCGACGACGATCCGCGCGTGAATCCGAACGGCGGCGCCATCGCGCTTGGCCACCCGCTCGGCGCATCGGGCGCGCGGCTCGTCACCACGGCGCTCCATCAACTCGAGCGTACCGGCGGCCGCTTCGCGCTCTGTACGATGTGTATCGGCGTCGGTCAGGGCATCGCGCTCGCGATCGAACGCGTGTAACCGCCGCGCCGCGCGCCTATAACGAAGTCATGACGGAGATACTGCATGTCCTATCAGGCGATCCAGCTGGATATCGATCAGGCCGCGCGCGTGGCCACGATCACGCTCAACCGCCCCGACAAGCTGAACTGCTTCACGCGGGCGATGCATCGCGAACTGCAGTCGGCGCTCGATGAAGTCGAGGCGGCCGGGGCACGCGCGCTGATTCTGACGGGTGCGGGGCGCGGCTTTTGCGCGGGCCAGGATCTGGCCGACCTCGACTTCACACCGGGCACGTCCACCGACCTCGGCACGCTGATCGACGAGCATTTCAATCCGCTGATCCGCCGCCTGCAGCGTCTGCCGATTCCGGTAATCGCCGCCGTCAACGGCACGGCGGCCGGCGCCGGCGCGAATCTCGCACTCGCGTGCGATCTCGTGTTCGCCGCCCGCTCGAGCAGTTTCATCCAGGCCTTCGTCAAGATCGGGCTCGTACCCGATTCGGGCGGCACGTGGTTCCTGCCGCAACGCATCGGCATGGCGCGCGCGCTGGGGCTCGCGCTGACCGGCGACAAGCTCGGCGCCGAACAGGCCGAACAGTGGGGCCTGATCTGGCGCGCGGTCGACGACGACGCGCTCGTCGCGACGGCCCGCCAACTCGCCGCCCAGCTCGCGCAGCAGCCGACGCTCGCGATCGCATCGATCAAGCAGTCGATGCGGGACAGCGTCACGAACACGCTCGATCAGCAACTCGACGTGGAACGTGACCTGCAGCGCAAGCTCGGTCAGTCGCACGACTATGCGGAAGGTGTGCAGGCCTTCATCGAGAAGCGCGCACCGCGCTTCGAAGGGCATTGACATGACGAACGCCACCGCCACGCTCGATCCCGATTCGCTCGCCCGCGCCACCGCTCAGGCCATGTACGACGCCGATGCCTGCAGCCGCGCGTTCGGCATGGAAATCGCCGAAGTCCGCGCCGGCTACGCCCGCCTGCAGATGCGCGTGCGCCCCGAATTCCTGAACGGGCACCAGACCTGTCACGGCGGGATCATCTTCACGCTCGCCGATTCGACGTTCGCGTTCGCGTGCAACTCGTACAACGTGAATGCGGTCGCGGCCGGCTGCTCGATCGAATTCCTGCGCCCCGTGCACGGCGGCGACATGCTGACGGCCGAGGCGATCGAACAGGCGCGCGCCGGCCGCCACGGCATCTACGACATCCGCGTCACGAACCAGACAGGCGACACGGTCGCGATGTTTCGCGGCAAATCCGCCCAGATCAAGGGCACGGTCATCCCGGAAGACCGCTGACGTCGACGGCTCGCTCATAGCAAACACTGGAGACATGCATGACTACCCCGCTACCGCTCGAGCCGATCGAGACCGCCTCACGCGACGAGCTGACCGCGCTGCAGCTCGAACGCCTCAAGTGGTCGCTCCGGCATGCGTATGACCACTCGCCCGTCTATCGCCGCAAGTTCGACGAAGCGGGCGTGCATCCGGACGACCTGAAGACGCTCGCCGACCTGTCGCGGTTCCCGTTCACGACCAAGGGCGACCTGCGCGACAGCTATCCGTTCGGGATGTTCGCGGTGCCGCAGGACCAGATCTCGCGCATCCATGCGTCGTCGGGTACGACCGGCAAGCCGACGGTCGTCGGCTATACGGCCGCCGACATCGACACGTGGGCGGATCTCGTCGCGCGCTCGATCCGCGCGGCCGGTGCGCGTCGCGGCGACAAGGTGCACGTCAGCTACGGCTATGGCCTCTTCACGGGCGGGCTCGGCGCGCACTACGGCGCCGAACGCGCGGGCCTTACCGTGATCCCGTTCGGCGGCGGGCAGACCGAAAAGCAGGTGCAGCTGATCCAGGACTTCCGGCCCGACATCATCATGGTCACGCCAAGCTACATGCTGTCGATCGCCGACGAGATCGAGCGCCAGGGCCTCGATCCCGTGCAGAGTTCGCTGCGCATCGGCATCTTCGGCGCGGAGCCGTGGACCAACGACATGCGCGTCGCCATCGAACAGCGGATGGGGATCGACGCGGTCGACATCTACGGGCTGTCCGAAGTGATGGGCCCGGGCGTCGCGTCCGAATGCGTGGAGACCAAGGACGGCCCGACCATCTGGGAAGACCACTTCTATCCGGAAATCATCGACCCCGAAACCGGCGACGTGCTGCCGGACGGCGAACTCGGCGAGCTCGTGTTCACGTCGCTGACGAAGGAAGCGCTGCCGATCGTCCGTTACCGCACCCGCGACCTCACGCGCCTGTTGCCGGGCACCGCCCGGACGATGCGCCGGATGGAGAAGATCACCGGCCGGTCGGACGACATGATGATCGTGCGCGGCGTCAACGTGTTCCCGACGCAAATCGAGGAGCAGTTGCTCAAGCAACGCGCGCTCGCGCCGCACTATCAGATCGTGCTGACGAAGGAAGGCCCGCTCGACGTGCTGACGCTCAACGTCGAGCCCTGTCCGGAGACCGCGCCCGATACCGCGGCGATCCAGGCGGCAAAACAGGCGCTCGCGTACGACATCAAGTCGCTGATCGGCGTGACGGCCATGATCAACGTGCTGCCCGTGAACGGCATCGAGCGCTCGGTCGGCAAGGCGCGCCGCGTCATCGACAAACGCAAGGGCTGAGGTCACCTCGCCGCGGAGGCGACGGGTGCGAACGTCGCATACCCGCCGCACGCACGCCGCGCAGCGGCGAAGCCGTGCCTGCAAACGAAACAGCCCGGTCGGCCAATGCCGATCGGGCTGTTTTACGCCAAAGCGTCGTTCGACGTGACACGCACGGCATCACGCGAACCGAAATCACATGGGCACACCGGCGATCAAACCGGCATACGCGTCACGCATGAGACGCGCCACGAATGCCGAATCTTGTGCACAGGCCACCCTCCGGGCAACCCGCGCCGCGCCCAATCACGAATTCGGGAACAACAGCCACATCCGGCCGACCTGCTTCATCCGGCCAGCCTGGTCGCCCGCGTCGTCGCCGAGCCCCCAGAAATAGTCTGCCCGCACGCCACCCTTGATCGCCGAGCCCGTATCCTGCGCGAACACGAGCCGGTTCATCGGCGTATTCGTCAGCGGACGCGTGGTCTGCAGGAACACCGGCGTGCCGAGCGGGATCGACGACGGATCGACCGCGATCGAGCGCTCCGGCGTCAGCGGCACGCCGAGCGCGCCGATCGGACCGTCCGCGCCGCCGTGCGGCGCATCCTCCTTGGTCGGCATGTCGCGGAAGAACACGAAGCGCGGATTCGTATCGAGCAGCGCGTCGACGCGCGTCGGGTTCGCCTTCGCCCAGGCCTTGATGCCCTGCATCGTCGCCTGCGCGGGCGTCAGCTCGCCGCGATCGAGCAGCCACTTGCCGATCGAACGGTACGGCTGGTTGTTGGTGCCGCCGAAGCCGACCCGCATCACCGAACCGTCGTCGAGCAGCACGCGCCCCGAGCCCTGCACCTGCAGGAAGAATGCCTCGATCGGATCGTCGACCCACACGAGCTCGTTGCCGTTCAGGATGCCGGCACGCTCGAGCTGCGCGCGTGCCGGCAGCGCGGCGCCCGCGCGATAGCCGGCCGGCCAGCGATAGAGCGCGTACTGATACGGGCCGCGGCGTACGCGCGAACCGTGCAGCAGCGGCTCGTAATAGCCGGTCACGAGCCCGTCGAGCGTACCGTCGGTGTTCGCGAACTGGAACGGCGTGAAATACGTTTCGAAGAAACTGCGGGCGCTGCTGACGTCGAGCTCGTCGAGCCGGTCGGCGGCCGCGCAAGCGCGCGCCCAGGCCGGCTGGCGCGCGAGCCGTGCGCAGTTCTGCCGCAGCGCGGCCGTCGCGCCGATCAGCGAATCGTCCTGCCAGCCCGGCACCTGCTGCCACGCGACCGGCGTGAGCCGCTTCGCGGCGACCTGCCCCGGCACGACCGCCGCACCGGTCGGCGGCTTCAGCGCGGAAGTCCGTGTCGGCGCGCCGCCGCACGCGGCGAGCAGCGCCGCCGCCGCGGCCGCGGCCATCCACCCGGCCAGCCGGGGCCCAAACCACATACAATGTCCGTTCTTGATGGAAACCGCCATGTCAGATTTTCTCGACCAATATCCGATGCTCATCTTCGCGCTCGAAGCCTTCGTCGCGCTTGCCCTGCTGATCTTCATCGTCGTGTGGACGTCGTCGGGCAGAAAGAAGCAGGCCCGCCGCGACGACCGCCAGCCGCGCTGACGCACACTGCACACCGCACGCTCAATGCAGCGTGCGCGGCATGTGCAGTGCGAACTCGTCGACCGGCGCCTCGAAACGCTCGCCGTCCTCCGCCACGCAGAAGTACGCGCCGCGCATCGTGCCGACCGGCGTCGCGATCACGGCCCAGCTCGTGTATTCGAAATGCTCGCCCGGCTGCAGCAGCGGCTGGTGCCCGACGACGCCGAGCCCCTTCACTTCCTGCACGTGGCTCTCGCTGTCCGTGATGATCCAGTGACGCGCGATCAGTTGCGCCGCGACCTGCCCGGTATTGCGGATCGTCAGCGTGTACGCGAATGCGTATTGACGGTGATCGGGGTCGGATTGTTCCGGCAAGTAGCTGGTTTTCACCGAAACGGTGAACTGATACTGACTCATGGTGTGTCCGCTGTAGGTAACCGCGCGCGCCGACTCGAGCGGCCGGGCCGCGGGCGCGCCGCATTGGTTCGGCATTCTATGCGCATTCGGGCCGCCACCGCACGGCCTGCCGCCGCGCACCGGGTCGCCGGACGGTAGAATGACGGTTTTGCGCCGCAACGTCCCCCGCTCCCTGTCATGACTCAATTCCGCATCGCTCCCAGCATCCTGTCGGCCGACTTTGCACGGCTCGGCGAAGAAGTCCGCAACGTGGTCGCCGCCGGCGCCGACTGGATTCACTTCGACGTGATGGACAACCATTATGTGCCGAACCTGACGATCGGCCCGCTCGTCTGCGAGGCGATCCGCCCGCACGTGCAGGTGCCGATCGACGTGCACCTGATGGTGCGCCCGGTCGACCGGATCGTGCCCGATTTCGCGAAGGCCGGCGCGAACCTGATCAGCTTCCACCCGGAAGGCTCCGACCACATCGACCGCACGCTGTCGCTGATCCGCGACCACGGCTGCAAGGCCGGACTCGTGTTCAATCCGGCCACGCCGCTGAACTACCTCGACCACGTGATGGATCGCCTCGACTTCGTGCTGCTGATGTCGGTCAACCCCGGCTTCGGCGGCCAGTCGTTCATCCCGGAAACGCTGAACAAGCTGCGCGAGGCGCGCGCCCGCATCGACGCATACACCGAACGCACGGGCCGCGAGATCCTGCTCGAAGTCGACGGCGGCGTGAAGGCCGACAACATCGCGGAAATCGCAGCGGCCGGCGCGGACACGTTCGTCGCGGGTTCGGCGATCTTCGGCAAGCCCGACTACCGCAAGGTGATCGACGAGATGCGCGCGGCGCTCGCCACCGTCGAACGGAGCTGACGCCGTGGCCGACTCGTCGTTCGCCGGCCGCGCGCCGGCCGGAGCCGCCGCGGACGCTGCGCCGATCCGCTTCGCCGCGCCGCGCATCGACGCGGCGCTGATCGACCTCGACGGCACGATGGTCGACACGGCCGACGATTTCACGGCCGGCCTGAACGGGATGCTCGCGCAGCTCGGCGCGCCGGCCACGTCGCGCGACGAAGTGATCGGCTACGTCGGCAAGGGCTCCGAACACCTGATCCACAGCGTGCTGAAGCCGCGCTTCCCGGCCGACGAAGCGCACGCGCGCTTCGACGACGCACTGGCGATCTACCAGACCGAATACGCGAAGATCAACGGTCGCCACACGCGTCTCTATCCGGACGTGGCGGCCGGCCTCGACGCATTGCGCGCGGCCGGCATCCGGCTCGCGTGCGTGACGAACAAGCCGCACCGCTTCGCGGTCGAGCTGCTCGAGCAATACGGGCTGGCCGGCTGCTTCGGCATCGTGCTGGGCGGCGACAGCGTCGCGCGCAAGAAGCCCGATCCGCTGCCGATGCTGACGGCCTGCGACGCGCTCGGCGTCGCGCCGGACGCCGCGGTCGCGATCGGCGACTCGGAAAACGACGCGCTGGCAGGCCGCGCGGCCGGGATGGCGACACTGACGGTGCCTTACGGCTACAACCACGGCAAAGCTATACAAACGATAAATTCGGATGGTATAGTCGATTCGTTGCTGGTCGCGGCTCGCGCAATTTCCGCGCACAACGCCGGCCGGCCAACCGTCTGATTATTTCTTCCATCCGCATGTTTCTGAATAAAAAACGGAGTCTGAGCAGTATCGACCGGGGAGCCTGGCCCTGGCGTCGCTGGTCGCGCTGACCTCTTCGATGAGGTACGCTGAAGCACGTCTTCAGCGCCGTTTTTTATCTCGCTGCGCATCCGCGCGCCGATCGTCGCACCACCTCGAGTTCCACCGCGCCTGAACGCTTACGTTCAGGATCGGCCGCAGGCTCGCGACGTTCACGCCCGGAGTGCCGGCCGGCAACAGGCACTTCTCGATCGACCGCCCTTTCGCCGACGGCCACCCACGCAGCGTCAAATGATCCCTGGCGCACGCGCCGCTCGTCCCGAACAGGACCGGAACATGACCGAACTCGAATTCCAATCGCTCGCGAACGAAGGCTACAACCGCATCCCGCTGATCGCGGAAGCCCTCGCCGATCTCGAAACGCCGCTGTCCCTCTACCTGAAGCTGGCCCAGCCCGAACGCGCGGGCGCCAACTCGTTCCTGCTCGAATCGGTGGTCGGCGGCGAACGCTTCGGCCGCTATTCGTTCATCGGCCTGCCCGCCCGTACGCTCGTGCGCACCCGCAACGGCGTGTCGGAAGTGGTGCGCGACGGCCAGGTCGTCGAGACGCACGACGGCGACCCGTTCCAGTTCATCGAATCGTTCCAGGCGCGCTTCAAGGTCGCGCAGCGGCCGGGCCTGCCGCGATTCTGCGGCGGCCTCGCCGGCTACTTCGGCTACGATGCGGTGCGCTACATCGAGAAGAAGCTCGCGAACACCGCGCCGCGCGACGATCTCGGCCTGCCCGACATCCAGTTGCTGCTGACCGAGGAAGTCGCGGTGATCGACAACCTCGCCGGCAAGCTCTACCTGATCATCTACGCGGATCCGGGCCAGCCCGAAGCGTATGCGAAGGCGAAACACCGCCTGCGCGAACTGAAGCAGCGCCTGCGCACGACCGTGCAGCCGCCCGTCACGTCGGCGAGCGTGCGCACCGAGACGTTCCGCGAATTCAAGAAGGACGACTATCTGGCCGCCGTGCGCCAGGCGAAGGAATACATCGCGGCCGGCGAGCTGATGCAGATCCAGGTCGGCCAGCGACTCACGAAGCCGTACCGCGACAATCCGCTGTCGCTGTATCGCGCGCTGCGTTCGCTGAATCCGTCGCCGTACATGTATTACTACAACTTCGGCGATTTCCACGTGGTCGGCGCCTCGCCGGAAATCCTGGTGCGCCAGGAAAAGCGCGGCGACGACCAGATCGTCACGATCCGGCCGCTCGCCGGCACGCGCCCGCGCGGCAACACGCCCGAGCGCGACGCGGAACTCGCGACCGAGTTGCTGAACGATCCGAAGGAAATCGCCGAGCACGTGATGCTGATCGACCTCGCGCGCAACGACGTCGGCCGCATCGCGGAAATCGGCTCGGTGCAGGTGACCGACAAGATGGTGATCGAGAAGTACTCGCACGTGCAGCACATCGTCAGCTCGGTCGAAGGCAAGCTGAAGCCCGGCATGACGAACTACGACGTGCTGCGCGCGACGTTCCCGGCCGGCACGCTGTCCGGCGCGCCGAAGGTGCGCGCGATGGAACTGATCGACGAGCTCGAGCCGGTCAAGCGCGGGCTGTACGGCGGTGCGGTCGGCTACCTGTCGTTCTCGGGCGAGATGGATCTCGCGATCGCGATCCGCACGGGCCTGATCCACAACGGCAACCTGTACGTGCAAGCGGCGGCCGGCGTCGTCGCCGACTCAGTGCCCGAATCCGAATGGCAAGAGACCGAGAACAAGGCGCGCGCGGTGCTGCGTGCGGCCGAACAGGTCCAGGACGGCCTCGATAGCGACTTCTGACCGGAGACTGACCATGCTGCTCATGATCGACAACTACGACTCGTTTACCTACAACCTGGTCCAGTACTTCGGCGAACTCGGCGAGGACGTGCGCACCTACCGCAACGACGAAATCACGCTCGACGACATCGCGCGCCTGAACCCCGACACGATCTGCCTGTCGCCCGGCCCGAGCAATCCGCAGCACGCGGGCATCACGCTCGACGTGCTGCGCGAATTCGCGGGCCGGAAGCCGATCCTCGGCGTCTGCCTCGGCCACCAGGCGATCGGCGAAGCGTTCGGCGGCCGCGTCGTGCGCGCAAAGACCATCATGCACGGCAAGGTGAGCCGGATCGAAACCGACTGCCGCGGCGTGTTCGCCGATCTGCCGAAGCATTTCGACGTGACGCGCTACCACTCGCTCGCGATCGAACGCGAATCGCTGCCGGACTGCCTCGAGGTGTCCGCGTGGACCGACGACGGCGAGATCATGGGCGTGCGCCACAAGACGCTGCCGGTCGAAGGCGTGCAGTTCCACCCGGAATCGATCCTGTCCGAGCATGGCCATGCGCTGCTCGAGAATTTCCTGAAGCAAAACCGCGCAGCGGCCCATGCCGCCGCGCCGGCTGCCTGACGGGAGACGCACGATGACGATTACCCCGCAGGAAGCGCTGCAACGCACGATCGAGCACCGCGAGATCTTCCACGACGAAATGCTGCATCTGATGCGGCTGATCATGCGCGGCGACCTGTCGCCCGTGATGGCGGCCGCGATCATCACCGGGCTGCGCGTGAAGAAGGAGACGATCGGCGAGATCGCCGCCGCCGCGACCGTGATGCGCGAATTCGCGAACCACGTCGAGGTGCAGGACAACTCGAATTTCGTCGACATCGTCGGCACCGGCGGCGACGGCTCGCACACGTTCAACATCTCGACCGCGTCGATGTTCGTCACGGCGGCCGCGGGCGCGAAGGTCGCGAAGCACGGCAACCGGGGCGTATCGAGCAAGTCCGGCAGCGCCGACGTGCTCGAGGCGCTCGGCGTGAACATCGACCTGCAGTCGGACCAGGTCGCCGCATCGATCGCCGAAACCGGCATGGGCTTCATGTTCGCGCCGAACCATCACCCGGCGATGAAGAACATCGCGGCCGTGCGCCGCGAGCTCGGCGTGCGCACGATCTTCAACATCCTCGGCCCGCTGACCAATCCGGCCGGCGCGCCGAACCAGCTGATGGGCGTGTTCCACGCCGACCTCGTCGGCATCCAGGTACGCGTGATGCAGCGCCTCGGCGCGCAGCACGTGCTCGTCGTGTACGGCAAGGACGGCATGGACGAGGTATCGCTCGGCGCCGCGACGCTCGTCGGCGAATTGCGCGACGGCAAGGTGCACGAATACGAAATCCATCCGGAGGACTTCGGCCTGCAGATGGTGTCGAATCGCACGCTGAAGGTGGAAAATGCGGACGAATCGCGCACGATGCTGCTCGGCGCGCTGGACAACCAGCCGGGCGTCGCACGCGAGATCGTCACGCTGAACGCGGGCACCGCGCTCTACGCGGCCAATATCGCCGAGTCGATCGCGGACGGCATCCAGCTCGCCCGCGAAGCGATCGCGAGCGGCAAGGCCCGCGCGAAGGTCGACGAACTCGCGCGCTTCACGCAGCAGTTCAAGCGCTGACTCCCCTTACGAATCCAGCAGGAACCCCTATGAGCGACATTCTCGACCGAATCATCGCCGTCAAGCGCGAAGAAATCGCGGCAGCCCTGCGTAGCACGCCGCTCGAGGCACTGAAACTCGAAGCCTCCGCGCGCGACCTGCGCGACTTCGTCGGCGCGCTGCGCGCGAAGCACGCGGCCGGCAACGCCGCCGTGATCGCCGAGATCAAGAAGGCCAGCCCGTCGAAAGGCGTGCTGCGCGAGCATTTCGTGCCGGCCGACATCGCGCGCTCGTATGCGGCGCACGGCGCCGCGTGCCTGTCGGTGCTGACCGACGAGCAGTTCTTCCAGGGCGGCGTCCGCTACCTCGAGGAAGCGCGCGCGGCCTGCACGCTGCCGGTGCTGCGCAAGGACTTCATCGTCGACGCGTACCAGATCGTCGAAGCCCGTGCGATGGGCGCCGACGCGATCCTGCTGATCGCGGCCGCGCTCGACACGCCGCTGATGCAGGATCTGGAAGCCTATGCGCACTCGCTCGGCCTCGCGGTGCTGGTCGAAGTGCACGACCGCCACGAGATGGAACAGGCGCTGACGCTGAAGACGCCGCTGCTCGGCATCAACAACCGCAACCTGCGCACGTTCGAGACGTCGATCCAGACCACGCTCGACATGCTCGACATGATTCCGGCGGATCGCATCGTCGTGACCGAATCGGGCATCCTGTCGCGCACCGACGTCGACACGATGCGCGCGGCGAACGTGAACACGTTCCTCGTCGGCGAGGCGTTCATGCGCGCCGACCAGCCGGGCGAGGAACTCGCACGGATGTTCTTCTGATGGCGATCGAACAGGAAATCAAGCTCGCGCTGCCGGCCGGCCAGGCCGACGCCGCGCGCCGCTTCTTCGAGACGCTGACCGGCGAACCCGGTCGCGCGATCACGCTCGCGAACGTCTATTACGACACGCCCGATCTCGCGCTCGCGCGTTCGAAAAGCGCGGTGCGCGTGCGCCGCACGCCGGACGGCTGGCTGCAGACGTTCAAGACGGTCGGCAGCGCGGAAGGCGGGCTGCATAGCCGCCACGAGTGGGAACTGCCGGTCGCGAGCGACGCGCTCGAAATCGATGCGCTCGTCGCGGCCTGCGACGTGCCGGAAGCCGCCGCCGCGCTGAATGACGCGGCCGGCGCGCTGCACGCGCTGTTCCGCACGGATTTTTCGCGTACGCTGTGGCGCATCGCAATCGGCGGCGCAACCGTCGAGGCCGCGGTGGACGTCGGCGAGATCGTCGTCCAGGCGGAACACGAAACGCGCCGCGAACCGATCAGCGAAATCGAACTCGAACTGATCGACGGCCCGGAAACGGCGCTCGCGACGCTCGCCGCCGAACTGCAGCAGGCGCTGCCGGGCCTCGTTCCCGAAAACATCAGCAAGGCGCAGCGCGGCTACCGGCTGCGCGCGCAATAAACACGCATCACGCATGGCAACCCGCAAGACTTCCCGCGCGCCGCAACAGGCGTCGCTGTTCGACGATCCCGTGCCGGAAACGGCACCGGCCGATATTCCGTCCCCGGCTTCCGAGCCGCCTGCCGCTCGGCGCAAACCCGCGAAGAAAACCGCCGCACCGGCGGCCGTGCCCGAACCGGCCCCGGCCGCCGCGGCACCGCGGCCCGTTGCCACCGACGTGCCGCATCTCGCCGCGCAATTCGACGCGCTGCCGGCCGTCTGGCGCGACGTGCTGAAACCGTTCACCGACAGCGACGCGTACGCGCCGCTGTGCCACTTCGTCGACGAAGAGCGCGCCGCCGGCAAGACGGTCTACCCGACCGACGTGTTCCGCGCGCTGCGCCTGACGCATCCCGACGACGTGAAGGTCGTGATCCTCGGTCAGGATCCGTACCACGGCGACGACCGCGGCACGCCGCAGGCGCACGGCCTCGCGTTCTCGGTGCCGCCGGCCGTCCGCACGCCGCCGTCGCTGCGCAACATCTTCAAGGAAATCGCCGCGAACTTCGGTCACGACACGCCGCGTCACGGCTGCCTCGACACGTGGGCGCGCCAGGGCGTGCTGCTGCTCAACACCGTGTTGACGGTCGAGCGCGGCGCGGCCGCGAGCCATGCGAAGCGCGGCTGGGAACAATGCACGGACACGCTGATCCGCGAGCTCGCCGGCCGCCATCGTGGGCTCGTATTCATGCTGTGGGGCGCCCACGCGCAGGCCAAGCGCGCGCTGTTCGACGCGAACGCGCATTGCGTGCTCGAGGCGCCGCATCCGTCGCCGCTGTCCGCGCACCGCGGCTTCCTCGGCTGCCGCCATTTCGCGCTCGCAAACGACTATCTGGTCGATGCCGGCCGCGAACCGATCGACTGGCGCCTGCCGGACGCGGCCGAAACGCTCGCGTAACGGCCTCGGCGGCGGGTTCGCCGGCCGAATGCAAAAACGCCGCGTCCCTTTCGTGAAGGGCGCGGCGTTTTTTCATCGGGCGACACGGTGGGTGCATCGCACCCCCGCCTCGATCTGACGCTTTACGCGGCGGCGATCGCTTCGCGTGCGCTGGCCAGCGCGGCGCTCTGCGCATCCGGGCCGAGGTTCAGGCCTTCCGCGAAGATGAAGCTCACGTCGGTCAAGCCGATGAAGCCGAGGAATGTGCGCAGGTACGGCGTCTGGCTGTCGTTCGGCGTACCGGCGTACTTGCCGCCGCGCGCCGTCACCACGTGAACCTTCTTGCCCTTGATCAGGCCTTCCGGACCGTTCTCGGTATAGCGGAACGTGACGCCGGCGCGAGCGATCCAGTCGAAATACGTCTTCAGTTGCGACGAGATGCCGAAGTTGTACATCGGCGCGCCGATCACGATGATGTCGGCAGCCTGCAGCTCGGCGATCAGTGCATCGCTCTTCGCGACGATCGCATTCTGTTCCGCGGTGCGCTGGTCGGCCGGCGTGAAGAACGCGCCCAGCACCGATTCGTCGAGGTGCGGCAGCGCATCGGCGAGCAGGTCGCGAACCACGACGTTCGCGCCGGGGTTCGATTGTTGCAGCTTTGCCGTCAGTTCGTTGGCCAGCAGCGTGGATTGCGCACCTTGCGAACGCGCAGCGGAATTGATTTGCAGAATGGTCGTCATGTCAGGCTCCGGTAGGGTTGCGCTTCGGTAGCGCGAGTGACGCCATTGTGCGTGGCCATATGACCGCGAAAAAGCGGGTTCAGGGCGACGGATTGTTGCAACAGCAGAACAATCCTTGATCGCGCCCCGCTACCCGCTTTCGTACGCTTACCCCTTCAGCCAGGCTTCGCGGGCCTTCATGGCCGCGGCCGGCTTCGCGGCCGCCGTCAGCCGGTAGCGCGTGATGTCCGGCCCGTCGAGCTTCAGTTTCGCGGTGCGCAGCTCGTCGCGGCGGAACGCGTGAACCTCGACCTTGTCGCCCGGCCGGTAGCGGGCGAGCAGCGCATCGAGGTTCGTGCCCGTCACGCGCAGCCCGTCGACCGCGATCAGCGTGTCGCCAGCCGACAATCCCGCGCGATGCGCGGCGCCGCCTTCGTAGACCGCCGCCAACGTGCAGTCCGCGCCGCCGCGCAGGCGCGCACCGATCGTCGGCTTCGCGGCCGCGCCGATCGCGACGTCGGGGGCCAGCGTCACGCCGAACGGCGCGAGCAGATCGCCGAGCGGCAGGTCACGCGTGCCGTGCACGGCGTCGGCGAACAGACGGCCGAGCGCGACGCCCGTCGCCTCTTCGATCAGCATTTCGACTTCGTTTTCGTCCACGCCCGCCTGCTTGCCGCGATAGAAGTCGCGGCCGTAGCGTTGCCACATCAGGCGCATCACGTCGTCGAGCGACTTCCGGTTGCGCGTCTGCGCGCGGATCGCGAGATCGAACGCGAGCGCGACGAGCGAGCCCTTCGTGTAATAGCTGACGATCGCGTTGGTCGCGTTCTCGTCCTGGCGGTAGTACTTGATCCATGCGTCGAACGAGCTGTCCGCGACGCTCTGCTTGAGCCGGCCCGTGCCGCGCAGCACGCCGCCGATCGTGCGGCCGAGCGCCGCGAAATAGTCGTCCTGCGACATCAGCCCGCTGCGAACCAGCATCAGGTCGTCGTAATACGACGTGAAGCCCTCGAACAGCCACAGCAGCGACGTGTAGTTCTCGCGCGTGAGGTCGTACGGCACGAACGCCGCCGGCTTGATGCGCTTCACGTTCCACGTATGGAAGTACTCGTGGCTGCAGAGGCCGAGATACGTGCGATAGCCTTCGGTCGTTTCCGGGCGCCCCTTCACCGGCAGGTCGGTCCGGTTGCAGATCAGCGCGGTCGACGCACGATGCTCGAGGCCGCCGTAGCCGTCGCTGACCGCGAGCGTCATGAACACGTAGCGATCCATCGGCGCCTTCTTCGACTTCGGCTCGAACAGCGCGATCTGCGCTTCGCATACGCGCTTCAGATCGGTACGCAGCCGCTCCAGGTCGAGCTGCGTCACGCGCCCGGCGATCACGATATCGTGCGGCACGCCGTGCGCGTCGAACGTCGCGAGCGCGAATTCGCCGATCGTCACCGGATGGTCGGACAGCTCGTCGTAGTTCGCCGCGCGATACGCGCCGAAACCGTAGCGTTTCGTGCCGCGCGCCTCGGACAGCGATGTGCCGACGCGCCAGTTGCGAAACGCGGGCCCGGCCGGCTTCGAGATCTCGACTTCGCACGGCGCCGCCTCGCGGCCGGCGACGCTCAGGAACACGGCCGTCGCGTTGAAGAAGCCGCCCGAATCGTCGAGATACGCGGAGCGCACCGACAGGTCCCACGCATAGACGTCGTAGCGCAGCGTCAGCGCGCCGGTGACGGGCGCGGCCTGCCACGTATGCTTGTCGGTCTTCGCGATGCGCACCTTGCGGCCCGCGTCGTTGAACGCATGCAGCGTCACGATGTTGCGCGCGAACTCGCGCACGAGATAGCTGCCCGGAATCCATACCGGCAGCGAGAAGCGCTGGCCTTCGGGATCGGGATCGGCAACCGTCACCGTCACTTCGAACAGGTGCGCGGCAAGATCTTTCGGGACAATCGAATAGCGAATCGGCTGGGTCATCGTGGCAATCGGTCGGTCGAATACGGCGGCGAAAACGAAGAGAGGCGCCGGCAGATCATGCGGGCGCCCCTCGCTGGCCGGGCCATGCGCCCGGCGTGCAGTCGGTTACTTGCTCGAGGCGAGCGCCTGGTTGAGCTGGTCGGCCGATACCGCGCCCGGCAGGCGGCGGCCGTCCGGCAGGAAGATCGTCGGCGTGCCGGTGACGTTCATCCCGCGGCCGAGCGCGAGATTCTTGTCGAGCGCGGTGGTGTCGCACGTGCCGGCGCCTGACGGCGCGCGGTGATCGAGCATCCAGCTTTCCCACGTCTTCGCGCGATCGGTCGCGCACCAGATCGCCTTCGACTTCGCGGTCGAATCCGGCGACAGCACCGGGTACAGGAACGTGTAGACGGTCACGTTGTCGACCGACTGCAGCGTCGTCTCGAGCTTCTTGCAGTACGGGCAGTTCGGATCGGAGAACACCGCGATCTTGCGGGCGCCGTTGCCCTTGACGACCTTGATCGCATTCGCGAACGGCAGGCTCGCGAAATCGATCTTGTTGATTTCGGACAGGCGGGCGTCGGTCAGGTTCTTGTGCGACTTGGTGTCGACGAGATCGCCGAGCAGCACGTAGTCGCCGGCCGCGTCGCTATAGATGATCTGCGAGCCGAGGTTCACTTCGTAAAGGCCTGCAACCGGCGATTTCGACACGCTCTTGATCGGCGCGTCGCTGCCGAGACGGGCTTGCAGCGTGGCCTTCAGCTTGTCGGTGGTCTGGTCGGCCTGCGCGGTGCAGCCCAGCGTCGCCATCGTGACGGCCAGCGCCAGCGATGCGATGCGGATCGTTTTTTTCATCGAAATCTTCCTTCAGCTCAATCGGAGTGCACGGCACAGTGTACGCCGTTATGGAACCGTCTCCGACCCGCGCTGTGGCAGAAGGTTCGATCACCCAAGCGCGGCCGACACGAGCCAGCGCTTCACGAGCGGCTGCGCGCCGACGAACGCCATGCCCGCATTGCGCACCGCCTTCGCGAGCGAGCCCGGCACCGCGAACAGCCGCTGCAGGCCGTCGGTCGCGACCATCAGCGCGCGGATGTCCTCGCGGCGCGAACGCTCGTAGCGGCGCAGCAGCACCGGATCGCCGAGATTGCGGAAGCTTTCCTTGCGCGCGATCGCGTCGGCGAGCGCGGCGACGTCGCGCAGCCCGAGGTTCATCCCCTGCCCGGCGAGCGGGTGGATCAGGTGCGCGGCATCGCCGACCAGCGCGACGCGCGGCGCGATCAGCTTGTCGACCGTCTGCAGCGCCAGCGGGAAGCCGGCGGCCGGCGTCACGCATTCGAGCGCGCCGACCTGGCCGTGCGACACGCGCTCGACCTCGGCCGCGAGCTGCGCCGGATCGAGTGCGAGCAATTCGTCCGCATGCGCGGTGTGCGCGGACCATACCAGCGACACGTGGCCGTCCGGCAGCGGCAGCAGCGCGACGATCTCTCCTTCGTGGAACCACTGGTACGCCGTCTCGCGGTGCGGCAGCGACGCCTTGAAGTTCGCGACGACGCCTGTCTGCCGGTAGTCGCGCCGCTCCACCCTGGCCCCCATTTGAGAGCGCACCCATGAATGAGCGCCGTCGGCGCCGACGACGAGATCGGCTTCGAGCACCTGCCCCGTCGACAGCGTCAGCACGGCCGCGTCGGCGCGCACGTCGAAGCCCTGCGCACGCGCGTCGAACCACGTGAGGTTCGGCTGGAACCGCAGCGCGGCGTCGAGCGACGCCTCGACCAGCGAAGATTCGGCGATCCAGGCGAGTTGCGGCACGGACGCCTGATAGGCGGAGAAATGCAGTTCGGCATGCGCATCGCCATACACGCGCATGTCGTAGACCGGTGCGAGCCGGCCGTGGTCGAGCGCCTGCCAGACCCGCAGCCGCTCGAGCAACGCCTGCGAACTGGACGACAGCGCGTAGATGCGCGTGTCGAACGCGAGATCGGCGGGGCGCGGCGGGGCCGGCTGGGCAAGCAAGGCTGTCTTGTAGCCGGACTGGGTCAGCGCGAGCGCGGCCGTCTTGCCGACGAGCCCGCCGCCGACCACGGCGACGTCGAAGGAGTGGTGTGCAGTCATGGCGGGCATTATAGCCGCGGGGCCAAACCCTTACGCGGCCGGACTTTGCGGGAAATCAGCAGAATCGCAGGCCGGTGCGCCCGCGCGACGGCCCGCCGCATCGGCCGTTCGGCGCCTGGCCCGGAATCCGGGGCGCCGGCACGGTACAATAGTGTCTTTGACCGTCGGCCCGCCGCGCTCCACGCGCCGGCCGCCCTTTTTCCCGCGCCGCCGTGCCCTGTCCGGCCGCGCCGCCTCACCCGTCCGAAGGATTCCATGAGTCTCAAATGCGGCATCGTCGGCTTGCCCAACGTCGGCAAGTCCACCCTGTTCAATGCGCTGACCAAGGCCGGCATCGCCGCCGAGAACTACCCGTTCTGCACGATCGAACCGAACGTCGGCATCGTCGAAGTGCCGGATACGCGCCTGAAGGCGCTCTCCGAGATCGTCAAGCCGGAGCGTGTCGTGCCGGCCGTGGTCGAGTTCGTCGACATCGCGGGCCTCGTCGCGGGCGCGAGCAAGGGTGAAGGCCTCGGCAACCAGTTCCTCGCGAACATCCGCGAAACCGACGCGATCACGCACGTCGTGCGCTGCTTCGAGGATGACAACGTCATTCACGTCGCCGGCAAGGTCAGCCCGATCGACGACATCGAAGTGATCAACACCGAACTCGCGCTCGCCGACCTCGGCACCATCGAGAAAGCGCTCACGCGCTATTCGAAGGCGGCGAAGTCGGGCAACGACAAGGAAGCGGCGAAGCTCGTCGCGGTGCTCGAAAAGGTGCGCGCGCAGCTCGACCAGGGCAAGGCCGTGCGCGGCCTCGCGCTGTCGGACGACGAAGAAGCGCTGATCAAGCCGTTCTGCCTGATCACCGCGAAGCCGGCGATGTACGTCGCCAACGTGAAGGACGACGGCTTCGAGAACAACCCGCACCTCGAGGCGGTGCGCAAGTACGCGGAAAGCGAAAATGCGCCGGTGGTCGCCGTGTGTGCGGCGATCGAGGCGGAAATCGCCGATCTCGACGACGCGGACAAGGAAGCGTTCCTCGCCGACATGGGCATGGAAGAGCCGGGCCTCGACCGGGTGATCCGCGCGGGCTTCAAGCTGCTCGGCCTGCAAACCTATTTCACCGCGGGCGTGAAGGAAGTGCGCGCGTGGACGATCCACATCGGCGATACCGCTCCGCAGGCGGCCGGCGTGATCCACACCGACTTCGAGCGCGGCTTCATCCGCGCGCAGACGATCGCGTTCGACGACTTCGTCACGTATAAGGGCGAGCAAGGTGCGAAGGAAGCCGGCAAGATGCGCGCGGAAGGGAAGGAATATGTCGTGCACGACGGGGATGTGATGAACTTCCTGTTCAACGTTTGAGCGTTGCTGCTGCATCGACCGTAAAAAAGCCCGCTGAATGCGGGCTTTTTCTTTTTTCGATGGCGGAAGACCGACTCATTCCCGTCCGACGATCTTCAGCGTCCCGGACATATGCAGGAACTGCCCGTCCTTCGTCACGATGTTCGTATCCACCGAGCCGCGTTCGAAATCCTCGACGTGCACGACGTTCGAACCGGTGGACGGCTCATGCCAGTACACCATGTACACCTGCGGACGGATCTCGCGCGCCGTGTACTGCACCGTATCCGTCACGCCGTTGAATTGGCCGGCCGTACCGACGAACGACATCGTCTTGTCGTCCTTGAAGTGCAGGTCGAACGCGGTAGCGCCGAGCTGCACGCGCACCGTCTTGCCCGCCGCAGGGAACGGCGCCGGCGCGGGCCATTGCATCTCGTCTTTGGCGACCTTCGCGCTCAGCTCGAGCGACGACTTCTCGCCGAGATCCGGGTAGCGCGCCTCCATCGCCGCGATCAGTGCCGCCGAATCCTTTGCGCGCGCCGCTTCCTCGTCGAACGCCTTCACGTAATTGCGCGTGAACGCGACGCTTGTGGTGGACGGCTGGCTGCCGTTACGGTTCGGCAGGAAGTGGCCGGGCACGACGCGCGCGGGCTTCAGCGCATCGATCCGGTCGAGCGTCGCCAGCCAGTTCGCGTGCGACAGCGGCGTCTGCGTGTCGGCCATCCACACGTGGATGTTCGCGGCGACCGGGATGCCACCAACCACGGTCCGTGTGGAAGGAATCCACACGAACGTGCGATCGGGCGTCGGGCCGTCGAGCCCGACGATGCGCAGCGGCTCGCCGTCGACGCGCAGCGTATTGCCGTCGAGCGGCTGCGGCACGATCACCGAAGTCGGCGCGTTGTCCTTCAGAATCGGGCCCCAGTAGGCGAGCTTGCCGTCCTTGCTGGCCTCGATCGCGGCGACGGTCTGTGGCGTCGCGACGATCTTCGCATCCGGGAACGCCGCGTGGATGGTTTCCAGCCCGAAGTAATAGTCGGGGTCGCTGTGGCTCACGTAGACGGCCTTGAGCGTCTTGCCGCTCGCCTTGATCCGACTCACCAGCGCCTGCGCGTCGTTGCGCTGGAACTGGGCGTCGATCAGGATCGCCTCGGTCTTGCCCGAAACGATTTCGGACGAAACCGGGAAGATCGCATGCGCGCCCGGATTGTAGACATCGACGGTCAGCGGGGCGGCGATGCTCGCGGATGCGGCACCGAGTAGTGCAGTCGCCGCGAGTGCGGAAGAAAACAGATGACGGATCGACATGGTCGGACTCTTGATGGGTGGTGAGCCCGTAGAATAAGTGAAACTTCGTTAGTTACAAATATCCGACTTGTCGATACTTCATTTCCCAACAGCAACGAATCGATCGTCACACATCGGGACACGGCCGTTTAAGCGAACGCCGAAGGACCTGATCTCCTGATAACAGGACGCGAGTACGCCAGGGTGTCACTCCTGCATTCCCCTGATGAGTTCCGGCCACAGCGACGAATTCGCGCGGCGGAACATGCCGACGTGACCGATTGCGCGGCCATCGCAGTTTTCCGGGCTGATGAAATGGACGTTGCGACTGGCGTTCGGCAACCAACGCAGCCAGTCCTCGATATTGGCCGGCGTCGCGAGTGGGTCGTCGGTCGCTGCGACGACCGTGACGGGAGCAACGAATTCGTCGTAGTAGTCGCGGGTAATGCCAATCCCGAACTCGTTAGCCATGTATCCGGGGCGTCGGCACCACCGAGCCCACTGGAGCCCGACCCGCGCCGGCAGATCGTCGCCCCACCCCAGTACCCTGGCAGGCACATAGCCGAACAGGCGCGCGCTAACCGGTACATAAAGATTCGCCAGCAACAATGCGGCAATTCGCATCGGCCACCGGATGTTGCCAACGTATCCCGATGACGCGGAAATCGCACAAACCGAGCGAACCGATGCATGGTTCGGCATCAGACCGACCAGTTGCGCGCCCGCGCTGTGCCCGACCAGGTGAGCATTGCTCGCGCCGGTTTCACGGAGGAGCCAGTCCAGCGCGGCGGGCATGTCGAGCTGCCCCCAGTCCTGTTTGCGCGCGACGGATCGGCGGACGTGGCCCTCGTCACGCGAGGCGCCGATGCCGCGGTAATCGAACACGAAGGTCGGATGGCCGTCGTGGCGCAGCCAATCCGCAAATGCGAAATAGAACGATTGACGTAGTCCTGTCGCCGGGCAAATGAGCACGGGGGAACCTGCGCCGGTTGCGGTCGGGAAATAGGATCCCTGTAGCGAGTAGCCGTCCCCTGCGCGAAATGCGACGCTTCCCCGGGAGACCGGTTGCATCGTCATCGCCCGGGTTTCAATGCCGTGGACCACGGTGACATGGCGAATACGCATCGGCAGTGAGGAGATCGCGAACGCAGCGAGCTTTTGTCATGTCGGATCGATTCATGAAGGTTTGCGGGAAGCGCGAGCGGACAACCTTTTCACCATTTCCTTCGTTGCCGCCGTTGCACAGATCGCCTGTGCCGCAGGTCGCATCGAACCATCGCCCCATGCGTGACGCGCCGATTTTTCGCAGGATGCGTCGCGCGCTTTCGTCCACTTCGCCATCTGCGCGTCGAGCTCCGCCTTGCGCCGTGGCTGCTCGCTCACCTGTTTGTCGACGATCCGCTGCAATTCCCGCTCGGCGACGAGCTGATCGCGCCACGCGCAAAAATTCATGCTCGTCTGGCTCGAGTCACAGTCGCTGAGCAGTGCATTGACCTCGCTTGCCGGCAAGCCGCTGCGCGCCGCTATCTCGTCCGCTGCCGTCGGGCCGGCAAATGCATGCGTCGACGCCAGCACGAGCAAACCGATCATGGCCGTTCTCACGGTGCCCTCTGTTGTGACTGGAACGGCGCCGATTCAAGTCGGCGCCGGTTGACAAGCCCGTTTGAACGAACGGGCGCCAGACGACGCCCGTTATCGTCTCGCGGATGAATCCAGACGCGCTGATTCATGTGCGACACGACGCCCGCGTCGTCGCTCTGATTCGCTGAACGGAACACGGCCAGCGCACCTGTGTTGCCGGTATTGTAGGCATAGCTGACGAGCTCATCGAACTGCAGCTGCGTCAATTGCCGAACCGATACGTGTCGCCGCACGGCGGCTTCTGCCCGACGGACCCGGACCGCGAGTTGTGCATTGACTTGCGTCGCCGTAACCGGCGTGCGCAATTCTTCCGGGGTGCACGGCCCCGTGTGAGCCAGCGTTCCGATTCCATAGGTACAGTTGTTCGCCTGATCGTTGTAGTAAGCCATGACCGCGCTTTCCCGCCTCCGCAGCTCGGCCCACCCTGCGTCACTCAATCTCAGGCTTTCGTTCGCCATTTACCTCTCCCGGCGCGACCGCTAACGCGAGTCGACATCATCATTCACTGCGGTTCTCGAAGCGATCAATGTATGGCGTTACCGTTCGCGATGAAATCAGACGAGTTCGATTTTGACGCGTTCGTACATCGACGATCGCGGGGTACGAAAGACCGGGCAGCGTGACGTCACGTGTATCCGCGTACTCGCGCCAAAAGACAAATGGCCCGACCGGCAACCGCCGATCAGGCCATTTTCACGCCCGGGACTTCGCGCCCCGTCGTCACCTCATTCGATCAGGTCAAGTCGCCGACACCCGCCGCCCCGCATCCGCCCGCGCATCGCGCCCACGCTTGTTCAGCCACGACGCGAGCAGCACGATCAACGCCAGCACGGCCGTCGCACCCACCTCCATCCGGTGTTCCTCACTGACGAACATCACGGTCAGCGTGCCGCAGATGAACAGGATCACGGCCCACGTGAGCCACGGGAACAGCCACATCCGCAGCGTCAGGCCCGCGCCGCCCGCTTCGAGCGTCTTGCGCATCCGCAGCTGCGAGATCGCGATCACGAGATACACGAGCAGCGCGATCGCGCCCGACGTCGCGAGCAGGAAGCCGAACACCTGCTCCGGCATCAGGTAGTTCGCGATCACGGTCAGGAAACCGAACGCGGTCGACGCGAGCACGGCCGCGCGCGGCGTGCCGGTCGAATCGGTGCGATGCAGGAATGCGGGCGCGTCCTTGCGCCGGGACAGCGAGAACAGCATCCGCGACGCCGTGTACAGCGCCGAATTCAGGCAGCTCGCGACCGACACGAGCACGATCACGTCGATGATCGCCTTCGCGTTCGGGACGCCGATCAGTTCCATCGCGCGCTGATACGAGCCGTGCTTCGGCAGCAGCGGGTCGTTCCACGGCACGATGGCCGCGACGACGAGGATCGAGCCGAGATAGAACAGCGTGATACGCCAGATGACCGAGTTCGTCGCCCGCACGATCTGGCGTTGCGGGTTGTCCGATTCGGCGGCCGCGATCGTCACGATCTCGGTGCCGAGGAACGAGAACATCGTCGTCAGCATCGCCGCGAGCACCGCGCTCGCGCCGTGCGGCATGAAGCCGTCGTGCACGAACAGGTTCGACACGCCCGACACGGCCGGCGCGGGAACGATGCCGACGATCGCCGCGCCGCCGATGCACAGGAACACGACGATCGCGACGACCTTGATCAGCGCGAACCAGAATTCGAATTCGCCGTAGTTCTTGACGGAAAAGAGATTGGTGACGGTAAGCAGCAGCGTGATGCCGAGCGCGAAGATCCATGTCGCGATGCCCGGGAACCATGCATTGAGGATGGTCGCCGCGGCGGTCGCCTCGATCGGGATCACCAGCACCCAGAACCACCAGTACAGCCAGCCGATCGTGAAGCCGGCCCAGTGGCCGATCGCGCGGTCGGCATAGGTCGAGAACGACCCGCTGTCCGGATGCGCGACGGCCATCTCGCCGAGCATGCGCATCACCAGCACGACCAGCACGCCCGCGATCGCATACGCGAGTATCGATGCCGGCCCGGCTTCCGCGATCGCGTGGCCGGAGCCGACGAACAAGCCCGCGCCGATGACGCCGGCAATCGACATCATCGTGACGTGACGCTGCTTCAGGCCGGTGCCGAGGCCTGTGTTGCTTCCACTCATCTGTCTCTCTCCAAAAAACGGTTCCGGTACGACCGGTGTCGCGTGAAGGCGGCGCGGGAGTTGTCGTTGTTGAATCCGGCCGCGGCCGCGCGTGCGCCGCACGCGGGCATGAGGCCGGATGGGGCCGTTCCGGTCGGGTCGTCCGCGCAATCTGCGAAGCTGCGGGTGCGATGCGGCGCACCAGGCGCCGGCGCATCGCGTACGCCCGTTCCGTCGGCTGTCGTCAGCCGCCTTCGAAGCGAAGGAGTGTAAGCATCAAACGGTTCTTCACTAAGAACCAATTGAAGAATTTCGATGGAACCACTCGTTGCATCGATACGAACCGATGCAACGCTTGATCCGGTTCGGCGGCGGCTCGCGTGCTGCGCGCGCCGTTCAGTTCGTGTCGCCGGCGACTTCGTCCCGCCACGTCGCCGGCACGATTGCACGCCATTCCCGCAGGAGCAGGTTTTTCACGGCGTCGGGATGCGCGGCCGACAGGCGCACCAGCACGATCGGCCAGCCGATATAGTGATCGGTCACGTGGTACACGTCGGGCGCCGACTCGATCAGCCACGCGCGCTCGTCGGGGCCAACGCCCTTCACGACGAGCGTGTCGCCGTCCTCGCGCAATCGCGCGAGCAGCTTGCCCTTCACCTTGAGCGCGGGCGTGCCGTACGACGTGCGTTCCTCGACGCCGCGCCACGCCAGTGCGATCTGCCGGACTTCGTCGAATGTCACGATGCCTCCCCGACCGTGCGTCGATGGTTGACGGTCCGGTCACCCTACCGGAAACCGCGCGACGCGCCCACTCTCCGCCGCATCACGCGGACCGGCCGAAGGTTGCCGCGTTCCGCCGGTGGATTCTCGATGCCGCGCAGGCCGACGGCGCGGCGTCGATGTCCGGCGCGGCGTAGCGTCGCGCGGGTCCCGGCGCCGATCCGCTAACATGCGGCGCGGGCGATCGGTCCGACATCGCCCGGCATCGACAACAACGAACGAAACGAGAGAGACCATGCGTGCCCTGCTCCGCCGCGCGACCCATGTCGCGACCCTGTCCGCCGCGCTGTTCGTCGCGGGCGCCGCGTTGCCCCCTTCCGCCCACGCCTATCGCGCGCCGCCCGGCTACGGCAACGAAGCCGATCTCGACCGTCACGACACGTATCGCAACCGCGACGGCGAAACCGTGCACGCGCCCGCGCATTCGAAATCGGGCCGCGTGCCGGACGGCGCGAGCGCGCGCTGCCGCGACGGCACGTACAGCTTCAGCCGCCACCGGCGCGGCACGTGCTCGGGGCACGGCGGCGTCGCCGCGTGGCTGTGAGCGCGGGTCGGCCGAATGGCCTGCGCCGTGCCAGCGGCAGCCGGCGGCGAAGTACAATACGCGCTCGCACCGCCGCGCCCCGCGCGGCACGCTCTGTACCGAATCACCCGACGCCGCCACGCCCGCGCGCGCTGCGCGGCAGTCTCAACCACTTCTGACTTTCACACCGAAATGGCCCAATACGTTTTCACGATGAACCGGGTCGGCAAGATCGTGCCGCCCAAGCGCCAGATCCTGAAGGACATCTCGCTGTCGTTCTTTCCCGGCGCGAAGATCGGCGTGCTCGGCCTGAACGGCTCGGGCAAGTCGACGCTGATCCGCATCATGGCGGGCGTCGACAAGGACATCGAAGGCGAAGCCACGCCGATGCCGAACCTGAACATCGGCTACCTGCCGCAGGAACCGCAGCTCGACCCGACGAAGACCGTGCGCGAAGCCGTCGAGGAAGGCCTCGGCGACCTGTTCCAGGCCAACAAGAAGCTGGAAGAAATCTACGCGGCGTATGCCGAACCGGACGCCGACTTCGACGCACTCGCGGCCGAACAGGCCAAGTACGAGGCGATCCTCGCGTCGAGCGACGGCGGCAGCCCCGAGCAGCAGCTCGAAGTGGCCGCCGACGCGCTGCGCCTGCCGTCGTGGGACGCGAAGATCGAGCATCTGTCGGGCGGCGAAAAGCGCCGCGTCGCATTGTGCAAGCTGCTGCTCGAAAAGCCCGACATGCTGCTGCTCGACGAGCCGACCAACCACCTCGACGCCGAATCGGTCGACTGGCTCGAGCAGTTCCTGGTGCGCTTCCCCGGCACCGTCGTCGCGGTCACGCACGATCGCTACTTCCTCGACAACGCGGCCGAGTGGATTCTCGAACTCGACCGCGGCCACGGCATTCCGTGGAAGGGCAACTACAGCAGCTGGCTCGACCAGAAGGAAGAGCGCCTGAAGCAGGAGGAAGCGTCGGAATCGGCACGCCAGAAGGCGATCAAGAAGGAGCTGGAGTGGGTGCGCCAGAACCCGAAGGGCCGCCAGGCGAAGTCGAAGGCGCGTATCGCGCGCTTCGAGGAGCTGAGCAGCCAGGAATACCAGAAGCGCAACGAAACGCAGGAAATCTTCATTCCGGCCGGCGAACGCCTCGGCAACGAAGTGATCGAGTTCAAGAACGTCAGCAAGTCGTTCGGCGACCGCCTGCTGATCGACAACCTGAGCTTCAAGATCCCGGCCGGCGCGATCGTCGGCATCATCGGCCCGAACGGCGCCGGCAAGTCGACGCTGTTCAAGATGCTGACCGGCAAGGAACAGCCGGATTCGGGCGAAGTCGTGATGGGCCCGACGGTGAAGCTCGCGTACGTCGACCAGAGCCGCGACGCGCTCGACGGTTCGAAGACGGTGTTCGAGGAAATCTCGGGCGGCGCCGACGTGCTGACGGTCGGCAAGTACGAAACGCCGTCGCGCGCGTACATCGGCCGCTTCAACTTCAAGGGCGGCGACCAGCAGAAGATCGTCGGCAACCTGTCCGGCGGCGAACGCGGGCGCCTGCACCTCGCGAAGACGCTGATCTCGGGCGGCAACGTGCTGCTGCTGGACGAACCGTCGAACGACCTCGACGTCGAAACGCTGCGTGCGCTGGAAGACGCGCTGCTCGAATTCGCGGGCTCGGTGATGGTGATCTCGCACGATCGCTGGTTCCTCGACCGGATCGCGACGCACATCCTTGCGTTCGAAGGCGATTCGCAAGTCACGTTCTTCGACGGCAACTACCAGGAGTACGAAGCCGACAAGCGTGCGCGCCTCGGCGAGGAAGCCGCGAAGCCGAAGCGTCTGCGCTACAAGCCGATCAGCCGCTGAGCGGCGCGGCCCGGGCGCCCGGCGCCGCGATCACGCGGGGCCGGCGCCGAACGGGGCCGCTTCCGGAACGGCACGATCAAAAAAGCGAGCCCTTTGAACTGACCCCACGAAGTTGGACGGTTGAAGACTAGGTGCCCAAGGGCTGAGTCCTGTATTGCACGGGACTCAGCCCTTTCAACTTGAGCTTAATGCGT
>NZ_CADFEH010000056.1:0-30800 GCF_902833155.1 Burkholderia sp. BCC1047 | reverse complement strand
TGCCTACTTCGATGCACGGGGACTGATCTCGATCCGCCGCACGGTGGATCGCCTCCAGAGCATTAACTGAACCGCCGTATGCGGACCCGCACGTACGGTGGTGTGAGAGGGCTGAGGGGGTAACCCCTCACCCTACTCGATGGCGCCGCTTGTCGCATCTTCGCCACCGCGGAAACACGGAAAGCGTGCGGCCCCGATATCAATCGAAGTATGCTGTAGCGCGATCCGGTCGCACGCTGCTTTGTCGCGCGCGCACCGGGGACCCGCGCCGCGCTCCGTCCGGCAGCCAGAACAAACACAATCCGACTTCGCCCGACCGTGGGGGCGGCCAACATGATCATGCTGCGTTCGTGGGGTGCGATTCTGTCGTTGTTGATGCTTGTCGCGTGCGCGAGCCTGCCGCCGCAGGCCGACCGCGCGCCGACGCATGCATTCACCGATACCGACGAGACGCGCCTCGGCGCGGCATTTCGCCAGCAGGCTGCCGCGCATCCGGGGCAGGACGCGTTTCATTTGCTGACCGATCCGGTCGACGCGCTGGATGCGCGCGTGTTGCTCGCCGACCGCGCCGATCGCTCGCTGGACCTTCAGTACTACATCTGGCACGACGACCTGACCGGCCACGAACTGGCCGATGCGGTCATGCGTGCGGCCGATCGCGGCGTGCGCGTGCGCGCGCTGCTCGACGATCTCGGCACCAACGCGGACGACCGCAAGCTGCTCGAGATCAGCGCGCATCCGAACATCGAGATCCGGCTGTTCAATCCAGTGGCCACGCGCCGGTTCAAGAAGATCGGCACCGTATTCGAGTTCTCGCGCGTCAACCGGCGCATGCACAACAAGGCGATGATCGCGGACAACCAGGCGGCGATCGTCGGCGGTCGCAATATCGGCGATGAATATTTCGGCGCATCGTCGATGCTGGAATTCGGCGATCTCGACGTCGTCGTTCACGGCCCGGTCGTGAAGGACATCTCGACCGAATTCGATACGTTCTGGAATTCGCCGTATGCGTATCCGGTCGATACGCTGGTCGGGCACGATGCGGCGCCGGGCGGGCTCGACCACGAGCGCGAACGGTTGCGCGACTACCTGAGGGCGATGGAAGACAATCCGTACGTGCTCGAGGCCCGGCAGCGGCTCGACCGGATCGTTCACGGGCAGGGCACCGAATTGTCGTGGGGGCATGCGACGGTGCTGTACGACGATCCGTCGAAGATCGCGCACCCGCCGAAGGACCGCGACGGGCATCTGATGCCGCAGTTGCGTGCGCTCGCGTTGCAGCCGCAGCACGACCTGCTGATCGTCTCGCCGTATTTCGTGCCGGGCAAAGATGCCGTCGAGCGGCTGCGCGCGCTCGTGGCGCGCGGCGTGCGCGTGACGGTGCTGACCAATTCGCTCGCGTCGACCGACGTGGCGGCCGTGCATGCCGGCTACCGCCGCTATCGAAGCGATCTGGTGAACGCGGGCGTGCGGCTTTACGAGCGCCGGCCGTCGGGCGACAAGAGCATTTCGAAGCAGGTCATCATCGGCTCGTCGCGCGCGTCGCTGCATGCGAAGACCTACGTGTTCGATCACACGAGCATTTTCATCGGGTCGATGAATCTCGACCCACGCTCGCTGAACCTCAATACGGAGATCGGCCTTTACTGCGAGAGCCCGGCGATCGCATCCCAGGTGGCCAACGATCTGGAGGCGCGGCTCGACCAGATCGCATGGCGCGTGGAAGCGAGAACCGACGCGGCTGGCAAAGGGCGGCTCAAGTGGGTTCAGACCGACGCGGACGGGAAGGTCACCGAGATCGACCACGAGCCGGAGGTATCCGCCGGGCGGCGGATGGAAGTGTGGTTCCTCGGGCTGTTTCCAATCGAATCGCAACTGTGAGCGACATTCAGCGGCGCGCACGGCGGTGCTGGTCGATGACGTTCGCGAACTGCATCGCCGCTGTCTCGATCGTCGCGTCGCTCAGCCCTGAATAGCCGAGCACGAAGCCGTTGTAGCGGCGGCCGTCGCCGATGCAGTAGCTGCTCAGCGGTTGCAGCAGCAAGCCGTGGGCGGCCGCGGTGCGCGCGACGTCGGTATCGTGCAGCGGCGCCGCGAGATCCGCGGAAAGATGCATGCCGCCCGGGCTTTCCCGCACGCTCAGCGACGTGCCGAGATGGCGGGCGAGCGCCGCTTCGAGGCTGCTGCGCCGGTCCGCATAAAGCGCCCGCATCTTCCGCAGATGCCGCGCAAACAGGCCGGTATCGATGAATTCAGCCATCGCCAGCTGGTCGGCCGAGTGACCGCGATGGACGAGTTCGCGCAGCGTTCGGGTGAAGCGTTCGACCAGCACCGGCGGCACCACCATGAAACCGAGCCGAAGGGCCGGAAACATCGTCTTGCTGAACGTGCCGAGATAGCACACCGGCGCGTCCGCCTGCAGGCCCTGGATCGCGGGCAGCGGCTGGCCGCCGTGACGGAACTCGCTGTCGTAGTCGTCCTCGATGATCCACGCGCCGCATGCACGGGCATGCTCGACGAGCGCCGCGCGCCGTCGAGGGCTCATCAGCGCGCCGAGCGGGTACTGGTGCGATGGTGTCGTATAGATCAGCCGGGGCGGGTGGGTGCGCCACTGCGCGTCGGTTGGCGCCATGCCCTCGCGATCGACCTCGATCGGCACGGGAGTCAGGCCGGTCGAGCGGAACGCAGTCCTCGCGCCGTTGTAGCAAGGGTTCTCGAGCCAGCCGTAGTCGCCGGGATTCGCCAGCATCCGCGCGCACAGTTCGAGGCTGCCCTGCGTGCCGTCGGTGATGAATACCTGGTCCGTGTCGCAGCGCACGCCGCGCGACACACGGATATACGCGGCCACCGCGCGCCGCAGTTCCGGCAGCCCTTCGACCGGTCCGTACGCCAGCCGGGCGGGCGTGATGGTCTTCCACGCGCGCTCGATGCAACGGCGCCACTGGGCAACCGGGAATTCGTCGAGGGAAGGCAGGCCGGGAACGAACGGCAACATGCGTTCGGGCTCGGGATCGGCGTTCTCCAACCCTTGCACGCGCGCCGACAGGTGAACCGGTGCGGCGCGGTCTTTCTGTCCGGCGTTCGGGCGGCCGCATCCGTCCCATAGCGTGATCGTGCCGTTGCGCGTGGCCGCCACGAAGCCTTCCTCGGCAAGACGCTCGTACGCATAGACCGCGGAATTGCGCGCGATACCGAGCTCGGCCGCGAGCACGCGCGTCGACGCGAGCCGCGTGCCGGGCGGAAGCTGCCCGTCCAGCAGCATGTCGCGCAGGCTCCGGTAGAGCGCTTCCTGCTGGCTATGGGTTGTCGCGCCGTCCTGTCTGGCAAGCGATGAGATGAGCAGCGCGAGATCCATGGGCTGGTTCCAGAAATTTTCCTTGTGCTGGTTCTTTCGAAGACGCGGCGCGCGTCGTATCGTGCATGCTTGCGCGGCGCAGGCCGGTTCGGCACACATGGCTGGCGATCGGCGCAACTCGCGGTGTGCGCGTATTTTGCTCGATTCGGCGCGCGACTGTCGATGGGTGGGGTCACCACGCGCTGAGATACGGATACGGCACGATGCCGATACAATTCATTTCGCAGTACAGATATATATGAGCAACCAGACCACTCTCTCTTCCACGCCGCGCACGACCATTCGCCGTCTGCCTGAACTGGCGAGTCGCGATCGCACGATGCTCTACCGCATCGTGGACGACGCGTACGTCTGTCACATCGCGTTCGGCGACGGGCAGAACACGCACTGCATCCCGACCGCACACTGGAGGACGGGCGATGCGCTCTATATCCACGGGTCCAACGGCAGCCGAATGATCAAGGCGCTGTCGGTCGGCGCGCAGGCTTGCGTCGCGATGACGCTGCTGGACGGTCTCGTGCTGGCCAGGTCCGCCTTCAACCATTCGATGAATTATCGATCGGCGGTGATCTACGGGCAGTTCGACGTGGTCGAAGGCAGTGAGGAAAAACTCGCCGCGCTGGATGCGTTGATGGACAAGATCGCGCCGGGCCGCAAGCATGAAGCGCGGCCGGGCAATTCGAAGGAAATCAATGCGACCAGCGTGTTGCGGATTGCGATGGCGGAAGCGGCCGTGAAAATCAGCGATTCGCTGCCGTCCGACAAGGAAGATGATCTCGGGCTGGCGGTGTGGGCCGGGATTCTGCCGCTGAAGACGATACGCGGCGCGCCGGTGCATGCCGACCGCACCGTGCCGGTGCCGGATTATGTCCGGGACTGGGCCGATTGAGCGGCGCGGCGGGGCTCGCATCGGAGAGGCGAGATGACGCCGCATGCAGAAAACCCGCGATGGCTTCGCAGCCTTCGCGGGTCGTCAGACGCGGTTGCGTACGATACGTCGCGCTTGCGCAACCGCAACGGTCAGCGACTCATCAGCGCGCGAAATCCGACGTGCTCTGGATGAACGCGTTCAGCTTCGAGATGTTCACGCTGCCGAAGCCCGTCGTCGCATCCCAGCCGGCCTTCGCCTTGTAGCCGTAGGTGCCGCTGCCGTTGTTGCCGGACGTGACGTCGTGCAGCAGCGCCGCGTTGGTCGGGAAGTACTTGTAGATGCTCGACGCGGGGAACCCGAGCGCGTTGTTGTTGGCCGACTGCAGCCGCGCCCAGATGCCGGTGAAGATCGGCGCGGCGAGGCTCGTGCCGCCTTCGTTGTTCAGGTAGCCGGAGCCCCACAGCGTGTCGGACGTCTGACCGTTCACGACGAGAATCGCACCCGTGCGCAGGTCGGCGTCGAAGCCGACGTCGGGCAGCGCACGCTTGGTCGAGCCGGTGAGGGTCGACGATTGCCACGTCGGCGCGGCCTCGTACTTGCTGTACCCGCCGCCCGTCGACCACACGGTGCCCGACTGCCAGCTCGGATCGTTCCAGACGATTTCGCTGTTGTACGCATTGGTCGACGTATTCGTGAACAGCGTCGTGCCGCCGACCGCGATCACGTACGGCGACGTGGCCGGCTCGCTCACCGTGTAGGTCGAGCGCGACGGCTTGCCGCTCGCGCATTCGTACGCGCCGTGATCGCCGGCGGACACCGAGAAGGTCTGACCTTGCGCGACCGCCTGCTTGAAGATGGTGTCGTCGGTCGCCTGCGAGCCGGTGCTGTACGCGGACGATTCGCACACGCCGAGCGATACGTTGATCACCTTCGCGACGTTGTCGGTCACGGCCTTGTTGTACGCGGCGGTGATCGCGGTGAGTGTCATCGACGGCGCGACGTAGAACACGACCTGCTTCACGCTGCCGCCGGCCGTGCCGACGATCGACTGGCTGTCGAGGTTCCACTCGACGGTGCCGTCGGTGTCGGTGTACGAGCTGCCGGCCGGGCCCGTCTTCACGATGCTGCTGCTGATCGTGCCGAGGCCGTTGTTCGCGGCGAACGTATTGAGGTCGCTCACCGTCTGCGACAGATCGCCTTCGGAGATGATGCCGACCGTGGTCTGCGAAGCCGTCGGCGTGCCGTCGCCGCCGTAGATCGACGAGAACTCGGTCGGGTTGTGCGGCACCGCCGACGCGCCGGCCGGGATCGTCAGGTTGCTGGTGTTGCCTTGCGGCGTGCCGCCCGCGCCCGTATGCACGAGCTCGACGTTCTGCAGGCCGAGCACCGCGCCGACGACGTTGCCGATCGCGTTCGGCACTTGCGCGGCGTCGGTGTTCGCATAGACGCTGCGGCCGTTGCGCGTGAAGCGCTTGAGGGTCGTGCGGAATGCGGACTGGACGGTCCCCGCGGTGCCGGACGCGGAGACCAGCAGCCGGTTCGGCGCGACCACGATATTCACGAAGCCGGCCTTGCGCAGGTGGGCGACGACGGACGCGACCTGCTGGTCGGTCGGTGCGTATTGCGCGGCGAATTGCGCAGGCGTGAGGAACTGCCGGTAGTGCGGCGAGCCGGGCGTGTGCAGGTCGCGCAGGTATTGGTCGAGCTGGGCTTCGTTGCGCAGGTTGAGCCCGAGCACGATGTCCACCGATTCGCCGGGCGCCATGTCGATGGCCGACGCGGCAGCGGCTGCCGTGCTCGCGGCGGGCGCACCGGCCGTGCCGGCTTCGTTCTGCTGCACGAGCGGCAGGAACCCTTTGGTGCGCGTTTCCGTCCAGCCGGCCGCAGGCGCGGCATGGGCGGTCGCCATGCCGAACGAAGCGGCGGCGGCCGCGGCGGCGAGTGCGAGATTGACGGCGCGAATGTGCTTTTGTTTCTTGTTTGCAACCTGATTCATTTGAATTACCCCTCCGGTTGAACAACGAACGGCACGAACAACAACGGTCGACAGCGATGCGGGTCATGCACCGCCGTTTGCTGTCGCATGCGAGCGGATGGCACGGACGCGACAGGGCCTTTCGCCCGATCCGGAAAGCGGTTTTTCTCCGGGGGCGAAATACGGAAAACGCGGTAACGGGAACGCTGCGCCGCAGGGCGGGGCAGTCGCGCCGGATTCGGCGCGGGCGGGATTGCTAGAGCAACAGCTTCGTTATCCTGCTCATTTGATTCGGTCCTTCGGCCCGCTGCCGGATGGCAGCCGTCCAGTGAAATGCATCGGGATACCGCACGCGCTGGCGGACGAACGAATCATTCGGTGGCGCGTACTTCGGTGCAGCGGAAGCGAAAAAACGTAGAGCGGAATCGATTGCGTGGCGGGCAATCCGTCGGATTGCTTGCATCGGACGGTATCAAGAACGAAAGCGCGATGTCAAACTTTTTCTGATTATATGAAACAAAATTAAATCGAATAAGACGCAATGATTTTGAAAGATCGGCGGCATTTTGTAATGTTCGAAACCGGCAACGCAGGTAATGCCGAAAGCGACTCGCCGATCCTTTCCGATGCGTGTTGAAACAGCCGTTCGTTATCGAGGAAATGTTCGAATCGCCGGCGCCTGTCGTTCGGCTACCTGAAGGTCTTCGACGCACCGGAACAGCGCGTCGACATGCTGAAGCAGCGCGTCGTGAGAGGCAGCGTCCGCATCGGTGGCGAGCACCTTGATGGCGTCGAGCCGGGTTTCGAGTTCAGCGAGCTGGGTGCGCGTGACGCGGTTGCGGCCGGCGACGGTGGCTGCCGCATCAGGCGGATTCGTCGATTGCATTGGATGAGTCATCTCATTGAAGTGCTCGACGAAGCGCGCGAGGTCGGCCGGGCAGCCGTCGCGGGAAACCGAGCGCGCCGACCGATCGCCGGCCACGATGCGGCCGGCGGTATCCGCCATCGCGTCGAGCGTCGCGAGCATGCGGCGGATCAGCCTGACGAGGTCGAATGCGGCGGCCAGCAGGCAGGCGAACAGCGCCGTCGCGAGCACCAGGTAAGTGGATGCACTGCGGAGCATCGCGTCGGCGGTCGCGTCGTGCGGCAACGCGGCCGGCGCATGCAGTGCGTAGACGAAGAATGCGGCGGTGCAGGCGAGCAGCACGACGACGATCGCGACGAGGCCGATCGCTCGCCCGAGTTGCCGTCCGGGCCGTCCGGGCAACGTCACTGCACGCCCCGCAGCCGGTAGCCGACGCCGCGCATCACTTCCGGCATGCCCGGTGCGCCGGCCTGTTCGAGTTTCTTGCGCAGCCTGCAGATGTGGCTGTCGACCGTGCGTTCCAGCGCGCTCACGTCGGCCATGCACGCATCGAGCAACTCGCCGCGCGTGAACACGCGGCTCGGCGATCTCGCCATGTGCGCGAGCAGCCGGAACTCCGTCAGCGTCAGCGTGATCGGCACCTCGGTGTCAGCCGTGCGCACGCGGGTCAGATAACTGTCGGTATCGATCTCCAGGTCGCCGACGCGCAGCATGCGCAGGGTCGGCGGCGCGGCAGACCGGCGCAGGATCGCGCGCAACCGCGCGACGACCTCGGCCGGGTTGAACGGCTTGACGATGTAGTCGTCCGCGCCGGCGTGCAGCGCCTGCAGCCGGTCGAGGTCGCGATCGAACGCGGTGACGACGACGACGGGCGTGTTGTCGCGCCGCCGCAGCTCGGCGAGCACGTCCCAGCCGTTTTTATGCGGCATCTTCACGTCGAGCAGGATCAGGTCGGGCTTCAGGTGCGGCTGCATGTCGAGCACCGCTTGCCCGTCGGCGACGCGGTAGGTGCGAAAGCCGTCGCGTTTCAGGTACGCATCGAGGATGTCCGAGATGTCGGGCTCGTCTTCTGCAATCAGTATCAGGGAATTCGTCATGGAGTGTGCCGTGCGATGTCGAACAATCGGGGCGGCCCATTGCCGGGCGCGGGGCGCGCCGTTCCGCCACGCTGCTGCGCGGGCGGAGCGGCGCCGTTCGTTCAGTTCTGCACCACGTGCTTCGACGGTGCGACGTCCTGGTCCGTCAGGCCGCCGCCGAGGGCCTTGTACAGCGCAACGGCATTGCCGAGCTCGCTGCGGCGCAGGTCGAGCAGCGCCTGCCGTGCCGCATAGAGCTGCCGCTGCGAATCGAGCAACTCCAGCCGCCCCTCGACACCGGCGCGATAGCGCAGGTTCGACAGGTCGGTGCGGCGCTCGGCCGAGCCGACCACGCGCGTCTGCGCGTCGATCTGGCGGCCGAAGGTTTCCCGTCCGGCGATGCCGTCGGCCACTTCGCGGAACGCGGCCTGGATCGCGCGTTCGTATTCGGCGACCGCGCCGGACTTGCGCACTTCCGCGAGGCGCAGCTCGGCACGCAGCCGGCCGCCCTGGAAGATCGGCACCGTGACCTGCGGCGCGAAGCTCCATACGCGCTGCCCGCCGTCGAACAGGCTGCCCATCGCGGGGCTGAGGAAGCCGATCGACGACGTCAGCGACAGGCGCGGGAAGAACGCGGCGCGCGCGGCGCCGATGTCCGCATTCGCGGCGACGAGGTTTTGTTCGGCCTGCTGGATATCCGGGCGACGGAACAGCAGTTCGGACGGCAGGCCGGCCGGCAGTTGCGTCATCACCGGTTGCTGCTGCAGCGGCAGCGGCTCGGGCAGATCCTTCGGCAGTTCGGCGCCGACCAGCAGGCGCAACGCGTTGCGCGCCTGCTCGACGGCGCGCGTGCGCGCTTCGAGATCGGCCGTCGCGCTCGCGACCTGGCCTTCGGCCTGCGCGATGTCGACGCCGCTCGCCTGATGCGCTTCCTTCAGGCGGCGCGCGAGATCGAGCGACTGCCGCCAGTCGGCGAGCGTGCGCTCGGACAACTGGCGTTGCTCGTACGCGAGGCGTTCCGCGAAGTACGCGTCGGCCACGCCGCCGACGAGCGAGATCTGCACCGCGCGGCGGCCGTGATCGGTCGCGAGGTAGCGCGCGAACGCGGCATCCGACTGCGACTTCACGCGGCCGAACAGATCGATCTCGAACGCGCTGATACCGACGTTCACGCCGTACTGGTTCTGCGTCGTGCCGAACAGAGGCGGATTCGACTGGGTGTCGTCCGACGTACGCTGGCGCGTGAAGTTCGCGCCGGCGCCGATCGACGGCAGCCGCGCGGCGCGCTGGATGCCGTACTGCGCCTCGGCGGCCTCGACGTTCAGCGCCGCCACGCGCAGGTCGCGGTTGTTGTCGAGCGCGAGCTCGATCAGGCGCTGCAGGCGGCGGTCGCCGAACATCGTGCGCCAGCCGAGGTCGGCGGCGTTCGCGTCGCGATCGGCGGCCGCGGCGGCGGTGTAGGCCGTCGGCACCGGCATCGAGGGTTTGACGAGCGTCGGCGCGAGCGAGCAGGCCGACAGCGCGAGGACGAGGGGAAGAATAAGCAATCGCATGGCATCAACCTTCCTGTCCGTGAGTCGGGGCGGCCGGCTGCTTGCGGGAGGCCCGCCATGCGCCGATGCGCTCCTGGATGCTCATCACGAACACAAAGAAAACAGGGACGAAGAAAATGGCCAGGACCGTCGCGGTCACCATGCCGCCGAACACGCCGGTGCCGATCGCATGCTGCGTTTCGGCGCTGGCGCCGGTCGCGATCATCAGCGGCACGACGCCGAGGCCGAACGCGAGCGAGGTCATCAGGATCGGGCGCAGGCGCAGCTTCGACGCCTGCACGGCTGCCTCGATCAATCCCTTGCCTTCCTCGCGCAACTGCTTCGCGAACTCGACGATCAGGATCGCGTTTTTCGCGGACAGGCCGATCACGGTGATCATCCCGACCTTGAAGAACACGTCGTTCGGCAAGCCGCGCAGCAGCACCGCGCCGATCGCGCCGATCAGGCCGAGCGGCACCACCAGCATCACCGACAGCGGAATCGACCAGCTTTCGTACAGCGCGGCGAGCACCAGGAACACGACGATCATCGACAGCACCATCAGCATCGGCGCCTGCGACGCCGACTGGCGTTCCTGCAGCGACTGGCCGGTCCACTCGACCGCGAAGCCCGGCGGCAGTTGCGCGGCGAGCCGTTCCATCTCGGCCATCGCCGCGCCGCTCGACTGGCCGGGGGCGGCGGTGCCTGAGATCCGTGCGGACGGATAGCCCTTGAAGCGCACCATCTGCAGCGGCGTGTCGGCCCACACCGGGCGCACCACCTCGGACAGCGGCACCATGCCGCCGGCCGCGTTGCGCACGTACAGCTTCATCACGTTGTCGATCTGCATGCGCGCCGGCGCGTCGGCCTGAATGATCACCTGCTGCATGCGGCCCGCGTTCGGGAAGTCGTTCACGTAGGTCGAGCCCATCGCGGTCGACAGCGTGTCGCTGAGCGTCGTGAACGACACGCCGAGCGCCTGCGCCTTCGCGCGGTCGATCTCCAGGCGGATGCTCGTGCCGGCCGGCAGGCTGTCCGGGTACACGCCGGTCACGACCTTGCTTTGCGCGGCGAGTTCGAGCAGCTTGACTTCCGCTGCCTTGAGCGCGGCCGTGCCCTGGTTCGCGCGGTCTTCCAGGCGCATCGAGAAGCCCGAGCTGTTGCCGAGCTCGTCGATCGCCGGCGGCAGCAGGCTCATCACCGTGCCTTCGGTCACGCCGGCCATCGCCTGCTGCGCGAGCATGCCTTCCTCGAGCGTCGATGCGCCGCCGCGGTTCTTCCAGTCCTTCATCACGGACCAGTTGATCGCCGCGTTCGGACCCTGGCCCGAGAAGCCGTAGCCGATCACGGAAATGCTCGACTGGATTGCCGGACGCGAAGCAAGATGCTTCTCCAGCGTGTTGACCACGTCATGCGTGCGCTCGGCGGTAGCGTCCGCGGGCAGCAGAAAGCTGGTGATGAAATAGCCTTGGTCCTCGTCCGGCAGGAACGACGACGGCAGGCTGCGGAAACCGAACACCAGTGCGCCCGCGATTGCGACGAACACGAGCATCACGCGGCCGGTGCGGCCGACCAGGCGGCCGACGCGCGTCTCGTACCAGGTCGTCAGGCGATCGAAGCGGCGGTTGAACCAGCCGAAGAAGCCGCGCTTCTCGTGATGGCCCGGTGCGAGCGGCTTGAGCATCGTCGCGCACAGGGCCGGCGTGAGCGTCAGCGCCAGCAGCGCGGAGAACAGGATCGACACGGCCATCGACAGCGTGAACTGCTTGTAGATCACGCCGACCGAGCCGCTCGCCATCGCCATCGGCAGGAACACCGCGGTCAGCACCAGCGTGATGCCGATGATCGCGCCGGTGATTTCCTTCATCGCCTTCGATGTCGCGTCCTTCGGCGACAGTCCTTCCTCGGCCATCAGGCGCTCGACGTTCTCGACGACGACGATCGCATCGTCGACGATGATGCCGATCGCGAGCACCATGCCGAACATCGTCAGCACGTTGATCGAGAAGCCGGTCAGCAGCATCACCGCAAAGGTGCCGAGCATCGCGACCGGCGCGACGATGGCCGGGATCAGCGTATAGCGCACGTTCTGCAGGAACAGGTACATCACGAGGAACACGAGCACCATCGCCTCGAACAGCGTGGCCAGCACCTTCTCGATCGAGATCTTCACGAACGGCGACGTGTCGAGCGGGATCGAATAGCGCATGCCAGACGGCATCGACTTGCTCAGTTCAGCCATGCGCGTGCGGATCGCGTCCGCGGTCTTCACCGCGTTGGCGCCCGGTGCGAGCTGGACGCCGGCGAGGGTGGCCGGCTTGTTGTTCTCGCGGCTCACGAACATGTAGTTTTGCGAACCAAGTTCGACGCGCGCGACGTCGCCGAGCACGACCTTCGAGCCGTCCGCGTTCGCGCGCAGCACGACCTTCGCGAATTCCTCCGGCGTCGTGAGCTGACCTTGCGCGGTCAGCGGCACGGTCACGCGCTGGCCCGGCAGCGCGGGCAGCGCGCCGAGGCTGCCCGGCGCGATCTGCACGTTCTGCTGGCCGATCGCGGTCGTCAGGTCGTTCATCGACAGGCCGAAATTGATCAGCTTCTGCGGATCGACCCAGACGCGCATCGCGCGCTCGGAGCCGAATTGCAGCACACGCCCGACGCCGTCGATGCGCCGCAGCTCCTCGGACACGCTGCGCGCCATGTAGTCGGCGAGCGCGCCTTCGTCGAAGCGGCCGTTGTCGGAGCGCAGGCCGATCAGCATCAGGAAGCCGGACGATGCGGATTCGACGATCAGCCCGTTCTGGCGCACCGCGGCAGGCAGGCGCGGCTCGATCGACTTGATCTTGTTCTGCACGTCGACCTGCGCCATCTCAGGATTGGTGCCGGGCTTGAACGTGACGGTGATCTGCGCGCCGCCGGACGTGTCGGCCGACGATTCGAAGTACAGCAGGTTCTTGACGCCGGACAGTTCGCGCTCGATGAGGCTCAGCACGCCATCGTTCATCGTCTGCGGCGGGGCGCCCGGATAGGTCGCGGTGATCGTGACGGACGGCGGCGCGACCGACGGATAGCGCGCGACCGGCAATTGCGGGATCGCGATCAGCCCCGTCAGGATGATGAAGAGCGCGATCACCCACGCAAACACCGGGCGTCGGATAAAGAATTCAGCCATGGCTGGAGGCTCCTCGTGACTCAGTGCGCGGACGCGGTGGCGGCCGCGTCAGGCGACTTCCAGTCGGTCGCGGTGGCCGGCGCGCCGTCGGTCAGGCGTTCCATGCCTTCGACGACGATCTTCTGGCCGGCCTGCAGGCCAGACTTGATGCGGTAGCTGCGGTTCGTCAGTTCGCCGACTTCGACGGCCTTCAGGTGCGCGGTGCCCTTTGCGTCGAGCACCCACACCTGCGGCTTGCCGCCGGCGCGCACGATGGCCTGTTGCGGCACCATCACCGCGTTCGCGTAGTGCGCGCGCGGAATCCGGGCGCGCACGTACATGCCCGGCAGCAACTGGCGCTTCGGGTTGTCGACCAGCACGCGCAGCAACACGTCGCCGGTGCCCGGATCGACGTTGACGCCCGAGAACAGCATGCGGCCCTTCACGTCGTAGCGCGTGTCGTCGTCGCGCAGCACGTCGACCGGCAGGCCGTTGCGGTCCGACGCTTGCGGCTGCGACGCGAGCGCGCCGCGCAGCGCTTCGAGCGACGCGGCCGGCTGGCGCACGTCCACGTACACCTGGTCGATCTGCTGGATGCGCGCCATCGGCTGGCTGTCGCTGCTCGACACCAGCGCGCCTTCCGTCACGAGCGCCTGGTCGATGCGGCCGGCGATCGGCGCTTCCACGGTCGCGAACTTCAGGTCGAGCTGGCGGCGCGCGAGTGTCGCGCGGGCCTGCGCGACGTCGGCCGCGGCCTGGTCGCGTTGCGAGACGGCGTCGTCGTATACCTGGCGGCTGATCGCATCGGCCTCGACGAGCGGCTTGAAGCGTGCGGTCTGCACCTTCGCGCGTTCGAGCGCGGCCTGTGCCCGCTGCAGCGACGCGGCGGCGGTATCCATCTCGGCCTTGAACGGCGCCGGATTGATCTGGAACAGCGGCTGGCCCACGCGCACTTCGGTGCCTTGTTCGAACAGCCGGCGTTGCACGATGCCGCTCACCTGCGGCCGGATCTCGGCCACCCGCACGGCCGCGACGCGGCCCGGCAGGTCTTCGGTCACGTCGACGCGCGTGGCGGCCACGGTCATGGCCGCGACCGGAGTGGCCGGTGCGGCGGCCTGCTGCTCGGCCGGCCCGCAACCCGCCAGCATCGCCGCCACCAGCGCGCATACGGCGCCGTGGCAGCATCGTTTCTGATTCTTCATAGCGACTCCAGGAAGCGCAGGCAGCCCACTGCCTGCTTTGACGGGGCGGAGTGTGCTTGGATTAGTTGGGGGCTTTTATGCGGAAAGATGGAGATTCGATGGAGGCGGCGAAAGGCGCCGAAAGGAGGGGGAGCCGAAGCGGAACGCCCGGACGAACAGGGGGCGGCGCGGTGTTTCGGCTCGATGCGCGCGTCGGCTCGCGGTGGTGTTTGAAGATCGAGCCGGCAGGGCGGCCGGGCGGACTGGCCGACGAGGCGGTGCGTCTGCGCTGGCCGGCGACGACGGGACCGCTGGGCGCACACGTGCGCGACATGGCGCGAGCATCGCGTGATGGCGACGCGGATGGAGGTCAGCGAATGGGTCGCGCCATTTGACGCGTAGTCGCGCTACTGTTTTGCGCCGGCCTTCCGCAGTGCGTCCGCGGCATACGTGTTGTCGTGCGTCAGCGCGAGCTGAAGCAGCGACTGGCCGCGCCGGTCGACATGGTTCGGATTCGCGCCATGCGCGACGAGCAGCGGAATCAGCTCGAAGCGGTTGAACAGCGTCGCGAACCCCAGCGCGGTTTCGCCGGCGCCGTTCGTCTGGTCGATCGGGCAGTGCGTGTCGATCAGGCGCCGCGCGATGTCGGGCTCGTTCCTGAACAGCGCGCCCATCAGCGCGGTGTTCCCGTGACGATCGCCGACGCACGCATCGGCGCCCGCCGACAACAGGTACTCGAGCGCCGCGGGCTGGCCGTCGTACGACGCGAGGATCACGGCCGTATAGCCGTGGCTGTCGGTCGCGTCGACCGGATAGCCGGCGTCGTGCAACGCACGCAGGATATCGACGCGGCCGACGCGCGCCGCGTCGAACCAGTCGTCGTCATAGCGGCGCAGCGCGGCAGGGTCGGCCTTGCCGTACGTCGGCCGGTCGGGCAGGTGCGCGCAGCCGGCGAGCGCGGCCAGCGCGAGCGCCGCCGCGGCCGCGCGAATCGCGTGGGTGAAGCGTTCGGTTCGCATGGGGAAGTCCTGATGAAATGGCCGGGCCGACGTGCGCGGCGTGAGCGCACACGTCGGCCGCGGCCGGTGTCGCGAGATCAGTTGTCGCTCAGCTTCGCCGCGAGCGACTGCACTTGCTGGACGTTCGCGTGAACGGCCTGCGCGAGACGCGTGCCGTAGTCGGCGTCGGCCTTGTAGAAGTACGACAGCATCGCGTACTGGTTCTGCGCGTTCCTCACCTGGCCGAGATCGCCGGACAGTGCGGTGACGAGGTCGTCCTTGTCCTGCTGCGACAGGCTGCGGTAGTACTCGCCCGCCTGACGGAACGGCAGCTTCTTGCGGATCGCTTCCTGCTGCGTCGTGCCGCTCAGCGCCATGCGGACCGACTTGTACTGCGGATCCTGCGCGAGTTCGTTCAGCGTCGACGGTTCGTAATTGACCTCGCCCTTGCGGTCGCCGGCATTCATCTTGCCGTCCTGGTTGTTGTTGACGACCGGCACGACCGGGCGGTTGATCGGCAGATCCATGTAGTTCGCGCCGAGCCGATACAGCTGCGTGTCGGCGTACGCGAACAGGCGATCCTGCAGCATCCGGTCTTCGGACGGTTCGATCCCCGGCACGAGCCGCGACGGCGCGAACGCCGATTCCTCGGTCGACTGGAAGTAGTTGTCGGGCACGCGGTTGAGCGTCATCGTGCCGATCTTGCGTTCAGGTACGCCGGTCCACACCTTCGTGTCGTCGAGCGCGTCGAAGTCGAAGCGGTTCAGGTCCTTCGGCGTGAGCACCTGCACGTACAGGTCCCACTTCGGGAAATCGCCCTGTTTCAACGCGCCGTACAGGTCGTTCGTCATCAGGTTCCAGTCGCGGCCGATCGACGCGGGAATCTCTTGCGGGCGCAAGCCGTGCACGCCTTGCTGGCTCTTCCAGTGGAACTTCACGTAATGCACGTCGCCTTGCGCATTGACGAACTTGAACGCATGCACCGCGAAGCCGTCCATGCGGCGATACGAATCGGGCATGCCTTCGTCCGTGTACAGCCGCGTCAGCATGTGGGTCGCTTCGGGCGTGTGCGCGAAGAAGTCGAACGCGAGGTTCGGGTCCTGCACGCCGGTCACGGCGCTCGGCTTGTTCGCGTGCACGAAGTCGGGGAACTTGATGCCGTCGCGAATGAAGAACACCGGCCAGTTGATGCCGACCATGTCCCAGTTGCCCTGCTGCGTATAGAACTTCACCGCGAAGCCGCGCGGGTCGCGCGCCTGCTCCGGCGAGCCGCGATAGCCCATCACGGTGGAGAAGCGCACGAACACCGGCGTGCGGGTGCCCGGCGTGAAGACTTTCGCTTTCGTCAGGTCGGAGATGTCGGCGCTCGGCACGAACTCGCCGAACGCGCCGGTGCCGCGCGCATGCACGACGCGTTCCGGAATGCGTTCGCGATCGAAGCGCTGCAGCTTCTCGATCAGCGCGGAGTCCTGCAGCAGTACCGGGCCGGCCGGGCCGGCCGTTTGCGAATTCTGGTTGTCGCCGACGGGCGCGCCAGTGTCGCGCGTGAGTTCGGCGGCGTACGGAGAGGCGGAGAGTGCGACGCAGATCGCGGCGACTGCGTGCCGCAGCACGCGATGGGAGGATGAGGACATGACGATGGAACTCCTTGAATCCGATCGGTGGTGGGGAAGCCGACTGAATTAGAAGAGATCGTCAGACGATTGGCTAATTGATATTCGATATGTTTTCGATAGCCGTGGGGCGATGCGGTGCGAGCCTGTTTGTTGCGCAAGAAACCAAGCCGTATTGTTGCGCGCGCAATGAGTTATTGCCGGATTGTTTCGATAAGGATGATGTATCGGCCGTGCATGATTTTCGGCCGCGCCGTCAACCGGCGCTTGCCTGCCATCCGAGCCCGAGGCTCTTCTGCACCGACACATAGTCCTTGATCAGTTCGGCCTGCCCGGCGATCACGTTCTGCTGCGCGGACAGCGCTTCGCGTTGCGTATCGAGCAGGTCGATCATCGACGCGACGCCCGCGCGATAGCGCTGGTCCATCAGCGTGCGCGAATGCACGGCCGACGTCTGCACCTTCGTCAATGCGACGACGTGCTTGCGCTGATGCCCGTAACGCTGCAGTGCGGTATTGGCGTCCTGCAACGCACCGAGCACGGCCTTCTGATAATTCGCTTCCGCTTCGTCGCGCGACGCTTCGGCTGCGCGCACCGCGCCGCGCGTGCGTCCGAAGTCGAGAATGTTCCATTGCAGATACGGTGCGCCGACCCACGTGAAATTCTGCTTGCGGAACAAATGGCCGGGGTCGGTCGCGCTGAAGCCGAGATCGCCGAGCAACGTCACCTTCGGGAAATAGTCGGCGACGTGTTCGCCGATCTGCGCATTGCTCGATGCGAGCCGGCGTTCGGCCGCGCGGATGTCGGGGCGCTGTTTCAGCAGCGTGGCCGGATCGCCGATTGCGACGCTGCCGGGCAGCGTCGGCAATGCGGCGTCCGGGGTCGACAGCGCGGCGTCGAGCGCGCCCGGCGCGCGGCCCGTCAGGATCGCGAGCCGGTCGAGCGATTCGGTCACCTGGGCATCGAGCGGGATCAACGACGCACGCGTGTTCTCGACCTGGGTCGTCAGCCGCTCGATGTCCGCATCGGCCGCGACGCCGCGCGCGCGCCGTTGCCGCGTGAGTTCGAGCATCTGCTGCTGCAATTGCGCGGTGCGCCGCGACAACGCAAGCCGTTGCTGCTGGTCGCGCAGGTCGACGTACGCATTCGCGACTTCGGCCGCGATCGACACCTGCGTGTCGGCGAGATCGGCATCGACGGCCTCGGCTTGCGCGGACGCGGCTTCGACCGCGCGGCGCGTGCCGCCGAACAGGTCGATTTCCCACGTCGCGTCGAAGCCCGCCGAATAGAGTTGCAGCGGGCCCGCGCCGCCGAGCGACGGCGACGTGCCGCCCGATTGTTCCGAGCCGTTCGACGGCAGCAGCGAGCCGAGCGCGCCGACGTCCGGTTCGCGCATGCGGATGGCCGCGACGGTGGCCGACGATTTCGGCATCTGCGCGGCGCGCTGTTGCGAGAGCTGCGCGCGCGCCGCGCGCAAGCGCGCCTGCGCGGCGTGCAGATCGGGGTTGTACACGAGCGCGGCTACGATCAGCTCGTCGAGCTGGCGATCGTTCAACGCGTGCCACCAGGCGCTCGGCGCGGGCGCGGCGGTGTCGACGCCGGTGGCCGGCGCACGCACGAAGGTCGGCGCATCCGGCGCGGCGGGCGCGCCGCGGTAGTCGGGGCCGACCGTGCAGCCGGCGAGCAGGCACGCGGCCGCGCACAGGGTGAGCGCGGGGCGGCGGGGCAGGGAGAAGGATTTCATCGCGTATGACGGGTCAATGGCCGGACGACATCGGTTGCGGGCCGCGCGGCGGCGTTCTCAGCAGCAGCGCGAGCGGCACGCAGGCGAGCAGCGCGAGGCCCAGCAGATAGAAGGTTTCTGAATAGGTCATGACGACGGCCTGGATCTGGATCTGCCGCGCGAGCTGGCCGAGCGCGCGCATGTTCGAATACGCGAGATCGCCGGTGTGCGCGAACCAGTTGGCCGCATAGGCCGACAGGCGATCCTGACCGATCGGCGAGTTCGCGCTCACCGATTCGCGCAGCACGGCCGTATGGAAGGTCGTGCGGCGGTCGATCACGGTGCCGATGATCGCGAGCCCGATCGAGCCGCCGAGATTGCGCGCCATGTTGTAGAGCCCGGCCGCGTCGCCCGAGTCTTCGCGCGCGACGGCCGCCATCGACGCCTGGTTGAGCGGCATCATCGCGAGCATCTGCGCGAGGCCGCGAATCAGTTGCGACCACACGAAATCGTGGCCGACGCTCTGCGCGGTCAGGCTGATGTCGAGCATGCAGCTCAGGCAGAACAGCAGCAGCCCGGTGATCACGAGGATGCGGAAATCGACCTTGCCGAGCAGGCGCGGCAGGATCGGCATCACCAGAAAGGCCGGCAGCCCCGACAGCAGCATGATCGCGCCGGCCTGTTCCGCGTTGTAGCCGGCGACGATCGCGAGGAACTGCGGCAGCAGGTAGGACACGCCGTACAGCCCGGCGCCCACCGCGGACACGATCACGATCACGCTCGCGTAACGCGGGTTGCGCATCAGCGACAGCCGCATGATCGGCCGCTTCGCGAAGCGCTGCGACAGCGCGATCAGGACCATCCCGACGAACGACACGACGCTCAGCGTGACGATCATCTGCGATTCGAACCAGCGTTCGCGCTGACCTTCCTCGAGCACGACGGTCAGCGAGCTCAGGCCGATCGCGAGGCCGAGGATGCCGAGCCAGTCCGCGTTGAAGAACGCACTCCATTGCGGGCGGTCCGACGGCAGGCCGAACACCAGCAGCGCCATCAGCAGCAGGCACACGGGCAGGTTCAGGAAGAAGCACCAGCTCCAGTTCACGTTTTCCGCGAGCCAGCCGCCGAGCACTGGGCCGAACAGCGGCCCGAGCAGCACGATCAGGCCGAACAGCGTCATCCCGACCGGCAACTGCGACAGCGGCAGGCGGGTGCGGATGATCGTCTGCGCGGTCGGGATCAGCGCGCCGCCGGTGAAGCCTTGGCCGATCCGGCCGGCGATCATCATCGGCAGCGAATGCGACCAGCCGCACATCATCGAGAACGCGATGAACAGCGCGGAGTTCGTCAGCAGGAAATTGCGCAGCCCGAACACGCGCGTGAGCCACGCGGCGAGCGGGATCATCACGATTTCCGACATCAGGTAGCCGGTCGAGATCCACGTGCCTTCGGTGCCGGTCGCGCCGATTTCGCCCTGGATCTGCGGCAGCGCGGAATTCGTGATCGAGATGTCGAGCGTCGCCATCAGCGCGCCGAGCGCGCCGGCCGCGACCGCGATCCAGTCGGTCACGCTCGCGCGGCCTTCGTGCGGCGGCATGGGGATCGTGGCGGGCGTATCAGCCATGATGCTGCTCGTCGCGCACCGAGCGCGTATCGACGTCGACCGTCACCGACAGCCCGGGCAACAGCATGCGTTGCGCGCGCGCGTTCGCGGCGAGGCGGATGCGCACCGGCACGCGCTGGACGATCTTCGTGAAGTTGCCGGTCGCGTTCTCCGGCGGCAGCAGCGCGAACTGCGCGCCGGTGCCGGGCGCGAAGCTGTCGACGACGCCGGACAGCGGGCCGTCCGGCAGCGCGTCGACGTGCAGCTCGACGGGCTGGCCGATGCGCATGTTGCCGATCTGCGTTTCCTTGAAGTTCGCGACGAGATAGATCGAATCGACCGGCACGACGGTCAGCAGCCGCGTGCCGGGCTGCACGTATTGGCCGACGCGCACCGTGCGGTCGCCGACGCGGCCCGCGAGCGTGCTGCGCACGATCGTGTTGTCGAGGTCGAGCTGCGCCTGCGCGGCGCTGGCCTGCGCGGCCTCGAGCTGCGCGCGCGCCTGCTGGAGTTGCGCGGTGAACGACGCGATCTGCGTGCGGGCGGCGGCGATGGACGCGTTGTTCGCGGCGAGCGTCGCCGCCGCCTGGTCGCGCGTGCTCTTCAGGTCGGCCACGCGTTCGTGCGTTTCGGCGCCGGTCGCCGCGAGCGGCGCATAGCGCGTGTATTCGTCGCTCGCATGCTGCGCGTTGATGCGCGACACCTTCGCCTGCGCGTCGGCCTGGTCGAGATTCGCGCGCTGCTGGCTGATGTCGGCCTCGGCGCGCGCGATATCGGCGCGACGGGCGTCGACGGTCGCCTGCGCTTGCGCGAGCGCCACCTGGTACTGGCGGACATCGAGCCGTACGAGCGGATCGCCGGCCTTCACGGGCTGGTTGTCGCGCACGTAGACGTCGGTCACGTAGCCGGCAACCTTCGGTGCGGCGGTCATGCTGTCCGCCTGCAGGTACGCGTCGTTGGTGCTTTCGATGAAGCGGCCGACCGTCCACCAGCGGCCGAGCCACACCGCGCCGCCGACAGCCGCGAGCACGGCGACCGCGAGCAGGACGCGCCGCCTCGTTCCGCCGTTGCCGGTGCGAGGTTTTGTTCCGTTTTCCTGACGATCTGCTTTCTGTGGCGGGTCTTGTGGCGTCGACATGCGGGATCCAATTTATTCCAAGTGGAAGAATTATTCCAGTTGATAAAATTGTGTCAAGTAGAATATCGATCGAGCGAATGACGAGGAAGGCATGAACGAAGCGAAGAAGCTGCGCCGCACGTCGGCGGGCGGCTACGCGCGCGGCGACGAAACGCGCCAGCGGATCATCGAGGCGGCGATCGAACTGTTCGGCGAACGCGGGTTCGCGGGCGCGTCGACGCGCGAGATCGCCGCGATGGCGGGCGTGAACGCGCCGGCGCTCCAGTACTACTTCGAGAACAAGGAAGGCGTGTACCGCGCGTGCGTCGAGACGATCGCCGAGCACGGCTGGCAGGTGTTCGCGCCGGCGGTCGGCCATGCGCGTGCGATGCTCGACGCCCACGCGAGCGTCGATGCGCTGATCGATGCGTTCATCGGGCTGCTGCGGGCGCTGTCGGACCGGATGTTCACCGCGCCGAAGACGATGAACCAGCGGATGTTCTTCGCGCGCGAGCAGGGCGGCCAGGAACCGGCGAGCGCGAGCGAAATCCTGATGAAGCGCATGCGCAAGCCGCTGAACGACGTGAGCGCGGAGCTGATCGGCCGCATCTCGGGGCGGCCGGCCGACGATCCCGTCACGCGATTGCGCGCGCTGAGCCTGTTCGGGCAGATCACGGTGTTCCACATCGCACAGCGTTCGGCGCTGCAGTTGCTCGAATGGGACGCGTTCGAGGGCGAACGCGCGGCGTTGGTGACCGACACGATTGCCGACCAGACGCGCGTGCTGCTCGAGCAATGGCATGCGCAGCGCGATGCGGGGGCCGCTGGTCCGGAAACCGCCGCGAAGCGCGGGCAGGGTGCCGCGGCGAAACGCCGTGCGGCGAAGCCGGGGGCCGCACCGCCCGCCGCGAAAAGCACGGCGCGCGTGAAGAAGCCTGCCGCGCGTTGAGCGCCGCCGGTCACCGGCCCCGGGCGATCGCGATCATCCCGGCTTGCGCTCCGCTGCGTCGGGCGACGGCGGCCGGGCCGCCGGTTCGGCGGTATTCTGCGCGTCTGGGCGCGCGTCGTTGTCATCGCGGCCGACGGGCCGCGACCCGTCCGCATAGGCCACGACGCTGCGCTGCGGATTGGCGATCCGGATCCCGCGTTCGCGGAACGTCTCCGCGATCCGCCGGTTGAATTCGCGCTGCACGCTCCAGCGCGCCGAGTCCGTGCACTGGATCTGTCCGGCCAGCGCGAGCGCCGCGCCGTCGACCTGGTCGATGCCCCAGTAGCTGAAGTCCGACAGGATGCCGTCGTGGTACTTCGGATCGTCGCGCAACGCGGCGCCGATTTCCTTCAGCGTCGCGATCGCACGCTCGACGTCCTCGCCGTACGCGATGCTGACCTTGACGGCCGCGTTGCCGAGCCCGCGATTCGTGTTGTTGACGGTCGTCACCGAGCTGAACGGGATCGTGTACAGCGACCCGTCGCCGGCGCGCAGCCGCACGGTGCGGATCGACAGGTATTCGACCGTCCCCGACACCCCGGCGAGCGTGACCCAGTCGCCGACCTGCATCGCGTTTTCCATCAGCAGGAAGATCCCGGTGATGAAATCCTGCACGAGCTTCTGCGAGCCGAAACCGAGCGCGACGCCGAAGATGCTGGCGCCGGCCAGCAGCGGGCCGACGTTTACGCCGAGTTCGCTGAGGCCGGTCAGCACGACGACGAGCGCGATCATCACGAACAGCAGCGAGCGCAGCATCGGCAGCAGCGTACGCAGCCGCGCGGCGCGCACCAGGTTGCCTTCGCGCGTCCAGCGTTGCAGCCGGCGCTCGATCGCGATGTTGGCCGCTTCCCACACGACGAGCGCGACGATCGCCGCGATCGCGATCGTCACCAGCGCGGACGCGAGCCGGTGGCCGATCGTGCCCGTCTCGAATGCGCGGAAGATCGGCACGCCCCAGATCTGCAGTAGCAGCACGACGGTCACGACGCCGATCGCGCCCGACACGATCTGGCGCAGCAGCGGGTAGTAGCGGTATGCGTGCAGATGAACGAGCGTGCGATCGTCGTCGCGGCGCTGGAACAGCCGCGCGAGCGCGCCGAACACGACGATCGACACCATCCGCATCGCGATCATCACGGCGATCGACCGGCCGCCGAGCGCGATCAGTACGCGGTAGCCGTTGTGGACGTCGAGCGCCCACACGAACCACAGCGCCATCACGATGAAGACCGATACGGGCGCCCACGCGTCCGCGAGCGCGTTGCCGACGACGGTGAAGGTCGGACGATCCGCGCCGGCGGCGCGGATGCGTGCCGCGACCGGCCGGCGGCACTGCAGGATCAGCACCGAGATCATCACGTGCCCGACGAGCGCGACGGCCTTCAGCAGCGCGACATGGCCGGCTTCGGTCAGGCCGAAGTTCGCGGCGATCTCGACGGCCGCCGTGCATGCACCGACCGCGATCACGATCCGCGCGATCGAGCGTTGCGCGAACGCGGCCCATGCGTCGCTGATATGCAGCAGCCGCAGCTGCCGCGCGTCGGGCTGGAAGAACAGCCGGCTGACGATCGTGACGAGCCGGCAGATCACGTAGGTGTCGATCAACGCTTCGAGCGCGGCTTCGATCGGCGTGTCGGCTTCGACGAGCAACGACATCGTCAGGCTCGCGACGCCGACGAACACGAGCAGCGGTACCGCGCGCAGCGCGAGACTGACGAGTGCGCGCGGCATCCGGTTCAGCAGCGTGGTGTGCCGGCGGGCGTGGCCTTGGCTTTGCGACGGCGGGGGCGCGGTGTCGGCAGTGTCTGCGGCTGCGGCGTCGGGCGGGGCGGCGATATCGGGCGGAGAGGATGTATCGGGCGGCGGCGCGTGGTCCTCGTCCGATGCGGCGGCATCGGGCACCGCGCGGCGCGCAGCCACCGCGGCCAGTGCGCGTCGCAGCAGCCGCTTCGCGAGCCATTCGACGACGAGCGCAGGCAGCAGCACCGCGACGAGGATGCCGAGCGTGCGCGTCAGGTCCGCACGCTCGTCGGCGCGCACGAGCTTGTCGCGCCACCAGCTTCCCACCGAACCGATATCGAGCAGCGAGCGCAGCGATTCCTGCAGCGCGTTGCCGAGCTGCGCGGCCCAGCGCGATCCCTGGCGGGCGAGCATCGATGCGAGCCCGTTCGACGTGAGCGCGGCCGGCGCCGCGGCAGCCGATGCACCGCTGGCTGCCGGCGCCGCACTTGCCGGCACGGCGGGCGCGCTCAACGCGCCGACGGCCGCGATCGCGCGCAGCGTCGTTTCGACCTGCGCACGCTCGCGCGGGTTTTCGAGCACATTCAGTGCCTGCCGCGCCTCTTGCGGCGTCAATGCGGGCGCGGCGCCGGAGGCGGCCGACGCGGCGGCCGGTGCGGGAGCGGCCGCGTGGGCGGCCGAGACGACGGCGGCGAGCAGCCAGCCGAGGAAGATATGTCGCATGGAGTGGGCATGCGGGTGCGTCTCGTCACGCGGCCCGCCAGACTGAACGATGGACGGAAGTTAACATGATCGCGATCGAAACCGAATAGTTCCGTCGCGGACGATTTGAATCGGGCATGAAGGCGCGGGCGCGGGCGTCGGCGGCGCATGCCGGCAAGCCGTGTGCCGGATACAGACGGTCGACCGTCCGATATCGAGAGGACCGTCCTGTTTGTCCGGTCGTAAGGCGTCTGTAACACGCGTTTGCCGGTGCCGGTCAGCGATGCGCCGCTGCATGAGTGTCCGTCCGGCCACGACCAACACTCGAATCGCATCATATGAATTGGGATTCCTGATGAATCACGCTTGCTCGTCGTGAAAGACCGGCAACACATGCTCGGCGATTTCCTCGATGACGTCGCGCACCGGCCGGTCCGATCCCGGGTTCAGCGCGACATGGTGCGTCCCGGCCGCGCGCATGTCACGCAGGATATCGACCAACGCGCGGCGCCCGGTCGCATAACCGAGCGGCAGCGCGGTGGCGGGCGTATCCGGATGAGCGGCGAGATCGAGCCGCATCGATACGCCGAACGCGCGAAATTGCGGCGACGCGAGCCGCTCGACCGCCGCGCGCCACATCGAATAGCGGGCGCGCTGCGTATCCGGATCGCGGTGATACGTCATCCAGCCGATCGAATGCCGGGCGATCCAGTCGACGCTCTGTCCGCCCGAGCCGACCGCCAGCATCGGCACCGCGTCGCCGTCGCGCGGCAGCAGCGTGAAGGCGGGCGCATCGGGTGGCGTCTGGTCGGGCAGCACGCGCGACGGCATGCCGAGCGCGGCCGCGACGACGTCCCAGTGCGCGCGATAGCGGTCGCGCCGCGTTTCCGCGTCGACGCCGAACGCCGCATATTCGGGTGGCCGGTCGCCGGAGCCGAGCCCGAGGATGAAGCGCCCGCCCGACAGCGTCGCGACCGACAGCGCGCCTTTCGCGATATGCAGCGGATGACGTAGCGGCAGCACGATCGCGCCGCTGGCGAGCGCGATCCGGCGGGTGCGCGACGCCAGTGCGCCGAGCAGTACCCACGGGTCGAGGTGGCCGACCGGGTCCGGATAGTCGGCGCTGTTCAGCGGCACGTCGCGAATCCACAGCGCGCGAAAGCCGAGCGAATCGGCCAGCGCGGCGAGTTCGAGTTGCTCGTTGAAGTCCGCGACGATGTGGCCGCCGCGAAGCAGCGGAAGCGTGAGGCCGATCGACAGCCGCCCGGACGAGAACACGCGATGCGCGACGTCGGGAGGGGCGGAAGCGGGTGGGGTCATGTCGGGTCCTTGGCGGCGAGGCAGCGGAAGCATGCGGGCGCTCCGTGTCCGAATGCTAGCGTGTTTGCGCGATGCACGAGCGGGACGGCGCAAACCCCGCGCTACCCGCTTCGCAACGCGAGACCCGGGCGGAACGCCGCGCATCGCGACGCGCGGTTGTCGCGATCGGTGCCGTAGAACAGCATGCGGTAGTCGATATCCGGCCCGTGCTTCGTGTCGGACAGGCAGCGAGTGCGGGTACCGGTCGGGCGGTGGCGCGCCGCGGGAAAGGGCAAGTCCGCGCGCACGCGCGCCGCCAATCGTGGGGCGATTGTAAGGCGACTGGCCGCCCTGCAACGCGCCAACCCGACGATACCGACGCCACCGCCGGTGCGTTTCAGTTTCGAAACATTCGCGCTTTCTGACGGGGCCGATGCCTGCCCGCGGCCCCCGATGTGCCCGCGCGGCCTTGCGGCATGAAGCATGGTGCGCTCCTTGCATGGTTGTATGCGCCGTGAGCGCGATCGCAGGTGCAGTTGGCCCGGCGATCGCTTCAGTGGGTCGGATGTATCGAAGACGGGGACAAGAGAATGAAAAAAGACCGAAACGCAACATGCGATGTTGCAAACATGAATCGCCGACCTGCCAGGGTATTCGCTTCGCCGCTGATCGCGGCGACGTGAGCGAGCGGCTTTCCGTTCCATCCGAACAATCGGGTTCGTTCCGAACGACGGCGTGCATGGGTGACGCACGCGTCCGACCAATGTCGGTCCGCCGTCCAGGATGAACCGCGAACGCAGGCGGATGGCCGCGGCCCGGATCCCGAATCGTCATGCCATGGCGCAACGCACACCGTCGCGCGGCGAATGCGTTTGCACGCCGCGCATGACATCGGCGCGACGAGCGCGACGAACGGGATCGGGTCGGGAAAGCCGATGACGCGCCGATGGGCGCGGCAGTGCGGAACACGTGAAGTCCGGGGGAGCGTCCGTCGATCGCGGTATGACGGACGTCGCAACATTGTGCTGTCAGTTGATCCACTACCCCGATGGATCAATTGTTTGAAGCGCCCGTCGCCGAGCGGCGATGGGCGTCTTTTTGCGTGCTGTTGCGTGCCGCGGCTTGCCGCGGCGGCAGCCCGCCCGATCGCACGGCGTTCTGTATCATGTGCTGGCGCGCGTGGCCGCCCGTGCGGGCGCACGACCTGCCCGCGCGACCGATCACGTTGCCAACATGAACGACACAGCCTTGCCCGACTCCTCCATCGCCGACGTCGATCCGGCCGCGCTCGATGCGCTGCACACGTTCGTCGAGCGTCATCCGCGCCTGCTCGTGCTGACCGGCGCGGGCATCAGCACCGATTCCGGCATTCCCGGCTACCGCGACCGCAACGGCCAATGGATGCGCTCGCCGCCGATCCAGCTCCAGGAATTCCTCGGCTCCGATGCCGCGCGACGCCGCTACTGGGCGCGCAGCATGATCGGCTGGCCCGTGGTCGGCCGCGCGCGGCCGAACGGGTCCCATGTCGCGCTGGCGCGGCTCGGCGGCGCGGGCCGGATCGAGCGTCTCGTCACGCAGAACGTCGACGGCCTGCATCAGCGCGCGGGCAGCGACGACGTGATCGAGCTGCATGGCGGCATCAACGGCGTGACCTGCCTCGACTGCGGCGCGCATCATGCGCGGGCGACGATCCAGACCGTGCTCGAAGCCGACAATCCCGAGCTGCTGGGCGCGCAGGCCGAGCCGGCCGCGGACGGCGACGCGCATCTCGAATGGGCCGCGCTCGATGCGTTCCGCATCCCGGCGTGCCCCGCGTGCGGCGGCCTGCTGAAGCCGGCGGTGGTGTTCTTCGGCGAGAACGTGCCGCGCGAGCGCGTGGCGCTGGCGTCGCAGGCGCTCGACGCGGCCGACGCGCTGCTCGTCGTCGGCTCGTCGCTGATGGTGTATTCCGGCTACCGGTTCTGCGTGTGGGCGCAGGCGCAGCACAAGCCGGTTGCCGCACTCAATCTCGGCCATACGCGCGCCGACCCGATGCTGACGCTGAAGGTCGAGGCGCGCTGCGCACCCGCGCTCGACGCACTGGTGACGCGGCTGGGGCTCGGGCGCAACAGCGACAGCGACACCGCGGAGCGTGCATCGTGACCGGCGCCGCTTCTTCTCACGATCCGTCCGCGCGGCTGTCGGCGCCGGCGGCCGAACGCAATCGCGGGCCGATCCTCGACGTGCTGCGCCGCGTGCTGCCGGCGAGCGGCAGCGTGCTCGAAATCGCGAGCGGCACAGGGCAGCACGTCGTCCACTTCGCGCAGGCGTTGCCCGGCCTGCACTGGCAGCCGAGCGATCCCGACGCGCAGGCGCGGCGTTCGATCGCCGCGTGGGTCGCGCATGCGGGCCTCGCGAACGTCGCCGGGCCGCTGGCGTTCGACGTGCGCGACACGCCGTGGCCGGTCGCCGCGCTCGACGCGATCGTCTGCATCAACATGATTCATATCTCGCCGTGGGCCTGTACGGAAGCGCTGTTCACGGGCGCGTCGCGGGTGCTGCGGCCGGGCGGCGTGCTGTTCCTGTACGGCCCGTACCGTCGCGAAGGCCGCCATACGGCGGCGTCGAACGAGGCCTTCGACCGGCAGTTGCGCAGCCGCGACCCGTCGTGGGGCGTGCGCGATCTCGAGACCGTCGTCGCGCTCGGGCTCGATCGCGGGCTCGACTGCATCGAGGTCGTCGAGATGCCGGCGAACAACCTGAGCGTCGCATTCCGGCGCCTGCCGGACGCGGAGCAATGACACGCAAGCGGGCAGCGCCGCCGGGTTTCCACTATCCTTTCGCCTGTGCGCGCGGCCCGGTTCGGGTCGCGCCCCGTTTTTTCCGGAGAATTGACTAATGGGCAAACAAGCAATCGGTGTGATCGGGCTCGCGGTGATGGGCCGCAATCTCGCACTCAATATCGAGAGCCGCGGTTACGCGGTGTCGGTGTTCAACCGCAGTCGCGAGAAAACCGACGAACTGATCGCCGAATTCCCCGGCCGCAATCTGGTGCCGACCTATACGCTCGAGGAATTCGTCGCGTCGCTCGAAACGCCGCGCCGGATCCTGATGATGGTGAAGGCCGGGGAAGCCACCGATGCGACGATCGCATCGCTGAAGCCGCTGCTCGAGAAGGGCGACGTGCTGATCGACGGCGGCAATACGCACTTCACCGACACGATCCGCCGCAACCAGGAACTCGCGCAGTCGGGCCTGCATTTCATCGGCACCGGCGTGTCGGGCGGCGAAGAGGGCGCGCTGCGCGGCCCGTCCATCATGCCGGGCGGCCAGCGCGACGCGTACGATCTCGTCGAGCCGATCCTCAAGCAGATCGCCGCGAAGGCGCCGTCGGACGGCGAGCCGTGCGTCGCGTACATGGGCCCGGACGGGGCGGGCCACTACGTGAAGATGGTCCACAACGGCATCGAATATGGCGACATGCAGCTGATCGCCGAAAGCTACTCGGTGCTGAAGGACGTCGCGGGCCTGACCAACGACGAACTCGGCGCGGTGTACACCGAATGGAACCAGGGCGAGCTCGACAGCTACCTGATCGAGATCACGTCGAAGATCTTCGGCAAGAAGGACGAAGAGACCGGCAAGCATCTCGTCGACGTGATCCTCGATCGCGCCGCGCAGAAGGGCACCGGCAAGTGGACGAGCCAGAACGCGCTGGATCTCGGCGTGCCGCTGCCGCTCATCACCGAATCGGTGTTCGCGCGCGTGCTGTCGTCGCTGAAGACGGAGCGCGTCGCCGCCAGCAAGATCCTGTCGGGCCCGGCCGCCGCGCCGTTCGACGGCGATCGCGCCGCGTTCGTCGAAGCGGTGCGTCGCGCGCTGTACCTGAGCAAGGTGATCTCGTACGCACAGGGCTTCGCGCAACTGCGCACGGCGTCGGAAGAATACGGCTGGAACCTCGATCTCGGGACGATCGCGAAGATCTTCCGCGCGGGCTGCATCATCCGTGCGCGCTTCCTGCAGAAGATCACCGACGCCTACGCGAAGGATCCGGCGCTCGCGAACCTGTTGCTCGATCCGTACTTCAAGGACATCGCCGCGAACTATCAGACCGCGCTGCGCGACGTCGTGGTGGCCGCGGTGAAGGCCGGCGTGCCGGTCCCGGCGTTCGCGTCGGCGGTCGCGTACTTCGACAGCTATCGTTCCGAGCGGCTGCCGGCGAACCTCGTGCAGGCGCAGCGCGACTTCTTCGGCGCGCACACGTTCGAGCGCACCGACAAGCCGGGCAGCTTCCACGCGAACTGGGCCTGACCGGCGGGCGGGGGCAGCATTGTTGCGAAAATCTATGCTCTGAATAGGGTTTTTCTATCCCGGATGCCAGCATTGTTGGCTCCGGGGAAACAGTGTTTTCGTTCTTTCATGGTTTTCCCTAGGTGCTGCCGGGACTAAACTCTGTTCCATCGCTGCAGACATGGTGTGTGCGGCGGAGCAAAAAAATCCCGGAGGTAATCATGAAATCGCTGATCGCAACGTTCGCTGCTGCTGCCGTCCTCACTGTCCCCGCCGTCTCGTTCGCCCAACAGAACGCGCCCGTCACCCGTGCCCAGGTGAAGGCCGAACTGGTTCAACTGCAACAGGCCGGCTACAAGCTGGGCAGCGACCGTACGAACTACCCGGAAGGCATCCAGGCCGCTGAAGCGCGTGTGAACCCGCAACAGAACGTCGCCGCCGCCGATACGACCGGCTACGGCGCACAACCGGCCGCCGGCCAGGAATCGGGCGTACCGGCTGCCGCCAAGACCGGCTGGCAAGTCAAGCGCATCGCCGACGGCGCACCGGTCTACAAGGGTCGTTAATGGTACGGCCGCGCTGGCGACCGCATCCGACCCCCTGTAGTACGAAAGCCCGTCGTTCCGCATAGCGGAACGACGGGCTTTTTCATGGGTGCGCCCGGCAGGGCGCACTTACTTGGAGGTGAAAGTCCTCTACTCGCCCGGCAAGGGGAAGAGTTAGCCGAAGGCAAGGGTTTCCC
>NZ_CADFEH010000055.1:0-32762 GCF_902833155.1 Burkholderia sp. BCC1047 | reverse complement strand
TGCCTACTTCGATGCACGGGGACTGATCTCGATCCGCCGCACGGTGGATCGCCTCCAGAGCATTAACTGAACCGCCGTATGCGGACCCGCACGTACGGTGGTGTGAGAGGGCTGAGGGGGTAACCCCTCACCCTACTCGATTGCGACGAAAACGTGCGGTGAGCGGGCAACGTCGCGAATGCGTCGAGTGCGTCGAACAGGCAGTTACGCGCCTTCGTCGGCCTGCACCGCTCCGGGCGCCACCACGTCGACGCCGGCAGCCTCGAGCGCCGCGCGGATCCGCTTCGCGAACGCCAGCGCATGCGGCCCGTCGCCATGCAGGCAGACGGTCTGCGCATTGAGCGGCACCCATTCGCCGCTCAGCGCGCGCACCTGCCGGTTGCGCACCATGTCGAGCGTGCGCGCGAGCACCGCATCCTCATCGTCGATCAACGCGCCGGGCTGGCTGCGCGGCACCAGCGAGCCGTCCGCGCGATAGCCCCGATCGGCGAACACTTCCTCCACCGCGGCGAGCCCCGCATGCCGCGCGGCCGCGACGAATACGCTGTTCGCGAGCCCGAACACCGCGAGCGACGGATCGAAGTCGTGGATCGCGGACACCACCGCGTCGGCGATCAGCGGGTCGCGCGCGGCCTGGTTGTACAGCGCGCCGTGCGGTTTCACGTGCGCGATGCGCCCGCCCTCGGCCTGCGCGATCGCCGACAGCGCGCCGAGCTGGTACAGCACGCCCGCATAGATGTCGCCGGCCGGCAGCTGCATTTCCTTGCGGCCGAAATTCTCCGGATCATGAAAGCTCGGGTGCGCGCCGATCGACACGCCTTTCTGCACGGCCGAGCGCACGCAGTCGCGCATCGCATTCGCGCCGCCTGCATGCCAGCCGCATGCGATGTTCGCCGACGTGACGAGGTCGAGCAGCGCCTCGTCCGATCCGCATCCTTCGCCGAGATCGGCATTCAGATCGATTTCCATATGTTCCTCGTCCACTGGTTGCGTGGCGCGTCTTTCGTTACCGCTTCCGCCATTGTCACGCCGCGCGCGATTGCCCGCGGCGGCGCGCTTCCTCGCGCATCTCGATCGCGACGTCGATCTGGCGCAGGTACGCCCGTTCCGCGACGAGGGCGGCGCGCGCGGCGTCGGGCGTCGTGCGCACGAAACGGATCGGCAGGTTGAGCCGCGCCTGCGCGAGCTTCCACAGGTCGGCGCGGATCACCGTGCCGATCTTCGGGTACCCGCCGGTGGTCTGCGCGTCGTGCATCAGCACGATCGGCTGGCCGTTCGGCGGCACCTGGATCGTGCCCGGCAGCACCGCGTGCGACAGCAGCTCGGCCGGCCGCTCGCGCACCAGCTCGGCGCCGGCGAGGCGATAGCCCATCCGGTTGCTGTTCGCGGTGACGAGCCATTCCTCGTCCCAGAACGCCTGCTGCGAATCGGCCGCGAACGACGCGTAGTCCGGGCCCGGCAGCACGCGCACGGGCATCGCCCACGGCGCATGCGCGGGGCGGTGACGGCGCGGCGGCTCGTCGACGCGCACGAACGCGCACCACGCCGGCGCCTTCACGCCGAATTCGGGCGCGTCGGCCGCGAGGCAGCCGGCGCCGGCCGGCGGCGCGCCGACCGGCAGCCGGTCGCCGTCGCGCAGCGTGCGGCCGCCGAGGCCGCCGAAGCGCGACGCGAGATCGGTGCTGCGCGAGCCGAGCATCGGCAGCACGTCGATGCCGCCCGCGATGCACAGGTAGCCGCGCATCCCGCGTTTCGCGGCCGGCAGCACGAGCGTCTGGCCGGCGTCGACCGGCAGGCTCCACCACGAATACACGGGCTTGCCGTCGAGCGTCGCGCCGAACTCGGTGCCGGTGATCGCGATGCGCGTGGCGCGCGTGAAGCGGAACGTGGCGGGGCCGATCGTGATTTCGACGGCCGCCGCGTCGGGGCGGTTGCCGACGAGCCGGTTGCCGACTTCGAGCGCGAGGCCGTCGAGCGCGCCGCCTTGCGCGACGCCGAGATGGCGCGTGCCGCGGCGCCCGAGATCCTGCACGGTCGACAGCGGGCCGGCCCGCACGACCTCGACGGTGCCCGGTGCGTTGCTCTGGGTCATCGTGCGTCGACTCCCGCAATGGTGAAGCGTACGCGGTCGCCGGGCAGCAGCAGCGTCGGCTGCGGCCGCGCCGGATCGAACAGCCGCTGCGACGTGCGGCCGATCAGTTGCCAGCCGCCGGGCGACGTGGCCGGGTAGATGCCCGTCTGCGCGCCACCGATGCCGACCGAGCCGGCCGGCACCTCGAGGCGCGGCGCCGCGCGGCGCGGCGTATGCAGCGACGCGTCGAGGCCGCCCAGATACGCGAAGCCCGGCTGGAATCCGACGAAGAACACGACGTAGGCGCCGGCCGCGTGGCGCGCGACGACCTCGTCGGCCGACAGGCCCGTGTGCGCGGCGACGGTGGCGAGATCGGGGCCGGCGGCCCCGCCGTACTCGACCGGGATTTCGACCTCGCGGCCGTCCGCGTGCTCGACGTCGGCCGTCTCCCACGCGTCGCGCAGCGCGGGCGTGAGCGAGTCGGCCGTCGCGGCGAGCGGGTCGAACACGATGGTCAGGTTGTTCATGCCGGGGACGACGTCGATCACGTCGGGCCACGCGCGCGCGGCCGCGGCCACGGCCCAGACGCGGCGCTGGCAATCGAGCGTGGCGGGCGGCGGCACCTCGCAGACGAGGGCGGCATCGCCGAGCGGATAAATGCGGGGTGGCGTCATCGGACTGGCACGGTTCGGACGGCAATGTTAGCGCACATTGTCAATAAAATATCGACAACTTCTCAATAAGCGTTTTCGCCTAGCTCGTCGGCCGGGGCTTCTGGCGTACACTCGGGCACATCCTGTCATCCGGCTTGCGCCGCCTTTCCATGAAGCGTCCTGCGACCAAGATCGTGTCATCCGAACACCTCGTTTCCGATTCGAGCGCGGAGCTGTCGGAGCTCGAATACGGGCTCATCATGGCCGGCAACGCGTTCAACCGCTGGATGGTGCGCTGCATGTCGGCGGCGGGCGCGAAGGACATGACGGCGGTCGAGGTCTCGCTGCTGCATCACGTCAGCCATCGCGAACGCAAGAAGAAGCTCGCCGACATCTGCTTCGTGCTCAATATCGAGGATACGCACGTCGCGACCTATGCGCTGAAAAAACTGATCGCCCGCGGCTATGTGAAAAGCGAGAAGAGCGGCAAGGAAGTGTTCTTCTTCGCGACCGACGCGGGCCGCGAGCTGTGCCTGAAGTACCGCGAGGTACGCGAACATTGCCTGATCGAGACGCTGAAGGACAGCGGCCTCACCAACGAGCAGATCGGCGACGCGGCGCAGTTGCTGCGCCACGCGTCGGGCCTCTACGACACGGCCGCGCGCGCGGCGGCGTCGCTGTAAACGAGCGCGGAAACGGTCGGTCGCCGCGACGCGCTCACGGCAAGCCGCGACGATCGCGGCGCCGCGCGCGCCATCATCCGGCGGCCGGATAAAGCGCCTCGTCGGTGACGATCCAGCGCAGCGCGAGATCGTGCGCCTCGGCCGGCAGCGCATCGACGCGGCACGCTTCGTACGCGATGCCGACCGTCACGGGCAGCGTGTCGCCCGGCCAGGCGGCGAGCGTGCGATCGTAGTAGCCGCCGCCGTAGCCGAGCCGGTAGCGCTGCGGATCGAATCCCACGCACGGAATCAGCAAAAGATCGGGCACGACGACGATTCCCGACGCCGGTTCGGGAATCCGGTGATGGCCTTCGCGCATCGGCGTGTGCGCGTCCCACGCGTGGAACGCGAGCGGCGTGTGACGCTCGCCGATCACCGGCAGCGCGGCGCACCGGCCGGGCCCCGCCGCGCACCATGCGAGTACCGCGTCGCGCGCATCGAATTCGCCCGGCAGCGGCCAGTAGAACCCGACCGTGCGCGGCGCCAGACGGTCGAGCAGCGTGCGCAGCCGCGCATCGAGCGCGGCGTTCGCGGCGGGTTGCGACGCGGCGTCGCGACGGGCGCCGGACAGCGTTTTGCGCAGCGCAACCTTCGGGTTCGGCACAGGGTTGCGTGCTATGCTTTCGGTCACTTCGTGCTCCATTCAAAACGATGTCGAACAGCCTTTTCCGAGTATATCGCGCGGTCGCGCTCGCGCTTTCGGCCGCCGCGCTCGTCGCCGGCACGGCCGCATGCGCCGCACCGAACGACGACACGCTCGCCGGGGACGACCAGATCTTCGTGCAGCTTCGCGAAGCCGCACGCCGCAACGACGCCGCGAAGGCCGCGCAGCTCGCGTCGATGATCCCGAACTATCCGGTGCCGTCCTACGTCGAGTATTTCCAGATCAAGCCGCAGTTGTTCGATTCGACGGGACGCGCGCGCGTCGATGCGCCGGACGCGCCCGTGCAGTCGTTCCTGCAGCGCTACGACGGCCAGGCGATCGCCGATCGCCTGCGCAACGACTACCTGCTCGTGCTCGGCGCGCGCCACGACTGGCGCAATTTCGACGACCAGTACAAGCGCTTCGTGCTCGACGACGACACGCAGGTCAAGTGCTATGCGCTCGAATCGCGCGCGGCGCGCAACGAGAACGTCGCCGACGCGGCGCGCGCGCTGCTCGTCGAGCCAAAGAACTACGGCGATGCGTGCGTCGACCTGATCACCGCGCTCACCGTCAACCAGCAGTTCACGAGCGACGACGTGTGGCAGCAGGCGCGCCTCGCGTACGAGCAGAACTACACGACGCTCGGCGGCAAGATCGTCGACGCGCTCGGCCCGCGCCCCGTCGGCTTCGACCAGGCGACGAGCGCGCCGCCGCTGTACCTCGCGCGCGGCGTCGGGGCTGACGCCGCATCGCATCAGATCGCGCTGATCGCGCTCAGCCGCATGGCGCGCAACGATCCGGACGCCGCCGCCGGGATGCTGACGACGGTCGCGCCGTCGCTGACCAAGCAGGAACAGGCGATCGCGTGGGGCGCGATCGGCTACCAGGGCGCGATCAAGCGCTCGCCGATGGCATCGGTCTGGTATGCGAAATCGGCGAACGCGCCGCTGTCGAACCCCGGCTACGAATGGCGCACGCGCGCCGCGCTGCTCGCCGGCAACTGGCCGATGGTGCGCTGGTCGATCGAGCAGATGCCGCCGTCGCTGCGCAACGATCCGGCGTGGATCTACTGGCATGCGCGCGCGCTCAAGCAGAGCGGCGACACGCTGCAGGCGAACCAGGAATTCGAGCAGGTCGCCGGCCAGTTCAACTTCTACGGGCAGTTGGCCGGCGAAGAGCTCGGCCAGCGCACGACGATTCCGCCGCGCACGAAGGTGAGCGACGCCGAGGTCGACGCGATGGGCAAGATTCCGGGCTTCGCGCTCGCGCAACGCTTCTACGCGCTGAACCTGCGCCTCGAAGGCAATCGCGAATGGAACTGGCCGCTGCGCGGGATGACCGATCGCCAGCTGCTCGCTGCCGCCGAATACGGCAAGCGCGTCGAACTGCTCGACCGCACGGTCAACACGGCCGACCGCACGAAGGCCGAGCACGATTTCACGCTGCGCTATCCGTCGCCGTACCGCACGACCGTCGAGCGCTATGCGCAATCGACGGGCCTCGACGTCGAATGGGCGTACGGGCTGATCCGCCAGGAATCGCGCTTCATCATCAGCGCGCGTTCGTCGGTGGGCGCGGGCGGCCTGATGCAGCTGATGCCGGCGACGGCCCAGATGGTCGCGAAGAAGCTCGGCATGGGCACGATCTCGCGTGCGCAGATGCACGACATCGACACCAACATCCAGCTCGGCACCTGGTATCTCGCGGACATCTACAACAACTTCGACAGCTCGCCGGTGCTCGCCACGGCCGGCTACAACGCGGGCCCGGGCCGGCCGCGCCAGTGGCGCCAGGTGTTGACGCAGCCGGTCGAAGGCGCGATCTTCGCGGAGACGATTCCGTTCAACGAGACGCGCGACTATGTGAAGAACGTGCTGTCGAACACCGTCTACTACGCGGCGCTCTTCGAGGGCAAACCGCAGTCGTTGAAGAAACGTCTAGGCATGATCTCGCCCTGATACACCGAACTGCCGCGCGAGACGCGGCAGTGTTCTTTTGAGGCCCACATCATGGATCGCCAGACCGTCGCGCTGCTGGGCGGCACCGGCTTCATCGGCAGCCGGCTCGTCAATGCGCTGATCGACGCCGGCAAGCACGTACGGATCGGCACGCGGCGGCGCGACCACGCGCGCCACCTGCAGATGCTGCCGGTCGACATCGTCGAACTCGATGCGCTCGACACGCGCACGCTCGCGCGCTTCGTCGCAGGCGCGCACGCGGCGATCAACCTGATCGGCGTGCTGCACGGCGGCCGCGGCACGCCGTACGGGCCCGGCTTCGAGCGCGCGCACGTCGCGCTGCCGGCCGCGCTGGCGACCGCCTGCACCGAGGTCGGCGTGCAGCGGCTGCTGCACATGAGCGCGCTCGGCGCCGATTCGCACGGCGCGAGCATGTACCAGCGCTCGAAGGGCGACGGCGAAGCCGCGCTGCATGCGGTCGCGGCCACCGATTCGCTCGCGCTGACGATCTTCCGGCCGTCGGTCGTGTTCGGCCCGGGCGACGCCTTCCTCAATACGTTCGCGAAACTGCAGCGCACGGTCCCCGTGCTGCCGCTCGCGATGCCCGACGCGCGTTTCCAGCCGGTGTTCGTCGGCGACGTCGTGCGCGCGTTCGTCAACACGCTCGATCTCGCGGGTGCGCACGGCAAGACCTACGAACTCGGCGGCCCGACCGTCTACACGCTCGAGCAACTGGTGCGCTACTGCGGCACGCTGGTCGGCCGGCAGGCACGCATCGTGCGGCTGCCCGACGCGCTTGCGCGGCTGCAGGCGAGCGTGTTCGAATGCCTGCCGGGGGAGCCGGTGCTCACGCGCGACAATCTCGCGACGATGTCGGTGCCGAACGTGCTGTCGGGGCCGCTCGCGCCGGAACTCGGGCTCTCGCCCGCGAGTCTCGAAAGCATTGCACCCGCGTATCTCGGCGAAGCGCCGACGCGCTCGCGGTTCGACTGGTTCCGCTCGCGTCGCTAATACCCGCGGGGCGCCGCCGGTCGGCGCCTTTCGTTTCCTGTTTCGCATTTTTCGGAACCCCGTCATGAAGCTCGTCATTGGAGACAAGAACTACTCGTCGTGGTCGATGCGGCCGTGGCTGCTGCTCGTGCATTTCGGCATCCCGTTCGACGAGATCGTGGTCGAACTGCGCCGCGACGACACGGCCGCGCGCATCCGCGAATACTCGCCGACCGGCAAGGTGCCGTGTCTGGTCGACGATCACGGCGCGGCGATCTGGGATTCGCTCGCGATCGCCGAGACGCTCGCCGAGCGCTATCCGCAATTCCCGATGTGGCCGGCCGACCCGCTCGCGCGTGCACATGCGCGCTGCGTGTCCGCCGAGATGCATTCGGGCTTCATGGCGCTGCGCACGCAGATGGGCATGAGCATCCGCGCGTCGATGCCGGGGCGCGGCGCGACGCCCGACGCGCTCGCCGACGTCGCGCGCATCGACGCGCTGTGGAGCGAATGCATCGAGGCGTCGGGCGGACCGTTCCTGTTCGGCGAATTCGGGATTGCCGATGCGATGTATGCGCCCGTCGTGATGCGCTTCAACACGTATGCGCCGGCGCTGTCGCCGGAGGCGGCAGGCTATGCGGCGCGCGTGACGGCGCTGCCGGCGGTGCAGCGGTGGATCGATGCCGCGCGCCGCGAAACCAACGTGATCGGCGAATACGAACCGCAGCCATGAACATCTACGCAGTAGGCGGAGCGATCCGCGACGAATTGCTCGGCGTGCCGGTGCAGGACCGCGACTACGTGGTGGTCGGCGCGACGCCCGAGCAGATGACCGCGCAGGGCTTCCGGCCGGTCGGCAAGGATTTCCCGGTGTTCCTGCATCCGCAGACGCAGGAGGAATACGCGCTCGCGCGCACCGAGCGCAAGACGGCGGCCGGCTATCACGGCTTCCAGTTCCACTACGCGCCGGACGTGACGCTCGACGAGGATCTCGCGCGGCGCGACCTGACGATCAACGCGATGGCGCGCGAGGTGAGCCCGGAAGGCGCGCTGGTCGGCCCGGTGATCGATCCGTTCGACGGGCAGGCCGACCTGCGCGCGCGCGTGTTCCGGCACGTGAGCGACGCGTTCGTCGAGGATCCGGTGCGGATCCTGCGCATCGCGCGCTTCGCCGCACGGTTCGCGGATTTCACGGTCGCCGACGAAACGCTCGCGCTGATGCGGCGGATGGTCGACGCGGGCGAGGTCGACGCGCTCGTGCCCGAGCGCGTGTGGCAGGAAATCGCGCGCGGGCTGATGGAGGCTAAGCCGTCGCGGATGTTCGCGGTGCTGCGCGATTGCGGCGCGCTCGCGCGCATCCTGCCCGAGGTCGACGCGCTGTGGGGCGTGCCGCAGCGCGCCGATTACCACCCGGAAGTCGATACCGGCGTGCACGTGATGATGGTCGTCGACTACGCGGCGAAGCAGGGCTATTCGCTGGCGGTGCGCTTCGCGGCGCTCACGCACGATCTCGGCAAGGGGACGACGCCTGCGGACGTGCTGCCGCGCCACGTCGGCCACGAGGGCCGCAGCGTCGAGTTGCTCAAGCCGTTGTGCGAGCGGCTGCGCGTGCCGAACGAATGCCGCGATCTCGCACTGGTGGTCGCGCGCGAGCACGGCAACCTGCATCGCGTGATGGAGATGGGCGCGGCCGCGCTGGTGCGGCTCTTCGAGCGCAGCGACGCGCTGCGCAAGCCGGCGCGCTTCGCCGAACTGCTGCAGGCGTGCGAGTCGGACGCGCGCGGCCGGCTTGGGCTCGATGCGCAGCCGTATCCGCAGGCCGAGCGGCTGCGCGTCGCGCTCGCGGCCGCACGCAGCGTCGATGCCGGCGCGATCGCGCGTGGCATCGGTAGCGACACGGAGAAGATCAAGGAAGCCGTGCATCGCGCGCGGATCCAGGCCGTCGCGCAGGCGCTTGCGATCGGCGAGTAGTCGGCGAGTAGTAATCGGCGCGGAACCGGGCGCGCGGCATGTGCGCCTGTCGGTCGTTACGGTTTCTTCCTGCGCGCCGGCGTCGCGGCCGCCGGGCGTTTGCCGGCGGCGGCGCGCGGCTTCGCCGAACCCTTCTTGTCGGCTGCGTCAACCTTGGACGGCCGCGCCGCGGCGGCGTCGCGAACATCCCGTCTGGGCGTCGGCGCACGGCGGCTCACGCGCGGCTCGGCGGGCTTCGACTGCCGGATTTCCGTCGTCGCGGACGCGAATTCCGCCGAACTGTCGTCGAACAGCGGCAGCGTGCTGACGGTGATCAGCTCGACCGGCCCGTCGCCGACATTGGCCACGCGATGCCGCTTGCGCGCGTCGAAGTGCAGCGAGTCCCCGGGCCCCAGCGGGTAATGCTTCCTGCCGACCGTGTAGCAGACGCGGCCGGCCAGCACGTACACGAATTCGTCGCCGCCGTGCGCGACCCATTCCGACCGGTAGCCTCCCATCATCTGCACTTTCAGCGCGTTGATCTGGCTGCCGTCGAACGTGGTGGACAGCCGTTCGTACCATTGCGACGCGGCGTCGAGCGCGTACGGCTTGCGGCTGCCCTCGTGCGAATCGGGCTGCGGCTGGCGCGGCTGCTCGATCAGCGTGCCGAGCGGCACGCCCAGCGCCTTCGCGACGTTGACGAGCGACGACAGCGAGATGCCCGTCAGATGACGCTCGACCTGCGACAGGAACCCGACCGACAGTTTCGCTTCGGTCGCGACTTCCAGCAGCGTCTTCTTCGCTTCCCGGCGCAGGCGGCGAATGCGCTGGCCGATACGCATGAGGTCTGAATCCATGAATCTCTTTCGTGGCAACGAGTCGGGGCGCGGGCACGGCGGCGGTGCGCTCGCCGGGGCGGAGGCCGGCGCATTGTACCGCGCAGCATCGCCGGGTGAATTGGCGCTGGCGCTGTGCGGGGATCCGCAGGTCGTGCGCCGATTTTAGTCCTACGAAAATTTTGGCTTGACCTCGATTTCGGCCTGCTCTAGATTCTGTCGCGCATCAAACAAAGTTAAGTGAGACGAAAATTTCCCGAGGGCGGCCGCTGAAACCGCGGCGCGGCCCGGCCGTGCGTCGCGCCGTGCGCGACCTGCGCCGCGGCGACGAGTGGGGTCGGGCAGGCGCGATGCCGCGACACGCCGCCGGCCGCCGACAACAATGAATAACGGGCATCCGATGATCGATCGACTGAAATACAGCTTCTCCGGCCTTCCCGCGTACGACGCGTCCGTCGCCGAGACCCAGGCCGGCCTGTCGCGCCTGCTCGATGCCGCGCGACTCGACGCGGTGGTGATCACGTCGCAGGACGAGTACGTGACCGAGTACCTGCCGCGCAGCAACAACCCGCGCTACGCGGTGTCGGGCTTCGACGGCTCGGCCGGCTGCGGGATCTTCCTGAGCGCGGCGACCGCGCAGGCGCTCGGCGTGCCGCCGTTCGTGCTGTTCGTCGATGGCCGCTATCACTTCCAGGCCGACGAGCAGTGCGATCCGGCGCGCGTGCGCGTCGAGAAGCTCGGCATCGACGTGACGATCTGGCAGGCGATGGCCGACTGGCTGGTCGCGCACGCGAGCCGGCTCGCGCGGGTCGGCTACGACGCGCGGCGGGTCAGCGTCGCGCAGCGCAACCGGCTGTTCGAGCAGACGCAGGCCGCGACGCTCGACTGGACGAGCCTCGCCGATCGCGAAATCGACCAGGCGATCGCGCTGCCGGGCTGGAACGTCGAGCGGCCGATCTTCGAGATTCCCGCCACGATGACCGGCCTGAGCGTCGCGCAGAACCTCGACACGCTGAACCGCCGGCTCGCCGCGCATACCGGCGCGGCCGACGGCAAGACCGCGTTCTTCACCTGCGCGTCGGACGATCTCGCGTATCTGCTGAACAGCCGCGGCTATCACATCCCGAATGCGTCGTCGCACCTCGGCTTCCTGTTCGCGGTCGGCGCGCAGGTGGCGTTGTTCTTGCCGGAAGGCTGCGACCGCTGCGAGGTCGCGCTCGATTCGTATCCGGCGCTGCACGTGATCCGGCGCGACGTCGCGGCGCTCGAGCGCTTTCTCGCGCAGTTCGCGGTCGAGCACGTGTGCTACGGCTTCGAATCGGTGAACTGCGCGCTCGTCGACGCGGTGAACCGCGTGTGGCCGCACGCGCGGCATGCCGATTTCAACCCGGTCGAGGCGATGCGGGCGAGCAAGACGCCGGCGGTGCTCGACCAGTTCCGCGACGCGTTCGCGCGCAGCGCCGCGGCGATCGCCGAGACGATGCGCTGGGCAAAGACCGGCGAGCCGGGCGTGCGCCACACCGAGTACGACCTCGCGCGCACGATCAACGACGCATACGGCGCCCGTTCGGCGGTCGCGCTGTCGTTTCCGTCGATCGCGGCGAACGGCGCGAACAGCGCGTTCGCGCATTACACGGCGGCGAGCGCCGACGTCGAGCTGACCGAAGGCGAACTCGTGCTGCTCGACAGCGGCGCGTACTACGAAGCCGGCTTCGCGACGGACTGCACGCGCGTCGTGCTGCGTCGCACGCGGCCGGACACGGTCGCGCAGCCGTGGCAGCGCGAGATCTACACGGTCGCGCTGAAGGCCTGCATCAAGGGGCTCGTCACGCGCTTTCCGGCGACCGCGACGGGCGGCGACGTCGATGCGCTGGTGCGGCAGGTGTGTCGCGATCACGGCCATGATTTCGGCCACGGCACCGGGCACGGCGTCGGGATTCACGTGCACGAGGGCGGCGTGCGGTTCGCGCCGGGCGCGCGGTACGGGCTGGTGCCGAATGCGGTGATTTCGGTCGAGCCGGGCATTTATTTGCCGGGCAAGGGCGGCGTGCGGATCGAGAACATCGTGATCGTGCGGCCGGACGACGCGCAGCCCGACACCGTGACGTTCGAGAACATCGTGACGGTCGGCTACGACTGGGACCTGATCGATCTGGATCTGCTGGACGACGCCGAGCGCGCGTATCTGCGCGACTACGAGCGGCTGTGCGTGGAACGCGGCACGCAGGTCACCGCGTGTCCGCTGTTGTAACGAAGGGAAGGAGACAGGCGCGGCCGTCGGGCGGCCGCGCGGCGCGACGTCGGCCGGTCAGCGCGCGAGCGCCGACACGCGTCCGTCGGGGCCGTACACGCCGGACGGCGCGGGCGCCGAGCGCAGCACCGCGAGCGCGCGCTCGTTGTAGTCCATCCGGATCCGGATCAGCATCCCGTTGTTCGCATTGGCCTGGCGCGCGCGTTCGGCGGCCTGTTGCAGCAGTTGCCAGCGGCTCGCGAGGCGCGCATCGCGCTCGGCCGCCTGGTCCATGCCTTTCTTGCCGGCCGGAAAGCCGAGCGCGGAAAGCTGCGTGTCGCGCGTGCGTTCGAGCTGCGCGAGCCGGTCGATCAGTTCGCTTTTCTTCTCGACGATGCCGGGCAGCATCTCGAGCGGCTCGGCCGTCGTCAGCGCCTTTTCCTCGTAGACGAGCAGCGACGCGAACGCCTCGATCGTCGCGTGTTCGTCGTTGACCGTGGCCAGCAGCTCTTCTCTCATCGCGTCATGCTCGTCACGCCGGTGCGTGCGGTGTCGCGCGCGCCGGCAAACCGGGTGACCCGGCCACGAGGCCGGGGCTTAGCTGCCCTGCGGGCGCTGCTGTTGCAGCAGTTCGCGGGCGGTGTTCAATACGCCGTCGGCAATCTTGTTCGCATCGATCGTCAGCGTGCCGTCGTTCAGCGCGTCCTTGATCGACTGGACGAGGCCCGTGTCGATATCGGCGTCGCCCGACGCGGATACCGAACGCAGCTGGCCGGACAGACCCGACAGGTTTACGTTCGTGTCGCTGCCGCTCGATCCTGCATCGGCTGCCTGTGCGGACGACTGGGCCGTGCCGGACGGCGCACGGGCCGCGCCGGTGCCGGTCGGCGCGAGGGGGCTCGGTTTCGGAGTGGAATCGATCTTCACGATGGGTTTCCTGTACGGTTTGACCCAGATAACGGCCGGGTCGGCCCGAACTTTAGCATCGCGAGCCCGAAATGCTCCGAATAAACAATTCTTTACATTTTTGCGGCAGTTCCGTCCCTACAGCGGAATTTCGACGGTGCCGGCGTCCTTGACGATCGCCGTGACGATCTGTCCGGCCGCCATCCGCACGCGTACCGACTGGCCGGGCGCCGCATTCGCGAGCACGCTGCCCTCGGCCGAAATCGTGAAGCCGGGGCCGGCCGCGACGACCCGCACCGTCTGGCCGGCCGACACCGACGCCGCGCTCTTCAGCATGTCCTGCCGCAGCGGCAGCCCGGCCGAGATGCGCGCGAGCGCGGTCGCGCCGACGGCCTGCGCGGGATCGGTGATCACCGCGAGCGGCAGCACCGTCAGGTCGCCGTCGCGCGCGACCAGGTCGGCCGCGGAGAGCGGCTCGCCGGGCGCGATCTGCCGCGCGGCGACGTAATAGGTGGCCTGCACGGCGACCTTCGCCTGCAGGTAGACGGTCCACGGCCGCTCGCCCGCGCAGCGCACGCCGACCGTCGTGCGGCCCCACAGGCGCGCACCGGTCGGCAAGAACGGCTCGAGCGTCGTGCAGGCGGCGAGCCCGCGCGGAAAGGCGGTCGTGACCGTCGCGGTGGTCTTGCCGGGCAGGCCGGCGATCTGCTGCTGCAGGAACGTGAGCGCCGCGCGCCGGATCGTTTCGGGGTCTTGCTGGCCGGGCGGCGTCGCGGGCTGGGTCGTAGCGGCGGCCGGGGCCGGGGCCGGGTTGGCGGAAGCGGCCGCCGTGCGCGCTGCCGCTGCGGCCGACGCGGCACGGGCTGCCGCGAGGCGCGCCGAAGCTGCCGATTGCGGCGCCGGCCGCGCGAAAGCCGATGCAGGCTCGGCCGTGCCGGCGACGACCGTCGCGATGGCGGCGGGGTCCGCCGCGCGCGGCGTTGCGCCGTACCCGGCGTTCGCGCGGGCGGCTGCGTAGACCGGAAGCGGCGCAGGGGCCTGCACAGCGGCCGGCGGCGGAACGCTCGTCACGACCATCTGGCCGGCCGGTTGCGCCGCGTAGCCATCTCCGGTCGCGGCGCTCGCCGCGCCAGCCGCGCGCTGCCCGCCCGAAGCCGACGCCGAAGCGATCCCCGCATTCCCGCCGAACTGCCCGCCGCTCGCCGCATTGGCGTGCGCGAGCGCGGTTTCGGCCGTCTCGCCGCGCCCGGGAATCACGATCATCCCGTCGTCGGCATGCACGGCGGGCGCGACGATCCACAGCGCCGCAGCGAGCGCGAACGCACGCCGGGCGTGCGTGAGCCGCCCGTTCCTGCCGCGAAGTGCGCCGCCCGTCATCGCCGTGTCCTCGATCCGTTGATCCGCTTCGCATTCTAGGGAGCCGGGGCGTCGCGCAAACGATGAATAGAGGGGGCCTTTGCCGCGTTATTCGCCCGATTGCCGGTTGCGTCCCGCGCCTACCATCGCTGTCATGGAAAAAAGCCTCTCGGGTCGCCATCCGGTGCGAGGGGCGTGCAGCGCTTCATACGGAGAGACGCACACATGCTGGACAAACTCGATGCGGAATTCGCGTTCGGCCGACAGGCGCTCGACGTGCGCGCCTATCGGCAGGAACTGCTGTCGTCGAACATCGCGAACGCCGACACGCCCGGCTACCAGGCCCGCGACGTCGATTTCGCGTCGACGCTCGCGCGCTCGCTGAAGCAGACGGGCGGCGGCCTCGCGCCCAGCAACGCCGCGCAACTGCCGATGGCGCAGCCGGCCGGCGTGACGAGCGGCATGTCGATGGTGTCGACGGCGGCGGGCCACATGGCCGGCACCGCGAAGCTGATCCCGACCGGCGGCCCGTCGGACGACTACGGCCGTGCGCAATACCGGATGCCGCTGCAGCCGTCGCTCGACGGCAACACGGTCGATCTCGACGTCGAGCGCGTGCAGTTCGCGAACAACGCGCTGCACTACGAAACCGGGATGACCGTGATGACCCAGCAGATCAAGGCGATGATCGCCGCGATCACGACGAACTCGTAACGAACTCGCAAGCGCCGGCCGCTTCCGAATCCGGCACCCAGCACAAGGAGCCTCCATGCCTTCGTTGATGAACATCTTCGGCGTCGCCGGTTCGGCGCTGTCCGCGCAATCGCAGCGCCTGAACGTGACCGCGTCGAACCTCGCGAACGCCGACAGCGCGACCGGCCCCGACGGCAAGCCGTACAAGGCCAAGCAGGTCGTGTTCGCGACCGATCCGATCGGCGGCGCGCGCAGCGCGTCCGGCCAGGGCGTGGGCGGCGTGCGCGTGACCAAGGTGATGGACGACCCGTCGCCGATGAAATCGACCTACGACCCGGCGAACCCGTCCGCCGACGCGAACGGCTACGTGCAGATGCCGAACGTCGACCCGGTGCAGGAGATGGTGAACATGATCTCGGCGTCGCGCTCGTACCAGGCCAACGTCGAGACGCTGAACACCGCGAAGACGCTGATGCTCAAGACGCTGACGATCGGCTCGTAAGCCGCGCGCCGCCCGACGTTTTTCTACCGAGACCCGAACCGACAGTTCCGACAGAAGGCCAACAGGATGACTTCCTCCAACACGACGATCGGCGGCAACGGCACCAACGTGTCGACGCTGCCGACCGACACGATGAACACCAACAACGTGTCGTCGACCAACGGCACGTCGGCGAGCGACCTGCAGGCGACGTTCCTGAAGCTGCTCGTCACGCAGTTGCAGAACCAGGATCCGACCAGCCCTGTGGACAGCTCGCAGATGACGTCGCAGCTCGCGCAGATCAACACGGTGAGCGGCATCGCGCAGCTGAACACGTCGCTCACGTCGCTGTCGACGCAGCTCACGGCCGGCCAGCAGACGCAGGCCGCGCTGCTGATCGGCACGAACGTGCTCGCGCCGGGCAATGCGGTCGCGGTGAAGGGCGGCGCGGCGTCGCCGTTCGGCGTGTCGCTCGCGAGCTCGGTGTCGAACCTGACGATCACCGTGAAGAACTCGGCGGGCACCGTCGTGAACACGATCAACGCGGGCGCGCAGTCGGCCGGCACCGTGCCGTTCAACTGGACGCCGACCGATGCGGCCGGCAACGCGCTGCCGGACGGCAAGTACACGGTCAGCGCGTCGTATACCGACAGCAACGGCACGCCGCACGCGGCCACGACGCTCGGGGCCGCGACGGTGCAGAGCGTGGTCAAGCAGGCGGACGGCACCGCGGGGCTCGTGCTGTCGAACGGCACGACGGTGGGGCTCACCCAGGTTGCGTCGATCTTCCCGAACACGAAGTCGTCCTCGACCGGCGACACCACCACCAACTGATCGAGTTTTCTCGTCACGGAGAGCGAAATGGGTTATCAACAAGGTCTGAGCGGCCTCGCCGGCGCATCGAACGCGCTGGACGTGATCGGCAACAACATCGCGAACGCGAACACGGTCGGCTTCAAGTCGAGCACCGCGCAGTTCGCCGACATGTACGCGAACTCGGTCGCGACGTCGGTCAACACGCAGATCGGCATCGGCACGTCGCTGAACGCGGTGCAGCAGAACTTCGGGCAGGGCACGATCAATACGACGAACTCGTCGCTCGACGTCGCGATCAACGGCAACGGCTTCTTCCAGATGTCGAACAACGGCGTGACGACGTACTCGCGCGACGGCACGTTCCAGCGCGACAAGAACGGCTTCATCGTCGACGCGCAGGGCCGTAACCTGATGGGCTACGCGGCGAACGCGGGCGGCGTGATCAACACCGCGCAGACCGTGCCGCTGCAGGCGCCGACCAACAACATCGCGCCGACCGCGACGACCAAGATCACCGGCCAGTTCAACCTGAACTCGCAGGACACGGTGCCGACCAAGACGCCGTTCAGCGCGACCGACAACACGACGTACAACTACTCGACCGCGATCCAGGTGTACGACTCGCTCGGCGGCTCGCAGCCGGTCAACATGTACTTCGTGAAGTCGGCGGCCGGCACGTGGGAAGCGTACGCGGGCGTCCAGGGCGGCGCGACGACCGATCTCGGCACGATCACGTTCGACACGTCGGGCGCGATCAAGAGCACGACGACCGGCACGCCGGCCGCGCCGACCGCGTCGCTCGGCCAGTTCCAGTTCACCGTGCCGAACACCGACGGCTCGGCGACGCCGCAATCGCTGACGCTCGACCTGACCGGCACGACGCAGTACGGCGGCAAGGACGGCGTGAACAACCTCGCGCAGGACGGCTACGCGAGCGGCACGCTCACCACCTATTCGATCGGCAGAGACGGCAAGCTGACCGGCAACTACTCGAACGGCCAGACCGCCGTGCTCGGCCTGATCGCGCTCGCGAACTTCAACAACCCGAACGGGCTGGTGAACCTCGGCGGCAACCAGTACGCCGAATCGTCGGCGTCGGGCGTGCCGCAGATCTCGGCGCCGGGCAGCACGAACCACGGCACGCTGCAGGGCAGCGCGCTCGAGAACTCGAACGTCGACCTGACCTCGCAGCTCGTCAACCTGATCACCGCGCAGCGCAACTACCAGGCGAACGCGCAGACGATCAAGACGCAGCAGACCGTCGACCAGACGCTCATCAACCTGTAAGCGCGGACAACCGGCAGCCATGGACCGACTGATCTATACGGCGATGACGGGCGCGTCGCAGTCGCTCGACCAGCAGGCGATCGTCGCGAACAACCTCGCGAACGCGTCGACGACGGGTTTTCGCGCGCAGCTCGCGACGTATCGCGCGGTGCCGATGAATTTCGGCGACGGCAGCAACATCGACCCGACGACGACGCGCACCTACGTGCTCGCGTCGACGCCCGGCGCCGATTACGCGCCGGGTCCGATCACGCGCACCGGCAATCCGCTCGACGTCGCGGTGCAGGGCGCGGGCTGGCTGTCGGTGCAGACGGCCGACGGCGGCGAGGCGTACACGCGCGCCGGCAACCTGCACGTCGACGAGAACGGCCAGCTCGTCAACGCGAGCAACCTGCCGGTGGTCGGCAACGGCGGCCCGATCGCGGTGCCGCCGAACGCGGAAGTGACGATCGGCAAGGACGGCACGGTGTCCGCGCTGATGCCGGGCGACCCGCCGACCGCGGTCGCGATCGTCGACCAGATCAAGCTCGTCAATCCCGATCCGGCCACGCTCACGCGCGGCAACGACGGGTTGTTCCGCACCGCCGACGGCAATCCGGCCGACACCGACCCGAACGTGGTCGTCACGCCGAATTCGATCGAAGGCAGCAACGTGAACCCGGTGACCGCGATGGTCGCGATGATCGACAACGCGCGCGCGTTCCAGCTGCAGTCGAAGCTGATCCAGACGGCCGACCAGAACGAGCAGACGGCGAACCAGCTGCTCAATTTCAGCTGAGCGCCCGCGCCAGCCCAAGCAGGAGACCTGACAAATGAATCGTTCGCTCTACATCGCCGCGACCGGCATGAATGCGCAGCAGGCGCAGATGGACGTGATTTCGAACAACCTCGCGAACACCAGCACGAACGGCTTCAAGGCGTCGCGCGCGGTGTTCGAGGATCTGCTGTACCAGACCATCCGCCAGCCCGGCGCGAACTCGACGCAGCAGACCGAACTGCCGTCGGGCCTGCAGCTCGGCACCGGCGTGCAGCAGGTCGCGACCGAGCGCCTGTACACGCAGGGCGGCCTCACGCAGACCGGCAACTCGAAGGACGTCGCGATCAACGGCGCGGGCTTCTTCCAGGTGCTGATGCCGGACGGCACCAACGCGTACACGCGCGACGGCTCGTTCCAGACCAACGCGCAGGGCCAGCTCGTCACGTCGAGCGGCTACCAGATCCTGCCGGCGATCACCGTGCCGCAGAACGCGCAGTCGCTGACGATCGGCAAGGACGGCGTCGTGTCGGTCACGCAGCCGGGTTCCAGCAACGCGGTGCAGATCGGTTCGCTGCAGATCGCGACCTTCATCAACCCGACCGGCCTCGAGGCGAAGGGCGAGAACCTGTTCGCGGAAACGACGTCGTCGGGTGCGCCGAACGTGTCGCAGCCGGGGCTGAACGGCGCGGGCGTGCTCAACCAGGGCTACGTCGAGGCGTCGAACGTGAACGTCGTGCAGGAACTCGTCAACATGATCCAGACGCAGCGTGCCTACGAGATCAACAGCAAGGCCGTGACGACGTCCGACCAGATGCTGCAGACCGTCACGCAGATGAAGAGCTAACCGGAACGTCCCGTCGCAGCCATGAAGCAGGTTCGCCTCCCCTCGTCAGCCACCGTCCGCGCCGCGTGCGCGGTCGCGGTGGCGGCGCTCGCCGGTTGCGCGCAGATTCCGCGCGATCCGATCATCCAGCAGCCGATGACGGCGCAGCCGCCGATGCCGATGTCGATGCAGGCGCCCGGCTCGATCTACAACCCCGGCTACGCGGGGCGGCCGCTGTTCGAGGATCAGCGCCCGCGCAACATCGGCGACATCCTGACGATCATGATCGCGGAGAACATCAACGCGACCAAGTCGTCGGGCGCGAACACCAACCGGCAGGGCAACACCGACTTCAGCGTGCCGACGGCCGCGTTCCTCGGCGGGCTGTTCGCGAAGGCGAACCTGTCGGCGGCCGGCGCGAACAAGTTCGCGGCCACCGGCGGCGCGAGCGCGGCGAACACGTTCAACGGCACGATCACGGTGACCGTCACCAGCGTGCTGCCGAACGGCAACCTCGTGGTCAGCGGCGAGAAGCAGATGCTGATCAACCAGGGCAACGAATTCGTGCGCTTCTCGGGGGTCGTCAACCCGAACACGATCTCGGGCGCGAACTCCGTCTACTCGACGCAGGTCGCCGACGCGAAGATCGAATACTCGTCGAAGGGCTACATCAACGAAGCCGAGACAATGGGCTGGCTGCAGCGCTTCTTCCTCAACATCGCGCCGTGGTGATGACGATGCAGCTGCCTCTTTTCCACCGCCTGTCGCTGCGTGCACGCGCCGTCGCGCGGTGTGCCGCCGTCGTGCTGGCCGCGTGCGTGCTCGGCGCCGCGCCCGCGCATGCGGAACGCCTGAAGGATCTCGCGCAGATCCAGGGCGTGCGCGACAACCCGCTGATCGGCTATGGCCTCGTCGTCGGCCTCGACGGCACGGGCGACCAGACGATGCAGACGCCGTTTACGACGCAGACGCTCGCGAACATGCTCGCGAACCTCGGCATCTCGATCAACAACGGTTCGGCCAACGGCGGCCCGTCGTCGCTGAACAACATGCAGCTGAAGAACGTCGCGGCCGTGATGGTGACGGCCACGCTGCCGCCGTTCGCGCGGCCCGGCGAAGCGCTCGACGTGACCGTGTCGTCGCTCGGCAACGCGAAGAGCTTGCGCGGCGGCACGCTGCTGCTCACGCCGCTGAAGGGCGCGGACGGGCAGGTGTACGCGCTCGCGCAGGGCAACATGGCGGTCGGCGGCGCGGGCGCCAGCGCGAACGGCAGCCGCGTGCAGGTGAACCAGCTCGCGGCCGGCCGGATCGTCGGCGGCGCAATCGTCGAGCGCGCGGTGCCGAACGCGGTCGCGCAGATGAACGGCGTACTGCAGCTGCAGCTGAACGACATGGATTACGGCACCGCGCAGCGGATCGTGTCCGCGGTCAACTCGAGCTTCGGCCCGGGCACCGCGACGGCGCTCGACGGCCGCACGATCCAGCTCGCGGCGCCGGCCGATTCCGCGCAGCAGGTCGCGTTCATGGCGCGCCTGCAGAACCTCGACGTGAGCCCGGACAAGGCCGCTGCGAAGGTGATCCTGAACGCGCGCACCGGCTCGATCGTGATGAATCAGATGGTCACGCTGCAAAGCTGCGCGGTCGCGCACGGCAACCTGTCGGTGGTCGTCAACACGCAGCCGGTGGTGTCGCAGCCGGGGCCGTTCTCGAACGGGCAGACGGTGGTCGCGCAGCAGTCGCAGATCCAGTTGAAGCAGGACAACGGCGCACTGAAGATGGTGACGGCCGGCGCGAATCTCGCCGACGTCGTGAAGGCGCTGAACACGCTCGGCGCGACGCCCGCGGACCTGATGTCGATCCTGCAGGCGATGAAGGCGGCCGGCGCGCTGCGCGCCGACCTGGAGGTGATCTAAATGGCAGCCACGCTCCCCAACGCAAATGACCTCACGCAGCGCTTCGCGCTCGACGTGCAGGGTTTCGACGCGCTGCGCGCGCAGGCGAAGCAGTCGCCGCAGGCCGGCGCGAAGGCGGTCGCCGGCCAGTTCGACGCGATGTTCACGCAGATGATGCTCAAGAGCATGCGCGATGCATCGCCCGACGGCGGCTTGTTGGATTCGCATACGTCGAAGATGTACACGTCGATGCTCGACCAGCAGCTCGCGCAGCAGATGTCGACGCGCGGCATCGGCGTCGCCGATGCGCTGATGAAGCAGCTGCTGCGCAATGCGGGCGCCAGCGCGGGCGGCGACACGGCGGCCGACGTCGGCGCGGGCGGCATGGGCGCCGGCGGCCTCGGCACGGCCGGCAACGAAGGCAGCCTCGCCGCGATGAACGCGATGGCGAAGGCCTATGCGAACGCGGCGAACAACGGCGGGCTCGCCGGTGCGCGCGGCTACTCGGCCGGCAGCGCGCTGACGCCGCCGGTCAAGGGCGCGAGCGGCGTGCCGAACGCGGACGCGTTCGTCGACCGGCTCGCGGCTCCCGCGCAGGCGGCCAGCGCGACGACCGGCATCCCGGCGCGTTTCATCGTCGGCCAGGCCGCGCTCGAATCGGGCTGGGGCAAGCGCGAGATCCGCGCGACCGACGGCTCGACCAGCTACAACGTGTTCGGCATCAAGGCGAACAAGGGCTGGACCGGCCGCACCGTGTCGGCGCTGACCACCGAATACGTGAACGGCACGCCGCGCCGCGTGGTCGCGAAGTTCCGTGCGTACGACTCGTACGAGCACGCGATGACCGATTACGCGAACCTGCTGAAGAACAACCCGCGCTATGCGGGCGTGCTGAGCGCGAGCCGCAGCGTCGAAGGCTTCGCGCACGGGATGCAGAAGGCCGGCTACGCCACCGACCCGAATTACGCGAAGAAGCTGATCTCGATCATGCAGCAGATCGGCTGACGGCCGCGCCCGCCACCGGTTGGCCCCCCTCGGACCGCGCCCGGCACCTTGCCGCGCGCGGTTTCAACGTTTGCGAGAAATAAATCGCCGTTTCGATCTAAACTTTCGGTCAGCACTGCCGCTAAGTGTGAGAGACCTGCGACCGGGCCCCCGTTCTGGCCCGGTTTTATTGCGCACCGGTTGCCCCGGGCGCCCATGACAAGAAAGACCGGCTAGCCATGAATATCGAAACGTCGACGGACCCCAGCCTGGATGCAGGCCACTCCGGGCCCGACTATGCCCGCCGCAATCCGCTGGAAATCGGCGTGCAGCTGCGCAACCTGGTGAACCGCGGCGATTTCCTGACCGTCCAGTATCCGGGCGGCCAGCTCGTCACGCGTCTGCTCGAGGTCGACGTCGGCGAGCGGACGTTCACGTTCGACTGGGGCGCGCTGTCCGAGCAGAACGCCGGCATCCTCGGCGCGTCGCACTGCACGTTCGCGGCCGCGCCGGAGGGCGTGCGCGTCGAATTCACCACGGGCACGCCGCGCGAGACGCGCTACGAGGGGCTGCCCGCGTTCGTCGCCGATTTCCCCGACGTGCTGGTGTGCATCCAGCGCCGCGAATATTTCCGCGTCGACGCGCCGATCGTCGATCCGTTCCTGTGCCGCGGCAAGCTGCCGGACGGCGAAAGCTTCCTGTTCGAGGTGCACAACCTGTCGCTCGGCGGCGTGGGGCTGCGCACGGCCGACGAGCGCGTCGAGGCGCTCGAGGTCGGCACGCTGCTGCCGGACGTCGAGCTCGAGCTGACCGGCCACGGCAAGCTGTCGCTCGACCTGCAACTGGTGTCGCAGCGTTCGACGCAGATGCCGAACGGGTCGCGGCGCTACCAGCTCGGCTTTCGCTACATGTCGCTGCCGGGCAGCGCGGAGAACACGCTGCAGCGGCTGATCACGCAACTCGAAATGAAGCGCCGCTCGCTCGCGCGAGCCTGACGCGCATCCGGCGGCCGGCCCCCACGGGCCGTCTGCGCGGCGCTGCCGGCGGCCTCCGCCGGCCGCTTCCGGCGGCGACGCACACCCGTGCGCCGCGCATGCATTTTTCCCTCAATTTTTTCAATCCGCGGCCGTTATACCGGGAGTCACGCAACCCGGCGGCCGCAGCGCGGCCAGCTCATCAGGATCGCGCATGTCCAACACACTCATGAACCTCGGCGTCAGCGGCCTGAATGCCGCGCTCTGGGGCCTCACGACGACCGGCCAGAACATCAGCAACGCCGCGACGCCGGGCTATTCGGTCGAACGCCCCGTCTATGCCGAGGCGAGCGGGCAGTACACCAGCAGCGGCTACATGCCGCAGGGCGTGAACACCGTCACCGTGCAACGGCAGTACAGCCAGTACCTGAGCGACCAGCTGAACGGCGCGCAGACGCAGGGCGGCGCGCTGTCGACGTGGTATTCGCTCGTCGCGCAGCTGAATAACTACGTCGGCAGCCCGACGGCCGGCATCTCGACCGCGATCACGAGCTATTTCACCGGGCTGCAGAACGTCGCGAACAATGCGTCCGATCCGTCGGTGCGGCAGACCGCGATCAGCAACGCGCAGATTCTCGGCGACCAGCTGAAGGCGGCGGGCCAGCAATACGACGCGTTGCGCCAGAGCGTGAACACGCAGCTCACCAGCACCGTGTCGCAGATCAACACGTACACCGCGCAGATCGCGCAGCTGAACCAGCAGATCTCGGCGGCGAGCAGCCAGGGGCAGCCGCCGAACCAGCTGATGGACCAGCGCGACCTCGCGGTGTCGAACCTGTCGAGCCTCGCCGGCGTGCAGGTCGTGCGCAACGACAGCGGCTACAGCGTATTCCTGGCGGGCGGTCAGCCGCTCGTCGTCGCCGACAAGAGCTACCAGCTTGCGACCGTCACGTCGTCGTCCGATCCGAGCGAGCTCACCGTCGTGTCGCAGGGCATCGCCGGCGCGAATCCGCAGGGGCCGAACCAGGCGCTGCCGGATGCGTCGCTGTCGGGCGGCACGCTCGGCGGCCTGCTCGCGTTCCGCCGCCAGACGCTCGACCCGGCCCAGGCGCAGCTCGGCGCGCTCGCGACCAGCTTCGCCGCGCAGGTCAACGCGCAGAACGCGCTCGGCGTCGATCTGGCGGGCAAGCCGGGCGGCAACCTGTTCACGGTGACGAACCCGACCGTCTATTCGAATCAGGGCAACACCGGCAACGCGTCGCTGTCCGTGTCGTTCGCCAATGCGTCGCAGCCGACGACGAGCGACTACACGCTGTCGTACGACGGCACGAACTACACGCTGACCGACCGCGCGAGCGGGTCGGTGGTCGACCAGAAGGCGGGTCCGATGCCGGTCTCGCTCGGCGGGCTGAACTTCTCGTTCTCGTCCGGCGCGATGAATGCCGGCGACCAGTTCACCGTGCTGCCGACGCGCGGCGCGCTGACCGGCTTCGGCCTCGCGACCACGAGCGGCTCGGCGATCGCGGCCGCGTCGCCGGTGGTCGCTGCGGCATCGAAAACCAACATCGGCACGGCAAAGATCACGCAGGGCGCGGTGAGCGCCGGCTACCAGGTGCCGACGACGCCGACCAAGCTGACCTACGACGCGGCGTCGCAGTCGCTGTCGGGCTTCCCGGCCGGCACCACGGTGACGATCGCGGGCACCCCGCCGACCTCGGTGACGATCACGAGCCCGACCGACAGCGTGCCGTACAACGCGACGGCCGGCGCGAAGCTGACGATCAACAGCACCACGCAGCCGGCTCCGGCGGGCGTGATGAACGGCGTGACCGTCACGCTGTCCGGCGCGCCGTCGGATGGCGACACGTTCACGATCGGACCGTACGCGGGCGGCACGAGCGACGGCTCCAACGCACAAGCGTTGTCGCAGCTCGTCACCGCGAAGGCGCTCGGCGGCGGCACGACGACGCTGACCGGCGCGTATGCGAACTACGTGAACGCGATCGGCAACACGGCGAGCCAGCTGAAGTCGTCGAGCGCCGCGCAGACCTCGCTCGTCGGCCAGATCACGACCGCGCAGCAGTCGGTGTCGGGCGTGAACCAGAACGAGGAAGCGGCGAACCTGATGCAGTACCAGCAGCTTTACCAGGCGAACGCGAAAGTGATCCAGACGGCGGCGACGCTGTTCCAGACCGTGCTCGGCCTGTTCAACTGACCGGATTCGAGGGATAGAAGCGATGCGAATTTCCAGCGCCCAGTTCTTCCAGCTGAACGTTTCACAGATGAACGATCAGCAGGCGCAGCTCGCGCAGCTGTACCAGCAGATTTCGAGCGGCACGAGCCTGCAGACGCCGGCCGACAACCCGGTCGGCGCGGCGCAGGCCGTGCAGCTGTCGATGACGTCGGCGACGCTGTCGCAGTACGCGACCAACCAGACCACCGCGCTCGCGTCGCTGCAGGCCGAGGACCAGGCGCTGCAGAGCGTGAGCAGCGTGCTGACCGGCGTGCAGACGCTGATCGTGCGTGCCGGCGACGGCTCGCTGGCCGACAGCGACCGCTCGGCGCTCGCGACGCAGCTGCAAGGCTATCGCGACCAGCTGGTGACGCTCGCGAACTCGAACGACGGTGCCGGCAATTACCTGTTCGCCGGCCTGAACAATTCGACGGCGCCGTTCACGGCCAGCCCGAACGGCAGCATCAGCTACGTCGGCGACTCGGGCACGCGCCAGGTGCAGATCGCCGATTCGAGCAGCGTGTCGCAGGGCGACACCGGTTCGGCGGTGTTCATGTCCGTGCCGTCGCTCGGCAGCGCGCAGGTTCCGTCGGCCGGCGCCGGCAACGTCGGCACCGGCGCAATCGGCGCGGTGACGGTGACGGACCCGTCCGCCGCGACCAACGATCACCATTTCGCGATCACGTTCGGCGGCACGCCCGCCGCGCCGACCTACACGGTGACCGACAACTCGGCCAAGCCGCCGACCACGACGCCCGCGCAGGCCTATACGTCGGGTGCGTCGATCGCGCTCGGCAGCGGGATGACGGTGGCCGTATCGGGCACGCCGAGCACCGGCGATACGTTCGCCGTGACGCCCGGCCCGCAGGCAAGCGGCGGCGCCGACATCTTCTCGACGCTCGACTCGATGATCGCGGCGCTGAAGACGCCGGTGACCGGCAACCCTGTCGCGGCCGTGTCGCTGAAGAACGCGTTGATGACCGGGTCGATCAAGGTCGGCAACACGATGCGCAACGTGACGACGATCCAGGCATCCGTCGGCGGCCGCGAGCAGGAAGTGAAGGCGATGCAGGCCGTCACCCAGACCGCGTCGCTGCAGACGACCAGCAACCTGACGGACCTGACCAGCACCAACATGGTCACGACGATCAGCCAGTACCTGCAGGTGCAGAACGCGCTGACCGGCGCGCAGAAGGCGTACGTGCAACTGCAGAACCTGTCGCTGTTCCAGTACATCAATCCGTGATGCACGCGGCGCCGGCTTCGAGGTGAGCGCATGCTTACTTCGCGGCCGGCGCTTGCCGCCGCCGTCCGCGCATCATGCGCGGACGGGCGCTTCGCCGGGCCGCGCGGTCGCGCCCCGGTTCTCTCGCGCGGCCTGCCGCGTTCTCGTCTGGCCGGCCCCCGCCTACCGGTTCGCTTGCCAGCCCCCATTCCGCTCCGTAAACTCGCGCCAGATTCCAGACCGGCGCATCCTTCGCAGCCGGCGACCGATGACCGACAGGAGCGCTTTCCCCATGTCCGATTCCTACTTCCCGCGCTGGCGGGTCCAATCGACCGGCGCGGCCTCGCGCGTGGTCGGCCCCGACGAGCGCCTCGCGTGGCCGCAGATGGTCGCGATGGGCGTGCAGCACGTCGTCGCGATGTTCGGTTCGACCGTGCTCGCGCCGCTGCTGATGGGCTTCGACCCGAACCTGTGCATCTTCATGTCGGGCATCGGCACGCTGCTGTTCTTCGTGCTGGTCGGCGGGCGCGTGCCGAGCTATCTCGGCTCGAGCTTCGCGTTCATCGGCCTCGTGATCGCGGTGACCGGCTACGGCGGCAGCGGCCCGAACCCGAACATTCCGGTCGCGCTCGGCGGGATCGTCGCGTGCGGCGTCGTGTACGTCGCGCTCGGCGCGCTGGTGCAGGCGATCGGCACGCGCTGGATCGAGACGCTGATGCCGCCCGTCGTCACCGGGGCGGTGGTCGCGGTGATCGGGCTGAACCTCGCGCCGATCGCGGTCAAGGGCGTGTCCGGCTCGACCTTCGAATCGGTGATGGCGCTCGTCACGGTGCTGTGCGTCGGCGGCGTCGCGGTGTTCGCGCGCGGGATGATGCAGCGCCTCTTGATCCTCGTCGGGCTCGTGATCGCGTACGTGATCTACGCGATCGCGACCAACGGGATGGGCCTCGGCAAGCCGATCGATTTCGCGATCGTCGCGCAGGCCGCGTGGTTCGGCGTGCCGAGCTTCCGTGCGCCGGTGTTCGATCCGCACGCGATGCTGATGCTCGCGCCGATCGCGGTGATCCTGGTCGCGGAAAACCTCGGTCACATCAAGGCCGTCAGCGCGATGACGGGCACCAACCTCGACCGCTACGTCGGCCGCGCGTTCATCGGCGACGGGCTCGCGACGATCGTGTCCGGCAGCGTCGGCGGCACGGGCGTGACCACCTACGCGGAGAACATCGGCGTGATGGCCGTCACGCGGATCTATTCGACGCTGGTGTTCGCGGTCGCGGCGCTGATCGCGATCGGGCTGGGCTTCTCGCCGAAGTTCGGCGCGGTGATCCAGACGATTCCCGGCCCCGTGCTCGGCGGCGTGTCGATCGTCGTGTTCGGGCTGATCGCGGTGACGGGCGCGCGGATCTGGGTCGTCAACAAGGTCGACTTCTCCGACAACCGCAACCTGATCGTCGCGGCCGTCACGCTCGTGCTCGGCGCCGGCGACTTCTCGCTGAAGCTCGGCGGCTTCGGGCTCGGCGGGATCGGCACCGCGACGTTCGGCGCGATCATCCTGTACGCGATCCTGCGCAAGGAGAAGGAACCGGGGCCGGTGGTGTGATTCGGGCGCGGGCGGTGCAATGCCGCCCGTCGTTGCGCATACCTCATGCACCGGTATTCGACTGCCCCTGCAGCCACGCACAGAACTGCGCGACGAGCGGATCGTCGGCCGGCGCGCCCGGCGCGATCCACCAGTAGCTGCGCGTCGCGATACGCGGCCCGTCGAGCGGCATCACCAGGCGCCCGCTCGCCAGCTCGTCGTCGATCAGCGGCAGCGGCCCGAGCGCGACGCCCAACCCGTCGACCGCCGCCTGCAGCGCCAGGTAGAAATGGTCGAACGACTGCCGCTTGCGCCCCTTCATCGCGACGCCGGCCGCCGCGAACCAGTCGCGCCAGCCTTCCGGCCGCGTATCCGAATGCAGCAGCACGTGCCGCGCGAGATCGTCGGCGCGCGTGATCGGCGCGCGCTTGAGCAGCGCCGGGCTGCACACCGGAATCACGCTTTCGTCGAGGAAGTGGCCGCTCGTGCAGTTCGGCCAGTGGCCGGGGCCGCGGCGGATCGCGACGTCGAAGCCGTTCAGCGTGTCGAGCGGCGCGTTCGACGTCGACAGCTTCAGCTCGACGTTCGGCACGTCGCGCTGGAACCGCGACAGGCGCGGCAGCAACCATTTCATCGCGAAGGTCGGCAGCGCGTTGATGCGCAGCACGCGCGCCGCGCCGGTGTTGCGCAACTGCTCGGTCGCGTGCGCGATGCTGTCGAACGCCGCGCGCACGGTGTCCAGGTAGCGGCGGCCTTCGTCGGTGAGCTTCACGCGCTTGCCGTAGCGGTGGAACACCGGCTTGCCGAGCCACGCCTCGAACCCGGCAATCTGCCGGCTGATGGCACCGTGAGTCACATGCAGCTCGTCGCCGGCGGCGCTGAAGCTTTCATGTCGTGCCGCGGCTTCAAAGGCCCGAAGCGCGGAAAAGGGCGGGAGATCGCGTGCCATGCTTGTGATTCTAGATCACAAGGGCGCGCCGATAAAATCGTTTTGCCGGAATCCTGAACGGCGGTAACCTCGGTTCACCGTTTGATGAGGAGCCCCATGCAATCCGCCTTTCCGCCCGCCTCGCCGCCGCCTGCCGCACCCCCTCCCAGCGTCGGTCTCGCCGAGCTGTTCACCGGTTTCCTGTCGCTTGGCCTGATGTCGTTCGGCGGCGCGTTGCCGTTCGCGCGGCGCACGATCGTCGACGAGCGCAAGTGGCTCTCCGCCGACGAATTCACCGATCTGCTTGGCCTATGCCAGTTCCTGCCGGGCGGCAACGTGATCAATCTGTCAGTCGCCGTCGGCATGCGCTTTCGCGGCGTCGCCGGCGCGTTCGCCGGGATTCTCGGGCTGATCGCGGGCCCGACGCTCGTCGTCGTCGCGCTCGGCGTGCTGTACGCGAAGACGCAGAACGATCCGCACGTGCAGCACCTGTTCGCGGGGCTCGCCGCGGCGGCGGCCGGGTTGCTCGTCGCGATGGCCGTGAAGGTCGCGAAGCCGCTGCTTCGGGCGCCGCGCACCGCGGCGGCGATTGCGGCGCTCGCATTCGTCGCGATCGCGGTGCTGCGACTTCCGCTGCTGACCACGATGCTGGTGCTGACGCCCGTCAGCATCTGGCTCGCGTCGCGCCGCCGCGAGGCCGGCGCGCCGCGGCCGGCGCCGGATGCCACGCGAGGCGCGCACGATGCGCACGACTCGCCCCACGCGCAACAGGAGCGCCGGCCATGAGCGACACGCTGATCGCCATCGCGACGATCTTCAGCCAGTTGTCGCTGCTCGCGTTCGGCGGCGGCAACACGATCCTGCCGGAGATGCAGCGGCAGGTCGTCGACGTGCACCACTGGATGAGCGCGCACGAGTTCACCGCGCTGTTCGCGCTGGCCCAGGCGGCGCCGGGGCCGAACATGATGATCGTGTCGCTGGTCGGCTGGCACGTGGCCGGCTGGGCCGGGCTGCTCGTCGCGTCGGTCGCGAAGTTCGGGCCGTCGTCGATCGTCACGGTGCTCGCGCTGCATGCGTGGGAGCGCTTTCGCGACCGGCCGTGGCGCCGCTATGTGCAGCAGGGGATGATGCCGGTGACGGCCGGGCTCGTCGCGGCCAGCGCGGTGCTGATTTCCGAGGCGTCGAACCGCACCGCGATCCAGTGGGGCATCACGGCCGCATGTGCGGTGCTCGCGTGGCGCACGCGCATCCATCCGCTGTGGCTGCTCGCGGGCGGCGCGCTGATCGGGCTCACGGGCATCGGGCAGTGAACGGCGCACAACCGCCCTCCCGTGCGCGATACTGGCGCGACTTTTCACGGGAGGATCGATGGATCTCGACGGCGCCAGCCGCAATCTCACTGTCGCCGCATTGCTGACGCTGTCCGGCGGCTACCTCGACGCGTACACGTACGTCGGCCACGGCCACGTGTTCGCGAACACGATGACCGGCAACGTCGCGCTGCTCGGCATCAACCTGTCGGCCGGCGAATGGGCAGCCGCGCTGCATCACGTGCCGCCGCTCGGCGGCTTCGTGCTCGCGGTGTTCGTCGCGCATCTGCTCGCCCTGGCCGCGCAGCGCGGCTGGATGCGGCATACGGCGTTCGTGAGCCTGATCGTCGAAATCGCGTTTCTCGGCGTCGCCGCGAGCGGCGTCGTCGGCGCGTCGAGCGCATGGCTGATTCCGGGCATCTCGTTCGTCGCGACGCTGCAGACGCTGTCGTTCACCCATCTCGAGGCACTGTCGTACACGTCGGTGATGACGACCGGCAACCTGCGGCGCGCCGCGCAGAAGCTGTTCGTCGGGCTGATTCCGCGCTACGACGCGGGCGCGCTGCACGACTCGGCGCTGCTCGCGACGATCAGTTTCTGTTTCCTGGGCGGCGCGGTGGTCGGCGGCCTCGTGACGCGGCTCGTGCCGGACATCGCGCTGTGGGGCGCCGTGCTGCTGCTCGTCGGCGCGTTCGCGGAAATCGTGCGGCGTGCGTGGCGTCGCGCGGGGAACGGCGGTGCGGGTGGCGAGGGCGGCGAGGGCGGCGAGGGCGGTAACCGCGACGCGGGCGACAGCAGCGACGGAGCGACGCAAACGGCCTGACGGCAGGCGGGCAACCCGCAACCGGCAACCGGCAACCGGCAAGCAACCCGCCGCAGCGATCGCACCGGCGATTTCGCCGCGATCCGCATGACCACGCCGCACCATCGCCGAACCTTGCAGCGCCGCGCGTGCCCGCCGGCGCCGCCGCGCACCGTGCCGCCGCCGCACGAAAACCCGCCTCGCGCGCGAACCGTTGTTCCCGGACGACAATCGCGCGATTGCCGCGCATTTCAATTTCTTTCAGCCTCCGTACTCATCCTATGATTCACCCCACATCGCGCGCGCCATGAGCGCGCCGCGATCGCCACCCGGCTGCGCACGCGGCCGGTCATGAATGGAGACACCTAAAAAAGGAACGCTCATGAAGCAGACCACCCGACTCGCAGTCATCGCAGGGGGCGCGGCGCTGGCCTTCGCCAGCCAGTACGCAGCAGCACAAAGCTCGGTCACGCTGTGGGGCGTCGCCGACGCCAGCATCCGTTACCTGACCAACGCCAACGCGAAGAACGACGGCCTGCTGTCGATGACCAACGGCGCGATCACGAACAGCCGCTTCGGCATCTACGGCACGGAAGACCTCGGTGGCGGCCTGAAGGCCGTGTTCAACCTCGAGAGCGGCGTGAACCTGCAGAACGGCGCATTCGCCGACAGCGGCCGCCTGTTCAACCGCGCGGCGTACGTCGGCCTGCAGAGCCCGTACGGCACCGTGACGCTCGGCCGCCAGAAGACGCCGCTGTTCGACCTGCTGGCGGATACCTACGATCCTCTGACCGTCGGCAACTACCTCGAAAACGCGTGGCTGCCGGTCGCGCTCGGCGGCGGCCTGTATGCGGACAACCAGATCAAGTACACGGGCAAGTTCGAGGGCCTGACGGCGAAGGCGATGTACTCGACCGGCACCAACTACGAATCGACCGGCGCCGGCGGCTTCTCGGGCCAGATTCCGGGCTCGCTCGGCAAGGGCAATGCATGGGGCGTGTCGCTGTCGTACGTGATGGGCCCGCTCAGCATCGCGGCCGGCGCGCAGCAGAACAGCGACAACTCGGCGCGCAAGCAGACGATCTATCACGCGAACGTCGTGTACGCGTTCAGCAAGGCCAAGATCTACGCGGGCTACCTGCGCTCGAAGGACGACACGGGCTTCGTCGACAGCCTGCTCGCGCAGCAGACGATTCCGGTCGCGAAGGGCACGGGCCGCATCGACGACGGTCCGTTCGCGGGCGTGAGCTGGCAGGTCAGCGCGCCGCTGACGCTGACGGGCGCGTTCTACTACGACCACATGCGCAATGCGATGACGACGAACGGCACGCTCGCGAGCGGCAACCGCTACGCGATCGTCGGCATCGCCGAGTACGCGCTGAGCAAGCGCACCGAAATCTACGGCACCGTCGACTTCAACAAGACGAACGGCGCGGCGAACGTCGAGCTGCCCGGCCGCAGCAACCAGACGGGCATCGCGATCGGCCTGCGCAATATCTTCTGACGAACGTCGAACAATGCCTGCGCCGGCTTCGTCCGGCGCGCATCGAAGAGGCTCCGCGCTGAACTGACCCCACGAAGTTGGACGGTTGAAGACTAGGTGCCCAAGGGCTGAGTCCTGTATTGCACGGGACTCAGCCCTTTCAACTTGAGCTTAATG
>NZ_CADFEH010000054.1:0-35574 GCF_902833155.1 Burkholderia sp. BCC1047 | reverse complement strand
GCCACGTCGATCACTCCGTTCCCCTGCCCGTTGCCGAGCAGGTCAGTGTTCTACGTGGGTCAATATTCGATGCAAATTACTGCGTAGGGTGGGTCAGGATTCCGTGCAAATCAACAGCTGGTTTGAGTGACTTGGTCGGCGAGATCGTCGTCGAAGCCGCACAGCATGGTGAGTTCGGCGAGCTGCTCGTCCGCCAACCGAAGCGAGCGCAGTGTATGCGGCATCGAGCGAGCGGCTTCAGCAATGATCGCGGCATCGCGGGCATCGGTCTTGGCTTCACCGGCGTGTAGATCAGCGATGCGACGCATGGCCAGTCCCGGCAGATAGGCGACGAGTACACCTTCAGCGCGGGCGACGGCTACAGGAAGCGCACCGATGGTGGACGGCTGATCGACGACGAACAGCAGTCGACCGTGAGTCTTGAGCTCGGCGATGAGGGCTCGCAGCTTGACCTCGTCGTTGGGTAGCGCCTTGTTGTACAGGCGCTTGCCGTTCCGATCGAGCGCGACGGCATGATGCTGGCCTTTACCGACATCGACGCCGACGAAGACATCGACGGCACCATGTTGTTGAGTGTCTTGCATCGAAGTATGAGCAGAGTGAACGGATTGGCCTGCAACAACGGTGGCAAGTCTCGGCATCCACGTTACGGACGGCGTCGGGATATCCCGGCCAAACCCCTATCAGCGATCACCAGCCACCCACCAGGCCCGGTGACAACCCCCCCCGGATCATGACTGCGACTGGGGGCGGGAATCATGCCGGGCCTGGCTGGCCAAAGCCCCGATTATCGGGGCGTGAAGATAGTAACGGGGCGGTATTGCATCGGTGGCCTGATCGTCGCGATATTAGGTGCCGACTAGGAGAAGCGGGACTGATCGTGGCAACGATGCGTCCACGGCGATGGGATCGCGATGGGCGTTTAGCCGGGAAGTGAAACTGAACGGCATATGTCACTGAGCGACAGACGCAAAAAAGCCTCCGCGAGGGAGGCTTTTTTGCACTATCGAAGATAGTTGGTAGGGTGGGAGGGACTCGAACCCTCGACTCTCTGATTAAAAGTCAGATACTCTAACCAACTGAGTTACCACCCCACATTCTTGAAACCTGTCGGTTCGTTGCTTCAACAACCTAGGCAACGACCTAAAGAGCAAAAGATTATAGCGACGGGTTACAGGACTGTCAACAACCCGTCGCGATAATTATTTGATGGTTTCGAGCTTGCCCTGTGCCGTCTGCGCCGCGTTCGACCCGGCGTACTGCGACACGACCTGCTCGAACGTCTTCTTCGCGGCCGCCTTCTGGCCTTGTTCGAGCTGGTTCGTGCCGATCGCCACGAGGGCGTCGGCCGCCCGCGGGTGTTGCGGGAACTTGCTGACGATCCCTTGCCACGTCGCGGTCGAACCGCGGTAGTCGCGCAGCGCGTATTGCGCGTTGCCGTACCAGTACTGCGCGGTCGGCTGATAGGGGCTCTGCGGATACTTCGCGATGAACGCGCGGAACGAAGCCGCCGCCGCCTTGAAGTTGCCGTTGCGGAACTGCTGCTGCGCCGCGCTGAGCGCATCCGTTTCACCCGGCTGCACGGTGCCTTCGACACCGTCGATCGTCGCCTGCTGCGGCTCGAACTTCTTGAGCCGCGTGTCGAGATCCTGGTAGTACTCCTTCTGCTGCCGCTCGAGCGTCGTCAGCCGGTTCGTCAGATCCTCGTTCTCGCCGCGCAGCGTCGCGACCTGCTGGTTCAGCTGGTCGATACGGCCGGATTGATCGAGGATCGTACGCTGGGCGGCCGACAACTGGCTCGACAGGTTGTCGCTCTTGCTGCGCAGATCGAGCACGGCACGGCGCGCTTCGTTGTCGTCGAACATGCCGGCGTGCGCCGGCGCGGCCGACCACGCCGCGCCCGCGACGCAGAATGCTGCGGCAACGCGCAGCCAGGTTGAACGGTGCGTCATACGGCGATTCTTCCGTTACTTACTGTTGGTAGACGAGGTCGGCGCGACGGTTCTGCGCCCACGATGCTTCGTCGTGACCCGTTGCCTGCGGCTTTTCCTTGCCGAGGCTCACGGCTTCCATTTGCGAGTCGTTCACGCCGAGCAGGGCCATCGCACGGCGGACGGCTTCCGCACGCTTCTGGCCCAGCGCGAGGTTGTACTCGCTCGTGCCGCGTTCGTCGGTGTTGCCCTGGATCAGCACGTGACGCTGCGGGTGGCTCTTCAGGTACTGCGCGTGCTGCTGCATCAGCGGCTGGTACTCGTCTTTCACCGAATAGCTGTCGAAGTCGAAGTAGATGCTGCGCTTCGCGAGCGGGCTGTTCGGGTCGTTCAGCGGATCGACGTTCACTTGCGCGACGTTGTCGGCGCTCGGCTGCGTGCCGATTGCGCCCGCGTTGTTCGCCTTGTCGTCGAGCTTCACGCCCGACTTGCACGCTGCAAGCGCGCTGATCATCATCACGGCCAGGGCCAGACGAGCTTTATTCGACATCATGGTTACTCTCCTTGTGGTCATTGCATGAAGGGCCCCCACGACGGCTCGCGAACGGAGCCGCCCTGGACGGACAGGATCTGCGGCGGCGCGCTGCCGTCGGAGGGCACTGCAGCCAGCACGTTGCGGCCACCCGACTGGGTGGCGTACAGAAGGTACTGGCCGTTTGCCGCGAAGCTCGGCGATTCGTCGCGATTGGTATTCGTGATGGCGTTCGCCGCGCCACTCTGCAGATCCTGAACGTACAGCTTGAAGCCCCCACCCGTGCGGGAGATGTAAGCGAGCAGCTTGCCGTCCGGGCTCACGCGCGGGCTCGTGTTGTAGCTGCCGGTGAAGGTCACGCGCTGCGCGGCGCCGGCGCTCTCACCCTGTGCGGGCATCCGGTAGATTTGCGGCGCACCGCCGCGGTCGCTCGTGAAGTAGATCCAGCGACCGTCCGGCGAGTAGAACGGCTCGGTGTCGATCGAGCTGCTCTGCGTGAGACGGCGCAGGCCGCCGCCGTTCGCGTTGACCGTATAGATTTGCGTATTGCCCGTCAGCGACAGCGCGACGGCGAGCGTGTTGCTGTCCGGCGACCACGCCGGTGCGCTGTTGTTGCCCTTCTGGTCGGAGACCATGTAGCGGCGGCCGGTCGGCAGGTCGTGGATGTAGACGATCGGCTTCTTGCGCTCGAACGACACGTACGCGACCTTCGTGCCGCTCGGCGACCATGCCGGCGAGATGATCGGTTCGGTGCTCGACAGCGCGATGCGCGCGTTCTGGCCGTCGGAATCCGAAATCTGCAACTGGTAGCGGTTGCCGGTCTTGATCACGTACGACAGGCGCGTGGCGAACACGCCGCGCACGCCGAGCAGCTTCTGGTAGATGTAGTCGGCGATCTTGTGGCCGGCCGTGCGCAGCGTGGTGTCGGTGGCCGTCAGCGACAGGCCGCCGAGGCTTTGCTGCTTCACGGTGTCGTACAGGATGAAGTTGACCTTGTACTGGCCGTTCGCGTCGCGGTTCACGCTGCCGGCGACGAACGCATTCGCGCCCTTGGCCTTCCATGCGCCGAGATCGACCGATGCGGTCTCGGGCACGGGCGTGCTGCCGGCGTCGATGTTGGTGAATTTGCCGCTGCGGGCGAGGTCGGCGCGCACGATCGACGTGACCTGCTGCGGCAGGTTCGCCTCGTTTGTGAAATTCGCGGTGGCAATGGGGAACTGGGTCGACCCGACGCCGGTGATCAGCACGTTGACCTGGGCGTTAGCGGCGCTGCCCGCCGTGATCAGACACGAGGCCACGAGTGCCCTGAAACCTAGCTTTGTCATCAAACTCATGCTTCTTGCTTCCCGTATGGCTTGGATCGCTGCGCAACCGCAGAGACAGTAAAAATACCCGATTCGTTCCCGTCCTACAGCGACGCTCGGAGTGTAAGCGCATTTCGTTTCACTCCGCCGCCTTGAAGGTAATCGTAATGTCGGACGGGGTCCGACCGTTAGAATCGGGCGGCAACGGGACCGATGCGTGGATCGCATTGACCACGGCCTGATCCCACCCCGAATTCCCGCTCGAGCGGGAGACCGATGCGCTCAATACGTCACCGGACGGCGTGCACCGAATCTTGACGACGGTGGTCAGGCCTGCCCGCTCGCCGCCCCACACGATGTTCGGCTTGACGCGGCGGCGCACCTTGTCGGCATAGCCGGGCGTCGCGGCATTGCCGCCGGAGCCCGTGCCGGTGCCGCTTTTCGCGAGGCCGTCGCCGCCACCTTCGCCGGCGCCGGACAGCCCCTGCATCTGCGCGAGGCGCGCGCTGCGCTCGCGGTCCAGCTTCGCGTTCGCCGCCGCATTGGCCTTCGCGCGCGCCGCGGCTTCGGCCTTCGCCTTGGCCTGGGCTTCCGCCTTGGCCTTCGCGGCTGCGTCGGCTTTCGCCTTCGCTGCCTGCTGCGCTTCGAGCTGCGCCTGCTTTTGCTGCTGGAGTTTCTGCTGTTCGAGCTTCTGCTGCTCGGCGAGCTGCTGTTGCTTGAGCTTGTCGGCCTGCTTCTGTTTGTCGCGTTCCGCGGCTTTCTGGGCGGCGAGCGCGGCGGCCTGTTGCGCGGCGAGCTGCGCGCGCCGGGCTTCTTCTTCCTGCTGGGCCTTCAGTTGCTGCGCGCGGCGCTGCTGCTCGAGCTGCGCCTCGCGCGCGGCCGCTTCCTGCTGACGCTTCTTCTGCTGCAGCGCGATGTCGGCCTGCTCGTCGCGCACCGGGGCAGGGGGCGGCGCGACCTTCGCGGGCGGCGTGGGCGTGACGACGGGCCGCGGCGCGGGGACGTCGGGCACTTCGGTCCACAGCTCGGCTTCGGCGCCGGCCGGCGTGCTGTTCTGCCACTGCACGCCGTGATAGAGGAACAGCGCGAGCAGCACGTGCATCAGCGCGGCGAGCGCGAACGCGCGCCACGTCCCGCGCTCCCGGGGAGGCTGGAGCGGGTAGGCGGACCTGCGCGTGGATTGCTGCCGGTTCATTGCGATTTGACGAGGAGGCCGACGCGCTTGACGCCGCGCGCCTTCAGATCTGACATCACGGTCATGACCGCATCGTACTGCACGGTCTTGTCGGCTGCGATCACGACCGGCTGGTCAGGGTGATCGGCCTGCCGGGCCGTGATGAAGCTGTCGAGCTCGGCCTTCGTCATCGTGTCTTCCTGGGTCGCGCCCGAGTCGCCCTTGTACTTGACGCTCATCGTGCGGTCGGCCTTGATGTTGACGACGACGGGCGGCGTCTGCTCCTGCGGCGCGGCATTGCCGACGGTCGGCAGGTTGATGATCGACGGCGCGACGAGCGGTGCGGTGACCATGAAGATCACGAGCAGCACCAGCATCACGTCGATGTACGGCACGACGTTGATGTCGGCCATCGCGCGGCGCGAGCGGCCGCCGCGCATGCTGGATCGGATGGGGCTTCCTGCCATGGCGCGCTCCTTACTGGGCCTGACGCTGCAGGATGTTCGAGAACTCTTCGATGAAGGTCTCGAAGCGGATCGCGAGGCGGTCGATGTCGTGCGCGTAGCGGTTGTACGCGACCACCGCCGGAATCGCGGCGAACAGGCCGATCGCGGTAGCGACGAGCGCCTCGGCGATGCCCGGCGCGACGTTCGCGAGCGTGGCCTGCTGCACGTTCGCGAGGCCGCGGAACGAATTCATGATCCCCCAGACCGTGCCGAACAGGCCGATGTACGGGCTGACCGAGCCGACCGACGCGAGGAACGCGAGATTGGCTTCGAGCACGTCCATTTCACGCTGGAACGACGCGCGCATCGCGCGGCGCGCACCGTCGAGCACGAGGCCCGGATCGCTGAGGCGCTTTTCCTTCGCCTTCAGGAATTCGCGCATCCCGGATTCGAAGATCCGCTCAAGCGCACCGATCGTGTGGCGGTTGTTGGCCGCGCTTTGATACAGCGCCTGCAGGTCGCCGCCCGACCAGAAATCCTTCTCGAAGCGTTCGGTCTGCGCGCGCGCGCGGCGGATCGCGAACCACTTGCGGAAGATGAAGGTCCACGACATCAGCGACAGCAGCAGCAGCAGCCCCATCACGGCCTGGGCCAGCACGCTCGCGTTGAGGACGAGGGAAATGATCGACAGGTCTTGAACAGTATTCATAGAGGTTTGAGTAACGTCCCTTCGGGAGTGCCCGGCAAGGGCGTCCGGTGTGCGTGCGGCGCGGCGCGCCGGCGAGGCCTGACGCCGAACCTTGCTTAGTATCGAATCAGAACGGCAAGTTCATAGGCTGTGTCTAAACGGCGCTCATGCGAGCTTCGTTGACAAACCAGTCTGCCCCGCGTCGATGACGGGCCCGCGTTGCAGCGCGTCGAGCACGGCCGGCGGGATGGCCGCGGGCCGGATGCCGTGACGGTCGACGCAGCCGAGGCGGATCTGCCCGGCCACGAGCAGCGTGTCGCCGCACCAGGCTTCCTGCGTGAATTCCACCGATGCGCGACCGATGCGTCCGGGGCGACTCGTGATCGTCAGCGTGTCGTCGAGTCGCGCCGGCGCGCGGTAGTCGAGCGACGTGCTGCGCACGATGAAGATCGCATCGGTCTCGTCGGAGAGCCGACGCTGGTCGACGCCGCATGCGCGAAGCCACTCGGTGCGGGCGCGCTCGAAGAACTTCAGGTAGTTGGCATAGAAGACGATGCCGCCTGCATCGGTATCCTCGTAGTACACGCGCACCGGCCAGGTAAAGCCGGACGGCGCTTCCGGGGAGCGGGTAGGCTGAGTCATGGCGCGCATTCTACCGGAAGGCAAAGACGGGATTCGTAACCGATTCGTAACGGAATGTAGTGCGTCGTGGCACACCGCGGGCCGGCCGGAGCCGGGCCCGCGGCTGCGGGCGACGTGTCAGCCGCGATGGACCGTGAGGCCGGCCGGGGCTTGCGCGACCGGCATCATCTCGATCGTATTGATGTTGACGTGCGCGGGGCGCGTGGCGATCCAGTAGATCGTGTCGGCGATGTCCTCGGCCGTGAGCGGCTGGACGTTCTGATAGACGTTCGCCGCTTTTGCATCGTCGCCGCGGAAGCGGACGTTCGAGAACTCCGTGCCGCCGCACAGCCCCGGCTCGATGTCGGTTACGCGCAACGGCGTGCCGATCAGGTCGGTGCGCAAGTTCAGGCTGAATTGTCTGACGAAAGCCTTGGTCGCGCCGTATACATTCCCGCCCGGATACGGATAGGTGCCTGCCACCGAGCCCAGATTGAAGATATGGCCGCGACCGCGCGCGATCATGCCGGGTAGCAACGCGTGCGTGACGGTCACGAGGCCCGAGCAGTTCGTGTCGATCATGGTCTGCCACTCGTCGAGGCTCGCCTTCTGGGCCGGCTCGACGCCGAGCGCGAGGCCGGCGTTGTTGACGAGCACGTCGAGCGCGGCGAATTCGGCGGGGAGGGCGGCCGGCACGGCTTCGACGGCCGCGCGGTCGCGCACGTCGAGCTCGAACGGCAGCAGCGCGTCGCCGAGTTCGGCCGCGAGCGCGTCGAGACGATCCTTGCGGCGTGCGGTGGCGACGACGCGATGGCCGCCCTTGACGAAGGCGCGGGAGATGGCGGCGCCGAAGCCGGCGGACGCCCCTGTGACGAACACGATCATTGCTGCTCCTGGTCGGTAACGGAATAGCGGGTGGAATCCCGCAAGCCTACTGAGAATGCCGCACCGCGGCAAGACGGCGAAGCGTTCCGGCACGGGCGCGTAGAGTCCGGCCCTCATTGTTTGGAGGCCACTGCCGTGCGGTTGCCTATTCATGACGCATCCAATACACTAATGTGCTCATCACCCCTGCGTGACTGGCGATAGAACCCTTCGGGTTCAAGGTGGAGCATCCCACCGTGAAGCGCGGGGCGCCGTTTTTGCCGTTCGCCTGGGCAGCCGTTGTGCGCCGTCGCGTGCATCGCCGGTGGCTGTCCTGCCTCGCGTCATACGGATTCTTCCGCCACGTCGAGCTGGTCTCGCCAGCAGCGCACCGTACTCGGCCGCTCCGGTCAACCTGTACACACTTAACGGAAACCGTATGTTTGACAGAGCCCAAAGCACCATTGCGAACGTCGATCCCGAAATCTTTGCAGCGATCGAGCAGGAAAACCGCCGCCAGGAAGATCACATCGAACTGATCGCGTCGGAAAACTACACGAGCCCGGCCGTGATGGCCGCACAAGGCTCGCAGCTCACGAACAAGTACGCGGAAGGGTATCCGGGCAAGCGCTACTACGGCGGCTGCGAGTACGTCGACGTGGTCGAGCAGTTGGCGATCGACCGTGTGAAGCAACTGTTCGGCGCGGAAGCCGCGAACGTGCAGCCGAACTCGGGGTCGCAGGCGAACCAGGGCGTGTTCTTCGCGATGCTCAAGCCGGGCGACACGATCATGGGCATGAGCCTCGCGCATGGCGGTCACCTGACGCACGGCTCGCCGGTGAACATGTCGGGCAAGTGGTTCAACGTGGTGAGCTACGGCCTGAACGAAAACGAAGACATCGACTACGAAGCGGCCGAGCAACTCGCGCAGGAACACAAGCCGAAGCTGATCGTCGCGGGCGCGTCGGCGTTTGCGCTGAAGATCGACTTCGAGCGTCTGGCGAAGATCGCGAAGTCGGTGGGCGCGTACCTGATGGTCGACATGGCGCACTACGCCGGTCTGATCGCGGCGGGCGTGTATCCGAACCCGGTGCCGCACGCGGATTTCGTGACGACGACGACGCACAAGAGCCTGCGCGGCCCGCGCGGCGGCGTGATCCTGATGAAGGCCGAATACGAGAAGCCGATCAACTCGGCGATCTTCCCGGGGATCCAGGGCGGCCCGCTGATGCACGTGATCGCGGCGAAGGCCGTGGCGTTCAAGGAAGCGCTGTCGCCCGAGTTCAAGGAATATCAGCAGAAGGTCGTCGAGAATGCACGCGTGCTGGCCGAAACGCTGGTGAAGCGCGGGCTGCGGATCGTGTCGGGCCGCACGGAAAGCCACGTGATGCTGGTCGACCTGCGCGCGAAGAACATCACGGGCAAGGCAGCGGAAGCGGCGCTCGGCGCGGCGCACATCACGGTGAACAAGAACGCGATCCCGAACGACCCGGAAAAGCCGTTCGTGACGAGCGGCGTGCGCCTGGGTTCGCCGGCGATGACGACGCGCGGTTTCGGGCCGGCGGAAGCCGAACAGGTGGGCAATCTGATCGCCGACGTGCTCGAGAATCCGGAAGACGCAGCGACGATCGAACGCGTGCGCGCGCAGGTCGCCGAGCTGACCAAGCGTTTCCCGGTCTATCGCTGATCGCCGATGCGCTGCCCGTTCTGCCGGCATGACGACACGCAGGTCGTGGACTCGCGCGTGTCCGAAGATGGCGCCGCGATTCGGCGGCGCCGTCGCTGCTCGGCTTGCGACAAGCGTTTCACGACGTACGAGCGGGTCGAGCTGTCCCTGCCGTTCGTCGTGAAGAAGGACGGCAGCCGCACGGAATTCGACCGTCGCAAGATCGTCGCCAGCATGCAACTCGCGCTGCGCAAGCGGCCGGTTGCCGCCGACGCGATCGACGCGGCGGTCGCCCGCATCGAGTATCAACTGCTCGCGACTGGCGAGCGCGAAGTGCGTAGCGAGAAGCTGGGCGAACTCGTGATGAACGAGTTGCGCGGCCTCGATACGATCGCCTATGTGCGCTTCGCATCGGTGTATCGCCAGTTCGAGGACGTTTCCGAATTTGCCGACGTGATCGAAGAGTTCCGTCGCGCCTCTCCCGCCAAGACCCCACGTAAGCGCTGACGCGCTGCGTTCGTTCATCGTCTGCTCCATTGGTTCGATTCGCGCCGATTGTGTCGGTTGCGATCGCATGTCGCCAGTCGGCCGTTCGGCTAATGGCGCACATCCGCACGCGCCGCTACAGTCGTCGCATCACCGTGGCGGAGGACGATTGCGATGGAACCGGGCGCTCAACCCTTTAAGAATGTGGTGCAACGGCCGGGCGGATTCACGCTCGTCGAGCTGATGGTCGCCATGTCGCTGGCAGCGGGGCTCGCGCTCTATGCGGTGCCCACGTTCGACCAGTGGCGCATGCGCGAACGCGTGGATGCCCGTTCGCGCGCGCTGCTCGGTGCGCTGTCGTTTGCGCGTGCCGAGGCAACGCGTCTCGGCGCGCGCGTCACGCTGTGCCGCGCCGGGCGCGACGGCGCCTGTCTGCGTGCCGGTGAGCAATGCGATCCGGCCGAATGGTCGTGCGACTGGATCGTCAGCGGGCAAGTCGACGGGCAGTCGCGTGTGCTGCGACGCTACCCGCGCGATGCCGAAGTGGCCGTCGCGGGCGCCGCGCATGAGCTCGCATTTGCGCCGCCGGTCGGTCAGTCGATCGGCGGCATCCGGCGTTTCGAGGTGCGTCCGCGGCGCAGCGTGTCCGGCGCCGACGACGCGCGCGCGTCGCGTTGCGTGCGGATTGCGGCAGGCGGTCGCGCGCGGCTGGTCGCCGGCCGCTGCGATGCGGCGTGATCGCGATGCGCAATGCCATGCGCGGGACGTCGTTGATCGAGGCGACGCTGGCCATCGCGCTGCTCGCCGCCGTGATGCTGGCAGTGGCCGGCAGCCAGCTCGCGATGGCGCGTGCGCAGCGCGCGACGATCTGGCGCGAACGCGCGCTGTGGCTGGCCGATGCGCGTATCGAGCGTCTGCATGCTGCCGCGGCGGCCGGCGACGATCTCGCGGCGCTCGCGGCCGCATCGTTGCCGGGCGGCGCGATGATGCTCGACGGCGGGCCGGGCGGTGTGCGCTACGCGGTTGTCCGCTGGCGGGGCGGCGATGGGCTCGCGTCGGCGCGCTGCGATGGCGCGGGAATGTCGACGCGGCCGCCGTCGTGTGTCCGCATTCCATTTCGCGAGCGGGCGGGCGATGAACGCTGATCGCCGTACGCGTGGCCATACGCTGCTCGAAGTGCTGATCGCGATGACCGTCGGGCTCCTCGTGCTCGCGGCGGCCGGTGCGCTGTACCACGCGCAGCGCATTGCGCAGCGGCGCGCGGAAGACGGGTTCAGGATGCGCGACGCGGCCGCGACCGCGCTGATGCTGATCGGTCAACAGATCCAGATGGCAGGATTCCTGCCGCTCGATGCACAAGCGCCATCGTCGTTGCCGCCGGTGTTCGGGTGTTCGGCGGCGCGCGTGCGGGGTAGCGGCGCACAGGTGCGCTGCGAGCCCGTGCGCCTGTCGTCGGACGCGTTGCTGGTCCGGTATGTCGGCGATGCGGTATCGACGTGGACGACGGTGAACGGCCAGACGTCGGATTGCCTCGGGCAGGGTGTCGGCGAGCCGGGCGAAGCTGCGCCGGTGGAGAATCGCTTCGATGCGCATGTCAGCCCGTCGACGGGCGAACCCGAACTGTATTGCGAAGGAAGCGGCCGTCCGGGCACGCCGCAGCCTGTCGCGGCGGGAATCGATCAGTTGCGCCTGCGCTATTTGCGTCGCGGCGCCACGCAGTTCGTCGACGCCGATGCGATGCGTGCGGACGACTGGCGCGAGGTCGTGGCCGTGCATGTCTGCGTACGGGCGCGCGGCGAGCCGATGCGTGAACCGACGCCGCATATCGACTGCGACGGCCGCGCCGCCGTTGCATCGGACGGCCGCGCACGTTTGACGCTCGATCGCATCGTCGCGTTGCGGAACGTCGCGCCCACACCCGACGCTGCGTTGGATGAGGCAACCCGAGCAAGCGAGGTGGCGCGATGAGCGGCGCAGCGCAGGGCGCGCGGGACGACGTCTCGCGATGCGTCGAGAGAGGCCACGCGCACGAGCGCGCCGTCGCGAGCGGGGCGATCCGCAGCAGGCCGCACGCGTCGGCGTTCAGGCGATGAGCCCGCGCGAGCCGCACATGCGTTTCCGGCCCTCCCGCCGCGCGTGGCGTCGCGATGCAGGCCTTGCGTTGCCCGCGGTGATCGCGGTCGGCGCAGCAGTCGCGGCACTGACCGGCACGTGGTTCGACGCCGCATTGACGGAGTCGCGCCGCACCCGCGCGTTGTCGGATCGGCTGATCGCATTCCACGCGGCCGATGCCGCGCTGGCCGCGTGCACCGCGCGATTGCTGCGCGGCTCGGCACCGTACGTGAACGAAAGCGACTCGCATGCGGAGCCCGACGCCTAGCGGCTGCCGAAGCGTTCGCGCCTTTCGCCGATTGGCCGATGGCCGCGCAACCGCCGCGATGCCTGATCGAGGCGTGGCGGCGCCCGGCAGCGCAGGCACGCGACCGTGCTTACCTGGTCACCGCGCGTGGCGTCGGCGCGCACGCGTCGAGCGCCGTGTGGCTGCAACACCAGGTCGCGATACGCGACGGCCACATCGTCGTATTGCGCTGGCGTCGTATCGCGAGCATGTCGTGCGGGTTCACCGCGCGTCGGCGGTGTCCGCGCTGTACCGTGCGGCCCAATATCTTGAAACGCTGGACGGCGCGCCGCCCGCGGCGTTGCCGGACGCGCTCGCGCAGGCGCCGCCGGACGGGCATGCCGTGTATCGATTGACGCTCGGGCGGCCGGATGGCGACGATTCGCCGGTGAACTACGAACTGGCGGCGACGCCGCTCGACACCGGTCCGATGCGCGACGATGCATGCGGCACGTTCACGCTGCGCTCGGACGGGACGAAAGGCAATGCAGGAAGCGAAGGTGTCGACGAACCGGGCGCTGTCTGCTGGAGCGTGCGCTGAGTTCGCGAGGAGAGTGCGCAGCGGCGCATGGCCGCGCGCGCGGGATGCCGATGGTCAGTCGTCGCGTGGGTCGAGCCCGCGCTCGTCGCGGGACTGCTTCCAGATCCGGTAGACCTCCCATGCGGCGAAGCCGAGCGTGCCCCACTTCAACGCGGGGCCCGTGCTCGCGCGCAGCAGCGAGCGAACGGGTTTCGCCAGCACGAGCGATGCGAGCGAGCTCAGCATCGGATACTGGTTGACGAGCTGGCCGAGGCTTGCGTTCAGGTTCTTGGCCGACTGGCCAAACCTGCTGGTCGACAACCCGGGGATGAACACCTTGAGCCAGCTGAAGCGCGTGACGGCGTGGCGCATTTCGGCGGCGGCCTCCGCAAATTCGAGCCGCTCGACTTCGGATCGCAGGATCAGCAATTCCTTGCGGAGCGCGCGGTGCTGCGACGCGCTCCAGTTCGATCGCGACGAATGGGAGCGGGAGGGATTGCCCGTGATGTTCTGGCTCATGGCGCGTCGGCGAAGTAGGTGGGAGGGACGAGCGCGAGGGCGCTCACGGCTTGCCGCGGAACAGGTCGCGGTCTTTCTCGAGCTCGGCGAGCGTCGCCTCGAACACGGTCGGCGCGTCGCGCAGGCCCGAGCGCGCCTTCAGCGCGCATGCGATGCCGCCAATGGCATACAGCGCGGTGATCGCGGCGAGCGCCTGCCAGCGGTAGGTATCCCAGAACGCGATCGCGATCAACACGGTCAGGCTGATGAGCGCCATCGTCGCGAGCATCATCGCGGCGAGGCCGAGGAACAGCACGCCCATCAGGCGCTCCTTCTCCTCGGCAAGCTCGATGCCCACCAGTTCGAGGCGCGTCTGCAGAAGGCCGATCGCGGAGCCGACGAGGCGGCGCAGCGGTCCTTGACCGGACGGCTGCGAGGAGGTGTCTGTCGTCATGGATGAGAGGCTTGCGCGTGCAGTAAGCAGCTAGGACCAAGCCGGCCGGCGCAGGCCGGCTGGCTTCGACGCCCGCGGGCCGCGCGACGCGGCCCGCGGGACGAAACGGCGCAGAGCGCGTTACTTGCGGTTGATCAGCAAGCCGATCAGCACGCCGACGCCGGCGGCCACGCCGATCGACGTCCACGGATGCTCGTGCACGTAGTCGTCGGTCGCGCGCGCGGCCTTCTTGCCTTTCTCGACCACCACGACCTGGACGTCGGCAGCCTTTTCCTTGGCCTGCTTCAGGCGAGACATGGCCTTCTCGCGCAGCTCGGCCGCACGGTCGCCCGTGCTGCTCGCTGCTTGCTTGAGCAGGTCTTCGGCGTCCGAGAGAACGGTTTTGATATCCGACATCAGTTTCTCCTTGTTGATTTCCGACATTGCAACTCCCTTCGTGCTGTCATGCTGCAGGTTCACATCGTAGCGAAACCCCTGCCTGCTGGCGAGCCGGGAAGACACACGGCGGCAGCGCAAGACTGCATGGTAAACGACTTGTAATCATGAACAGAGCGACAAAGGATTGAAAAGTTTCCCTTGCCGCCCACCGTCCTGCCACGACGCCGGGTAAAAATGACAAAAAAGTATGAATATCAAACGGAATATTCGTTCGCACGACCCATGGCTTCCCGTAAGCTGATGGACTGCCCCGCGCTGTCCGGCGCGCGGTTTCAACCAGCATCGTTCGAGGAGGGAACATCATGAGTCTGCGTCTTGGTGACATCGCACCGGATTTCGAGCAGGAATCGAGCCTGGGCACCATCAAGTTTCACGAGTGGCTCGGCAACAGCTGGGGCGTGCTGTTCTCCCATCCGGCCGACTACACGCCGGTGTGCACGACCGAACTCGGGCTGACCTCGAAGCTGAAGGGCGAATTCGAGAAACGCAACGTGAAGGTGATCGCGCTGTCGGTCGACGGCGTCGAATCGCACAAGGGCTGGATCAACGACATCAACGAAACGCAGTCGACGGTCGTGGGCTTCCCGATCATCGCCGACGCGGACCGCAAGGTGTCGCAGCTGTACGACATGATTCACCCGAACGCGAACGAAACGCTGACGGTGCGTTCGCTGTTCGTGATCGACCCGAACAAGAAGGTGCGGCTCACGATCACCTATCCGGCCAGCACGGGGCGCAACTTCGACGAAGTGCTGCGCGTGATCGATTCGCTGCAACTGACCGACAATTACAAGGTCGCGACGCCCGGCAACTGGAAGGACGGCGACGACGTCGTGATCGTGCCGTCGCTGCAGGATCCGGAAGAGCTGAAGAAACGCTTCCCGAAGGGCTTCAACGCGGTGCGCCCGTATCTGCGCCTGACGCCGCAGCCGAACAAGTAAGCAGCGGCGGCCCGGAGCCGCGGCTCCGATGAAAAAAAGCCCGCCCGGCAGCGATGCCGGGCGGGCTTTTGCGTGGTGGCGTGCGCGTGCGCGGCATCGCTGCCGCGTGTGCGATGGCCGGATCGTCAGAAGAATGCCTGGATGCCCGTCTGCGCGCGGCCGAGGATCAGCGCGTGGATGTCGTGCGTGCCTTCGTACGTGTTGACCACTTCGAGGTTCACGAGATGGCGCGCGACGCCGAATTCGTCCGAGATGCCGTTGCCGCCGAGCATGTCGCGCGCGAGCCGCGCGATGTCGAGCGCCTTGCCGCACGAATTGCGCTTCATGATCGACGTGATCTCGACGGCGGCCGTGCCTTCGTCCTTCATCCGGCCGAGGCGCAGCACGCCTTGCAGGCCGAGCGTGATTTCGGTCTGCATGTCGGCGAGCTTCTTCTGGATCAACTGGTTCGCGGCGAGCGGCCGGCCGAACTGCTGGCGGTCGAGCACGTACTGGCGCGCGGTGTGCCAGCAGGACTCGGCCGCGCCGAGCGCGCCCCATGCGATCCCGTAGCGCGCCGAGTTCAGGCAGGTGAACGGGCCCCGCAGGCCGCTCACGTTCGGCATCAGGTTCTCTTCGGGCACGAACACTTCGTCGAGGACGATCTCGCCGGTGATCGACGCGCGCAACCCGACCTTGCCGTGGATCGCCGGCGCCGACAGGCCCTTCCAGCCCTTCTCGAGGATGAAGCCGCGGATCGCGTCCTTGCCGTTCTCTTCCAGCTTCGCCCACACGACGAACACGTCGGCGATCGGCGAGTTGGTGATCCACATCTTCGCGCCGGACAGCGCGTAGCCGCCCGGCACCTTCTTCGCGCGCGTGACCATGCTGCCCGGATCAGAGCCATGGTTCGGCTCGGTCAGGCCGAAGCAGCCGATCCATTCGCCGCTCGCGAGCTTCGGCAGGTATTTCTGCTTCTGCACGTCGGAGCCGAATTCGAAGATCGGCACCATCACGAGCGACGACTGCACGGACATCATCGACCGGTAGCCCGAATCGACGCGCTCGACTTCGCGCGCGATCAGCCCGTAGCTCACGTAGTTGAGGCCGGGGCCGCCGTATTCCTCGGGAATCGTCGGGCCGAGCAGGCCGACCTCGCCCATCTCGCGAAAGATGGCCGCGTCGGTGCGTTCGTGGCGGAACGCCTCGGTGACGCGCGGCGCGAGCTTGTCCTGTGCGTACGCCTGCGCGGCATCGCGGACCATCCGCTCTTCTTCGGTCAGTTGCTGGTCGAGCAGCAGCGGATCGTCCCAATGAAAAGTTGCAGCACTCATCGTCTCATCTCCTGTTGGTCCGGTCTTCCAGCCGGCCCCGTGCCAAACGTCTGCTTGACTTGTGTTCCGCTGTGCGGAACAATGTTTTGCAAATCGACCTCAGTGTAGCACCGGATGACACTTTCAACCATCGACGACACCCCCATCGACGAGCGCAAGTTCGTCGTCGCGCTCGCGCGCGGGCTCGACCTGCTGCGTGCCTTCCGGCCCGGCGAGACGATGCTGGGCAACCGCGATTTCGCGGAACGCACGGGCCTGCCGAAGGCGACGGTGAACCGGCTCGCCTATACGCTGACGGTGCTCGGCTATCTGCGCTACGACGAGACGCTCGGAAAGTATGCGCTGGACGCCGGCGTGTTGTCGCTCGGCTACGCGCTGCTGTCGGGCTCGGGGACGATCGATCTCGCGCGGCCGCACATGCAGGCGCTCGCGCGCGAAATCGGCGCGGCCGTGTCGCTCGGCTGCCGCGACGGGCTCGACATGATCTATCTGGAGACGATCCGCAGCGAGACCGCGCTGACGCTCGGGCTCGCGCCCGGCTCGCGGCTGTCGATGCTGACGAGCTCGATGGGGCGCGCATACCTGGCCGTGCAGCCGGAGGACGTGCGCCGCGCGCTCTATGCCGAACTGCATCGCGCGGCCGGCGGCGCGGCCGACGCCGATGCACTCGTCGCGGCCGCGCAGCACGCGGTGGCCGAGTTCTCCGAAGGCGGATGCTGCTATTCGTTCCGCGCGTGGCATACGGACGTGAACGCGGCGGCCGTCCCATTTCGCGAGCCGCGCGAGGGGCGCTGGCTGATCCTGAGCTGCAGCGGCCCCGCATCGTCGATGGACGAGGACGTGTTTCGCACGCAGGTCGGGCCGCGACTGAAGGCGCTCGCGCAGCGGCTCGGGCAGACGGTCTGAGCAACCCGCGCGCGGGTGTTGCCGTCGCGCGCCAACCGGTTTGTTCGCGGCGAGTGCGGGAGCGGATGCGTTGCCGTCGCGTATTGCGCGACGGGCGAACCGCGCTCATCATCGTTCGCCTGCTTCCCGACGACGAGGCCTGCCATGGCGCACCCCGAACCGATGGAAGGCGGATGCGCGTGCGGCGCGATCCGCTACCGTATCGCCGACGTTCCGACCGATGCCGGCTTCTGCCACTGCCGGCTCTGCCAGCGCACGACCGGCGCGGCGGTCGTCGCATCGGCATCGGTACCGATCGACGCATTCGAATACCTGCAGGGCGAACCGACCGTCTACGCGTCGAGCGCATGGGGCGAGCGGCGCTTCTGCGGCCGTTGCGGCGCGCAGCTCGAATACCGGCGCGCCGACGCGCCGCGGACGGTCGAGATCAATTACGCGACGCTCGACGAGCCGTCGCGGCTGCGTCCGGCGTGGCACGTCTGGTATGGGGATCGTTTCCCGGGCATCGAGATCGACGACGATCTACCGAAGTACGACGACGGTGGCAGGGAATAGGCCGCACATCGGTGTCGAGCGCGCGCACAAGCGCGTTCGACCTTTCTGCGTGAACGAACAAGGAACCGGCCGCCGCGCCACGTTACGTGCTGAAACCCGATTCCCTGAGCAACACGACACCGGAGTCCGCCATCCGGCGTGCCGCTCCCGCGCGTCTTCCCCGCGGGTCCCTCAGACCGTCACGACCTTCGCGAACACCGGCCCCTGCATGAACCGCACGTCGTGCTGGCGCAGCAGCTCGCACTGCGTCTCGTCGACGACGCCGTCGAAGATCAGCGGAATCCGCACGCGCTGCGCATAGGCGACGAGCGCCTTGACCATCCCGTCGCGCAACGCGATGCCCGCATCCATCTTGATGTAGTCGGGGCGCGCCATATCCGATTCGACCGCGAGGATGCGGCCGGGGTCGGGCAGCTTGTCCGCGACCTTGAAGCCGTGATGCTGGTAGCTGCGCGTCAGGTAGCCGAGGAACGTCTTGTGGGCGACCGCGACCGCCGGCAATTCGATCACGATCCGCTCGGTCGGCAGCCCGAAGCGCTGCAGCACCGACGAGAAATGCTTGCCGTGGTCGTACTTCACGCTCTTGAGCAGCCGCTCGTGCACGCGCAGGAACAGCAGCCCGTGGCGCTGCGCGCCGAAGAAATTGATCGCGTGCAGCGCGCGCGACAGGCGGTCGATCGCGACCAGCGTCTGGTCGTCGACGGCCGCGTCGACCGGATCGTGCTGCGCGCCGGTGACGACCGTGACGGCCTGAAAGCCGAGCTCGTCGCCGTAGCGCTCGATCGCGTCGGCGAACGACGTCGATTGCGGCGAGCCGGGCATCGTCACGTCGTAGATCGGCTCGTACGCGCTGGCGAGCGTGCGCTCGGGCAGGTTCGCGCATGCGGTCCCGCCTTCTGCAAGCGCGAGGTGCTCCCGCAGATACGGCAGTTGCCCGGCACGGGTGACCAGCTCGGGGATGGTAGGCGGAATCATCGGCGTGAAAAGGAAAAATGGCGGCCGAAAGGGCCGCCTCGTTGACTTGATATTAGCAGTGCGCGCCGCGCTCGGCTTGCCGTTTCACTCATATGGTTATCCCGTTCCCGAGCGCGCGATCAGGGTTTACGTTGATTTCACTATTCGTAATTGGTTTTACTATTCGTAAATCCAGGATTTGTCGCCGATCAAGAAACGCGGCAGGCAGGCGCCGAGAAACGGCGCCGTTCAAGAATCGACAGGAGCAAGGAGCGAGACGTGGCGGTTGACAGGACAGGCGGGCGCACGCGCCGGCGGCAGACGGACGGGACGACGGGCGCGGCGGTGCGCGCACGGCGCGGTTGACGCGCGGATGGCGACCATGAGCATCGATTACCAGACGCTGAAATTCGAGTACCGCGCCCGCGCGCACGACGCGGCCGTCCACCCGGTGATCGTCGTCGGCGCGGGCCCGGTGGGCCTCGCGGCCGCAATCGATCTCGCTCAGCACGGCGTGCCGGTCGTGCTGCTCGACGACGACGACACGCTGTCGACCGGCTCGCGCGCGATCTGCTTTGCGAAGCGCACGCTCGAGATCTTCGACCGGCTCGGCTGCGGCGAACGCTTCGTCGACAAGGGCGTGAGCTGGCACGTCGGCAAGGTGTTCCTGCAGGACGAGCAGCTTTACGCGTTCGACCTGCTGCCCGAGGAAGGGCATGCGCGTCCGGCGTTCATCAACCTGCAGCAGTACTACGTCGAAGGCTATCTGGCCGATCGCGCGTTCGAGCTGCCGAACATCGACATCCGCTGGAAGCACAAGGTGACGGGCGTCGACCAGTCGGCCGAACACGCGGTGCTGACGATCGAGACGCCGGACGGCGTCGCGACGCTGCGTGCGCAGTACGTGATCGCGGCCGACGGCTCGCGCAGCCCGATGCGCACGATGATGGGCCTGGAAAGTCGCGGCCGCACGTTCAAGGACCGCTTCCTGATCGCCGACGTAAAGATGAAGGCGGAGTTTCCGACCGAGCGATGGTTCTGGTTCGATCCGCCGTTTCACCGCAACCAGTCGGTGCTGCTGCACCGCCAGCCGGACAACGTGTGGCGCATCGACTTCCAGCTCGGCTGGGATGCCGATCCGGTCGCCGAGAAGCAGCCGGAGCGCGTGATCCCGCGCGTGCGGGCGCTGCTCGGGCCGGATGTCGAGTTCGAGCTCGAGTGGGTGAGCGTCTATACGTTCCGCTGCCAGCGGATGGATACGTTCCGCCACGGCCGCGTGCTGTTCGCGGGCGATTCCGCGCACGGCGTGTCGCCGTTCGGCGCGCGCGGCGCGAACAGCGGCGTGCAGGACGCGGACAACCTCGCGTGGAAGCTGAAGCTGGTGCTCGACGGCCGTGCACACGATCGCCTGCTCGACACCTATGCAAGCGAGCGCGAGTTCGCGGCCGACGAGAACATCCGCAACTCGACGCGCTCGACCGACTTCATCACGCCGAAGAGCGCGGTGTCGCGCGTGTTCCGCGATGCGACGCTGAAGCTTGCGCGCGACTGCGAGTTCGCGCGCAAGCTGGTGAACAGCGGGCGCCTGTCGGTGCCGGCCGTGCTGGCCGATTCGCCGCTGAACACGCCGGACCGCAACGGCGACACGTTTGCAGGCGCGATGCGGCCGGGCGCGGCGGCGGCCGATGCGCCGGTGCGCGTGCAGGGTGCGCCGGGCTGGCTGCTGCAGCATCTGTGCGGCGGCTTTACCGGCGTGCTGTTCGGCTTGCCGGGCGACGCGGCCGCGCTCGCGCAGGCCGTCGACGGCCTCGCGCTGCCGGTGCGGCCGGTCCTCGTCGTGCCGGCCGGGCATGCGCAGCCGGTGGCCGGCATCGACGTCGTGGAGGACGTCGACGGCCTCGCCGCGCGGCGCTACGACGCGCAGCCCGGCACGTTCTACCTGCTGCGTCCCGACCAGCACGTGTGCGCACGCACGCGCACGCTCGACCGTCAGGCGATCGCCGACGCACTGGCGCGCGCGACCTGCGCACGCTGAATACGATAAAGACACCGGAGACACCGTCATGCCCCCACTCGACACCCGCCCGCGCCTGGCCGACCCCGACGCGTTCTACGAAGCGCTGATCGACATGCATCGCGACCTGTCGGATGCCGACAGTCAGCTCGTCAACGCGAAGCTGATCCTGCTGCTCGCGAACCAGGTCGGCGACGCCGACGTGCTGCGCGAAGCGATGACGCTCGCGCGCCAGGGCGTGACGCCGCCCGTGCATCCGGCCGCCGAGGTCGCGCAATGAGCGCGGCGGCCGATACGCGCGTGCTCGAAGTCGAGCGCGTGATCGACGAGACCCATCGCCCGGGCTTTCACGCGATGCTGCTCGCGCTGTGCGGGCTGTGCCTCGTGATCGACGGTTTCGATGCGCAGGCGATGGGCTACGTCGCGCCGAGCGTGATCGCCGAATGGGGCGTGCCGAAGCAGGCGCTCGGCCCCGTGTTCAGCGCGAGCCTGTTCGGGATGCTGCTCGGCGCGCTCGGGCTGTCGGTGCTGGCCGACCGGATCGGGCGGCGCCCGGTGCTGATCGGCTCGACGCTGTTCTTCGCGGTGACGATGCTCGCGACGCCGTTCGCGAGCTCGATCCCCGTGCTGATGGCGCTGCGCTTCGTCACAGGCCTCGGCCTCGGCTGCATCATGCCGAACGCGATGGCGCTGGTCGGCGAGTTCAGCCCCGCCGCGCATCGCGTGAAGCGGATGATGATCGTGTCGTGCGGCTTCACGCTCGGCGCGGCGCTCGGCGGCTTCATCAGCGCGGCGCTGATTCCGGCGCTCGGGTGGCGCTCGGTGTTCTTCGTCGGCGGCGCGGTGCCGCTCGTGTTGACGATCGCGATGGTCGCGCGGCTGCCCGAATCGCTGCAGTTCCTGGTGCTGAAAGGGCGCGTCGCGCAGGCGCGCGACTGGCTCGCGCGGTTCGCGCCGCAAGCCGGCATCGATGCGAATACGCGGCTCGTCGTGCGCGAGCGTGCGGCGAGCGGCGCGCCGGTCGCCGAGCTGTTCCGGCATGGCCGCCTGCCGGTCACGCTGCTGCTGTGGGCGATCAGCTTCATGAACCTGATCGACCTGTACTTCCTGTCGAACTGGCTGCCGACCGTGATGCGCGAAGCCGGCTATTCGCCGGGCACGGCGGTGATCGTCGGCACGGTGCTGCAGACGGGCGGCGTGATCGGCACGCTGTCGCTCGGCTGGTTCATCGAACGTTACGGCTTCGTGCGCGTGCTGTTCGCGTGCTTCGCGTGCGCAGCCGTGTCGGTGGGACTGATCGGCTCGGTCGCGCATGCGCTGCCGTGGCTGCTGTTGGTCGTGTTCGCGGGTGGCTTCTGCGTGGTCGGCGGACAGCCGGCCGTGAACGCGCTCGCGGGCCAGTATTACCCGACGTCGCTGCGCTCGACGGGCATTGGCTGGAGCCTCGGCATCGGCCGGATCGGCTCGGTGCTCGGGCCGCTCGTCGGCGGGCAACTGATTGCACTGAACTGGACCAACGGCGCGCTGTTCCACGCGGCCGCGGTGCCCGTGCTGTGCTCGGCGCTGTTCGTGCTGGGCCTGGCCGGTGTGACGCGGCGCAACGGCGCGCTGGCGCCGAACGCCGCGATGAATTGATGGAGAAAGGAAAACGATGACGCTTGACCTGTCGAAACCGGCGACCGCCGGCTACCTGAGCGGTTTCGCGAACGAATTCGCGACCGAGGCGCTGCCCGGCGCGCTGCCGCACGGCCGCAACTCGCCGCAGCGCGCGCCGTACGGGCTGTACGCGGAGCAACTGTCGGGCACCGCGTTCACCGCGCCGCGCGGCCACAACCGCCGTTCGTGGCTGTACCGGATCCGTCCGGCCGCCGTGCACCGGCCGTTCGAGCCGTATGCGGGCGCGCAGCGGCTCGTGTCGGAATTCGGCGATTCGGCCGACGTGCCGCCGACGCCGCCAAACCAGCTGCGCTGGGATCCGCTGCCGATGCCGGTCGAGCCGACCGATTTCGTCGACGGCCTCGTGACGATGGCCGGCAACGGGTCGGCCGCCGCGATGAACGGCTGCGCGATCCACCTGTACGCGGCGAACCGCTCGATGCAGGACCGCTTCTTCTACAGCGCGGACGGCGAGCTGCTGATCGTGCCGCAGCAGGGGCGCCTGTTCATCGCGACCGAGTTCGGCCGGCTCGACGTCGAGCCGTTCGAGATCGCGGTGATTCCGCGCGGCGTGCGTTTTGCCGTCGCGCTGCCGGATGGCGACGCGCGCGGCTACATCTGCGAAAACTTCGGCGCGCTGCTGCGCCTTCCGGATCTCGGCCCGATCGGCTCGAACGGGCTCGCGAACCCGCGCGACTTCCTGACGCCGCAGGCCGCGTACGAGGATCGCGAAGGCGCGTTCGAGTTGATCGCGAAGCTGAACGGCCGGTTGTGGCGCGCGGACATCGGCCATTCGCCGCTCGACGTCGTCGCGTGGCACGGCAACTACGCGCCGTATAAATACGACCTGCGCCTGTTCAACACGATCGGCTCGATCAGCTTCGACCATCCCGATCCGTCGATCTTCCTCGTGCTGCAGTCACAGAGCGACACGCCGGGCGTCGACACGATCGACTTCGTGATCTTCCCGCCGCGCTGGCTCGCGGCCGAGGATACGTTCCGGCCGCCCTGGTTCCACCGCAACGTCGCGAGCGAGTTCATGGGGCTCGTGCACGGCGCGTACGACGCGAAGGCCGAGGGCTTCGTGCCGGGCGGCGCGAGCCTGCACAACTGCATGTCGGGCCACGGGCCCGACGCGGACACGTTCGAGAAGGCGTCGGCGAGCGACACGACGAAGCCGCACAAGGTCGACGCGACGATGGCGTTCATGTTCGAAACCCGCACGCTGATCCGGCCGACGCGCTACGCGCTCGACACCGCGCAGTTGCAGGCCGACTACTTCGAATGCTGGCAAGGCATCAAGAAACACTTCAATCCGGAGCAAAAGTGAGCGATACCCAAGACTGGCGCGCGACGCTCGACCCGGCTCGCAAGAGCTGGATCGATACCGCGAACGATCCCGCCTGCGATTTCCCGATCCAGAACCTGCCGTTCGGAATCTTCAGCGATGCGAAGCAGGGCGCGCGCCGTGCGGGCGTCGCGCTCGGCGACCAGATCGTCGATCTCGCGGCGCTCGCGCGTGCGGGCCTCGTGACGCTGCCGGCCGGTGCCGATGCGTTCGCCGCGCCGACGCTCAACGCGTTCATCGCGCTCGGCCGCGACGCGTGGCGCAGCGTGCGCGTGCAGCTGTCGGCGCTGTTCTCGCGCGATAACCCGACGCTGCGTGACGATGCGGCGCTGCGCGCGCAGGTGCTCGTCGCGCAGCGCGACGCGACGCTGCATCTGCCGGTCGAGATTCCCGGCTACACCGATTTCTATTCATCGAAGGAGCATGCGACCAACGTCGGCTCGATGTTCCGCGATCCGAAGAACGCGCTGCTGCCCAACTGGTCGGAGATGCCGATCGGCTACAACGGCCGCGCGTCGTCGGTGGTCGTGAGCGGCACGCCGGTGCGGCGCCCGAACGGGCAACTGAAGCTGCCCGACCAGGAGCGTCCGGTGTTCGGCGCGTGCCGCAAGCTCGACATCGAACTGGAAACGGGCTTCATCGTCGGCAAGGGCAACGCGCTCGGCGAGCCGATCGCGTGCGAGGACGCGGAAGCGCATATCTTCGGGATGGTGCTGCTGAACGACTGGAGCGCGCGCGACATCCAGCAGTGGGAATACGTGCCGCTCGGCCCGTTCAACTCGAAGGGGTTCGCGACGACGATCTCGCCATGGATCGTCACGCTCGACGCGCTCGAACCGTTCCGCGTCGCGCAGCCGGAGCAGTCGCCGCAGCCGCTCGCGTATCTGCGGCATGCGGGCAAGCATGCGTTCGATATCGCGCTGGAAGTGACGCTGCGGGCGGAGGGCGCGGCCGACGTGACGTCGATCTGCCGCACGAACTTCAGGCACATGTACTGGACGATGGCGCAGCAGCTTGCGCATCACACGGTGGCCGGCTGCAACACGCGCGTGGGTGACCTGATGGGCTCGGGCACGATCAGCGGGCCGACCAAGGATTCGTTCGGCAGCCTGCTCGAACTGACGTGGAACGGCAAGGAGCCGGTCGCGCTGAACGGCGGCGGCAGCCGCACGTTCATCGAGGACGGCGACGAGCTCACGCTCGCCGGCTGGTGCCAGGGCGACGGCTATCGCGTCGGCTTCGGCGCGTGTGTAGGCAAGATTTTGCCGGCGCGCGGCGCGTGACGGATCGCAGCGCCGGACGTTACGTGTAGGCTACGCGTCGTCCGGAAGGACTGGGCGGCCCGCGTTGCGCGGGCCGTTTTTCGTCGACCGCGGGACGGGCTCGAGCGGGCCGATGTGTATCGATGCATGGTGCTGCGCGCCAACGCCAATTTGCATCAGACCGCGCGCTGCGCCGCTGCGCGTCGTTCCCACAACGCGGCCGCGACGAACGCGGTCACGCACGCGACCAGCACGCCGACCAGCGCGTTGCTGCCCAGTTGCTCCATCAACGCGCCGGCCACCAGCGGGCCGCCGAAGCTCGCGGCGCTCCACGACGCCGATACGAGCGAGCTCGCGGTGACGAGCGCCGCGCCGCGGAAACGCTCGCCGCACGCGACGAGCGACAGCGTGTAGATGCTGCCGGCCGCCGCGCCGAGCACGAACAGCAGCGGCCAGCACAGCCACGGATTCGCGATCACGAACGGCAGCAGCGGCAGGCCGGCCAGCACGATCCAGCCCGCGCCGAGGTGCACGCGTTCGCGGCCGAGCTTGTCCGCGAGCCAGCCGATCGGGAACTGCATCGCGGTATCGCCGAACAGCATGATCGACGCGAGCAGCACGGCGGTCGCGCTCGCGACGCCGTGATCCATCGCATAGAGCGGCAGCAGCGACAGCGCGAGCGTGTCGAACAGCGCGAAGAAGCCGGTGCCGATGATCAGCGCGGGCATGCGCGGCAGCACGTCGAGCCAGCGGCCGTGCGCTTCGTGATGCGCGTCGTCGCCGGCGAGCGGCGCACGGCGGATCGTCGCGAGCGTCGGCAGCGCAAGCAGGAACAGCGCGCCGCACAGCGCGAAGCGGAGGCTCGTCGCGCCGGCGATCTGGCTGACGAGCACGGGGCCGGCCATCTGGAACAGCGTGAAATGGGTCGCGTAGATCGCGACCACGCGGCCGCGCGTCGAATCGTCGGCGAGCTGGTTGACCCACGCTTCGCCGATCGTGAACAGCAGCATCAGCGCGGCGCCGCACAGCACGCGCAGCACGCCCCACAGGATCAGGTTCGACGTGAACTGCATCAGCGCGGTGGCGGCCGCGAGCAGCACGACCGACACGACGATCGCGCGGCGCGCGCCGATGTGCCGCGCGAGCGCGGTGACGAACGGGACGACCGCGAGGCCGCCAAGGGCCTGCGCGGCGGTCAGCATGCCGACGACGTGGGTGCCGTGCCCGGCTTCGGTCAGTGCAAGTGCGGTGAGCGGCAGTGTGGCGCCGGTGCCGAGGCCGACGACCGCGACGCTCAGGATCAGCGCGAGGAAATCGCGATTGAGAATGGCTTTCATCGGCCGCGATGCTACACCGCGACCGGTGAAAGGTCCATGAAGGCCATCAGGTTCGGATGGAGTTGTGTCCGCAACGATCTCAGCAGGGTTGCGTCACACGTATTCGGTCGGCACGACCACCGGCCGGCGTTCGAGCGACGCCGACCACAGCGTGAGCGCAAGCGCCGCGACGGCCATCGCGACGCCGACCCACGGCAGGCTCACGAGCGACACGCCGGAGCCGATCGCCATCCCGCCGAGCCATGCGCCGGTCGCGTTGCCGAGATTGAACGCGCCCTGGTTCAGCGTCGACGCGAGGTTCGGCGCGTCGCTCGCGCGATCGACGATCATGATCTGCAGCGGCGGCACGATCGCGAACGCGAGGATGCCCCACACGAAAACCGTCGCGAGCGCGGCGAACGGCAGGTGCATCGTGCCGGCGAACAGCGCGAGGACGATGCCGATCAGCGCGAGCGTCGCGATCAGCGACGGCATCCGGCGCCAGTCGGCGAGCTTGCCGCCGAGCGTGCCGCCGACCGTCAGGCCGAGGCCGAACAGCAGCAGCACGTAGGTGACCTGATGCGGCGAGAAGCCGGTCACGTCCTCGAGGATCGGCGTGATGTACGTGAACACGCTGAACAGGCTCGCGGACGCGAGCACGCTGATGCCGAGCACCATCAGCACCTGCGGGTGCTTCAGCACGCTGAATTCGCGCGTGATGCTGGTGTCGGGCATCGCGAGGTTTTTCGGCAGGCACACCGCGAGCGCGGCGGCCGCGGCGATGCCGATGCCGGTGACGGCCCAGAACGTCGCGCGCCAGCCGAACGCCTGGCCGAGCGCGGTGCCGAGCGGCACGCCGAGCACGTTCGCGAGCGTGAGGCCGGTGAACATCAGCGCGATCGCCTGCGCGCGGCGGTTCGGCGCGACGAGGTTGCTCGCGACCACCGAACCGATGCCGAAGAACGCCCCGTGGCAAAACGCGGTGACGACGCGCGCGGCCATCAGCACCGCGTAGCCGGGCGCGATCGCGCAGAACAGGTTGCCGGCGATGAACAGCCCGATCAGGCCCATCAGCGCACGCTTGCGCGGCATCTTCGCGGTGACGATCGCGAGGATCGGCGCGCCGATCGTCACGCCGAGCGCGTAGCCCGACACGAGCATCCCGGCGGCCGGGATCGACACGCCGAGGTCGCGCGCGACATTGGGCAGCAGCCCCATGATCACGAATTCGGTGGTACCGATTCCAAATGCGGCGACGGCAAGGGCGAAAAGAGGCAGGGGCATCGCGGTAGGCTCGGGAAAGGATGCCGCTCGAGTCGGGCGGGATGCGCGGGACGGGCGGTCGATGAGGCGAGAGTCAGCCGCGATTCTACTTCAGTGAAAACCCTGATGCTTGGGGCCAAAATGGGTGTTGCCGACGTGCGACGGGGGCGGCGCGCAGGGTGCTCACACTGTGGGATCGACGGCGATTCAGCAGCGGGGCGACGGCTGCGGCCGAATATGGATCAGGCGATGCGTTCGGGCGACCCGTCGGCCATCGCATCCGACGTTTTTTTCTTTTCAGTCTCGACTGGCGCCGCCGCCGATCCGGCCCCGCCGATCGCCGCCGGCTCGTCCCAGCCGTTCTCGAACAGGCATGCTTCGATCGGCATCCGCGCGGCCCAGCGTTCTTCTTCGAGCATCGGCTTCGCATAGAACGCATCGACGTGCCCGACGCACAGCACGGCGATCGGCTTCGCGCCGTCGGGCATCCGCAGCAGCGTGCGCAACGCATCGACGTCGAACAACGACACCCAGCCCATCCCGAGCCCTTCCGCGCGCGCCGCGAGCCACATGTTCTGGATCGCGCACGCGGCGGAGGCCAGATCCATCTCCGGCAGCGTGCGGCGGCCGAACACGTGGCGTTCGCGGCCGTCGGCGAGCGCGACGACCAGCAACTCGCCGCATTCGCGCACACCTTCGACCTTCAGCCGCATGAATTCGTCCTGGCGCTCGCCGAGTGCATCGGCGGTCGCGCGGCGCTCGGCGTCGACCAGCGCATGAATGGCGGTGCGCAACTCGGGATCGGTGATGCGGATGAAGCGCCACGGCTGCATGAAGCCCACGCTCGGCGCATGGTGCGCCGCGCGCAGCAGCCGCGCGAGCACGGCCGGATCGACGGGCGCCGGCGTGAAGTGACGCATGTCGCGCCGTTCGAAGATGGCGCGGTAGACAGCGGCGAGGTCGGAGTCGTCGAAACGCATGAGCGGCAAAGGCAGGGAAGGACGTCGGCGCAACGATAGCAGACGATGCGCTCGAAACGTTACTTCAACCGAAACAATGCGCTGAATTGTTGACGAAGGTGAGTGCGCTTCGCGGCGCGAGGCGTAAGCAAACGATTGTGAATGCGCCGCAAGCCCTCAAATGGGCGGTTTTTCAGCGATTTGCAATTACGACGTTCTGCGGCGTCCGCGCATGCCACGCCTCGATGTTCAGCAGCGTCGTGTGCGCGATCTCGGCCAGCGCCTCGCGCGTGAAGAACGCCTGGTGCGACGTGACGATCACGTTCGGGAACGTCAGCAGGCGCGCGAGCACGTCGTCCTGCAGCGGCAGGTCCGAGTGATTCTCGAAGAACAGCCCGCTTTCCTCCTCGTACACGTCCAGCCCGAGATGGCCGAGCTGGCCGCTCTTGAGCGCGTCGACCAGCGCCTGCGCATCGACGAGGCCGCCGCGCCCCGTGTTGATCAGCATCGCGCCGTGCTTCATCCGCGCGAGCGTGCGTTCGTTGATCAGGTGGTGCGTCGACGGCAGCAGCGGGCAATGCAGGCTGACGATGTCGGCGTGATGCAGCAGCTCGTCGAGTTCGACGTAGCGCGCGCCGAACGCGATCAGCTCGTCGTCGTACGGCGGCACCGAGTGCGCGAGCACGTGCATCCCGAAGCCCATCATGATCTTCGCGAACACGCTGCCGATGATGCCGGTGCCGATCACGCCGACGGTCTTGCCGTGCAGGTCGAAGCCGAGCAGGCCGTTTAGCGAGAAATCGCCTTCGCGCGTGCGGGCGACCGCGCGCGGCAGGCGGCGGTTGAGCGCGAGGATCAGCGCGACCGCGTGTTCGGCCACCGCGTGCGGCGAATACGCGGGCACGCGCACGACCGTGATGCCGAGCCGTTCGGCGGCGGCGAGGTCGACGTGGTTGAAGCCCGCCGAGCGCAGCGCGATCAGCCGCGTGCCGCCGTCGGCGAGCCGTTCGAGCACGGCCGCGTCGACGGTGTCGTTGACGAACGGGCAGACGACGTCATAGCCGTGCGCGAGGATCGCCGTTTCCGCGTCGAGGTGCGACGGCTGGAAGTGCAGCCGATAGCTGAACTGCCGGTTGGCGGCGGTGAACGAATCGTCGTCGTACTGCCGGCTGCTGAACAGGATCACGCGCACGCTGCACCTCCAATGGCTGACGCGCGCAGTTTACTGCAGGCCCGTGACGATGTCGGAGCGTTCGGGGCCGCGCACCGGCCGCAGGAAGTCGTAGTCCGTCTGCCCGCGGGCGGCCGGCGCGCCGAAGTGCTCGAGCGCGTGCTCGACGAAGCTGCGCGTCCGGGCCGGCACGTACTGGCGGTTCGGGTAGACGAGCGACAACTGTGCGTCGGGATCGTCGATCCGGTAGCCGGCCATCAGCCGCACGAGCGTGCCGTGGTTGAGCGCGTCGGCCACGCACGGCTCGGGCAGCACCGCGATGCCGGCGCCGGCCACGGCCGCCGCTTGCACGAGCGCGAGCTGATTGACCGTGCAGGCCGGGCGCACCGTGACCGTATGGGCGACACCGTCGTGACCGACGAGTTGCCACGTCGGCGCGTGCTGGTGCGCCGCGAGCGTGACCCAGTCGTGGCCCGGCAGGTCGTCGGGCACGCGCGGCTCGCCGCGGCGGTCGAGATACGCGGGCGCCGCGCACGCGACGAACGGGTTCGGCGCGAGCGCATGGCCGATCAGCGACGGGTTGCCGTCGAGCCGGGTGCCCGTGACGATGCCGACGTCGTAGCCCGAATCGAGCACGTCGAGCGGCCCTTCGGCGACGGTCAGCTGCACGCGCAGCTCCGGGTAGCGGTGCCGGAAGCTGCTGACGAGCGGCGTCAGCGCAAGCGGCGACAGCAGCCCCGACGCGACGACGCGCAGCGTGCCGGCCGGTTCGCGCACGGCATGCGCGACGGACGATTCGAGGTGGTCGAATTCCTCGAGCAACGCACGGCAACCGTCGAGGTAGCGCACGCCGGCCTCGGTAAGCGACAGGTTGCGCGTGGTGCGATGGATCAGCCGTGTGTTCAGGTGGCCCTCGAGCATCGCGATCGAACGCGTGACGAGCGCATTGGACACGCCGAGATGGTGCGCCGCGCGCCGGAAGCTTTGCTGCTCGGCGACGCAGACGAATACACGCATGGTCTGAATCTGGTTCATGGCTTGCGTATTTCTGGCCCGGTTGATTGATTTTGGTTGTGATTTATCGCCGCGCAACGTCGAAATCGCATTGCGCGGCCCCAGCTCTCCCTCGTCTCGAAAATAGAATTTTCGATTCCGCAGATGATTGTTCAATAAAGAACAGATATCCGTCAACCTGAGAAAACGGGCGGCTTGCGTAAAATCGAAATCGCGAGTACCCGTTTAACGCTGCAATGCAGCAAGCGCGGGGCGGCAAAACCGGCGTGGTATTGGAGTATGCGCGGTTTCTTGAAAAATATCGTGTTTAATCAATATGTTGGGAGAAATTTTGGCGGCCCGTGGCGCAGCGCTTTCGGCGTCGTTCCCCAATACATGCTGCAATAGTGGATGTTTTTTCCACGTTCGGATTTTGTGTATCGCATTCGTTCCGCGATTTGTATCAGGTGGTCGATCCATTTCGGTCCACCCGCGAATGAGGCTGAACCGCCGTTTTCGACGAATCATCTCGATATTGGGAGAGAAAATCGCGCGTTCGGAACCCGAGTGGAACCGTTTCGCGGCCGGCGGGCAATCCCTTTTCAATCCGGCCGGCCATCGCGGGCGCGGTGTGCGGCCGGCTGGCCCGGTCCGGCGACCGGGCCACCGTCGCGCTGTCCGGACGTGCGTGCCTCTTGCGCGAGGCGGCGGAACACGGAATGATCGATTAGTTGGCCGCGCCGTGCCACGGGCGCCGTGCTGCGGGCGTCCGGGCACTTCCTTTCCTCATCCTTTTCCAGCCATGTCCATCGATTATTCGCCGATTCCCTGTCCCGTCGTCGTGCCGCTCGACGCGATCCTGCCCGAAGAACCGCTGCTGATGATGGGGGCCGGCCCGGTGCCGATCCCGGCCGCGGTGGCCAAGGCGAACACGATCGTGATCAACCACCTCGGCGCGACGATGGCGAAGATCATCGAGCAGGTGAAGGAGATGGCGCGCTACGTGTTCCAGACCCGCACGAAGTGGGTGCTCGGCGTCGCGGGCCCCGGCTCGGCCGCGATGGAAATGGCGATCTCGAACCTCGCATGGCGCGGCACGCGCGTGCTGTCGATCCGCAACGGCTTCTTCAGCGCGCGGATGGCCGAGATGGCCACGCGCGTCGGCGCCGACGTCGCGACGCTCGAAGTGGCCGACCGCGCGGTCGCGAGCCTCGACGAGATCGCCGACGCGATCGCGCGCGAGCAGCCCGAAATCGTCACGATCGTGCAGGGCGAGACGTCGAACACCGTCTGGAACCGCGACCTGCGCGACATCGCCGCGCTCGCGAAGGCGGCCGGCGCGCTGGTGGTCGTCGACGCGGTGTGCACGCTGTCGACGATGCCGCTCGAGATGGATGCGTGGGGCATCGACGCGGTGATCACCGGCGGCCAGAAGGGGCTGTCGTCGATCCCGGGCGTGTCGCTGATCGCGTTCTCCGATGCCGCGTGGGACCGCATGAAGCATCGCCCCGAGCCGAACGCGCACTGGTGCCTCGACATGGCGCTCGCGGAGAACTTCTGGCACAACGCGGGCTACCACTACACGGCGCCCGTGTCGGGCGTGCTCGCGCTGCACGAGGCGCTGCGGCTCGTCTGCGCGGAGACGCTCGAAAGCCGCTTCGCGCGCCACCTGCGCTGCTCGCTGGCGCTGCAGGCGGGCGTCGAATCGATGGGGCTCAAGCTCTATGCGCCGAAGGACTGCCGGCTCAATTCGGTGGTTGGAATCGAGACGCCCGAGGGGCTCACGCCAGGGATGGTCTGCGGCCATATCTCGAAGCAGTACCAGGTCGAGATCTCGGGCTCGTTCGGCTTGCCGATCGTGCGGATCGGGCAGATGGGCGAGCAGTGCCGCGAACACAACCTGTTCCGCACGCTGCATGCGTTCGGCCGCACGATGGTCGACCTGAAGGTGCCGGTCGACCTGCCGGCCGGCGTCGCGGCGCTCGAACAGGAACTGTCGCGGCGCGGCGCGTAAGCGGGAGCAGCGAGGAAACGAGGAAGCGGGCCGCGCTCAGCGGCCCTGCATCGCGCGCCGGTACGTATTCGGCGTCGTGCCGTGCGCGTCGCGAAAGCGATGGCTGAAGTGGCCGGCGTTCGCGTAACCGCAGTCGGCCGCGATCTGCGCGAGCGGCAGCGCCGTCGTGCGCAGCAGCTCGCGGGCGCGGGCGAGCCGTTGCTCGGCCACCCATGCGTGTGGCGCGCGGCCGAACGACAGCCGGAACATCCGCGAGAAATGGTATTCGGACAGCGCGGCAACCTCGGCGAGTTCGCCGAGCGTCAGCGGCTGCGTGAGATACGTGTCGATGTAGTCGCGCACGCGGCGGCGCACGGCCGGCGCGAGCCCGCCGCGGAACGACGTGTCGGTGCGCGTCGTGCTCTGCCCGCGCAGCAGCAGGCTCAGCACGTCGTGAGCAGTTTCGTTCACGCGCAGCCGGTCGTCGGCATCGTCCCAGCCGTCGAGCGCGAGCGAGCGCAGCAGCGCCGCGACGCGCGCATCCTCGAAATAGGTGCGATCGGCGAGCTTCAGTTCGCGCGGCTCGCGGTCGAGCTCGCGGATCGCGCGCTGCGTGAAGTGCTCGGGCAGGAAATACAGGTGGATGAAATGCATTTCGCCGCGCACCCACCAGCGCGATTCATGGTCGCCCGGCAACGCGCACAGCAGGCTCGGCGCGCCGTAGCGCGGCACGCGCTGGCGCTCGGTCCGGTAGCCGCCGTCGAGGTAGCACGACAGCGTGTGGTGGCCGGGCTGCTCGTAGACCGTCTCGCTTTCGTCGGTGATCCGCGTCCATTCGGCGATCGCCAGGTGGTCGCCGAGCCACGCGAAGCGCTCGAGCGTCGCGTTCGCGTCGGCAAGCGTGCGGCAGACTGACTGCAGGCCGAACGGCAGATCGCCGCCGGCCAGGGTGGCGGCGCGGTCGACGGGCGGGGCGCAGAGGGAGAGACTCATGATGCGCCGAGTATAAGCGGGTGCGCGGCGCCGCGTGCGGCGTCCCGAAAAAGACCGCAATTCCGGACAATCGGCGCGCGCGGGGCGGCGGCATAGTCGGGATCCCGATTCACCCGATTTTCGGAACGCCACCATGAACCTGTCGCTTTATTTCGTCACCGTGCTGATCTGGGGCACCACCTGGATCGCGATCAAGTGGCAGCTCGGCTCGGTGCCGCCGCCCGTGTCGATCGCGTGGCGCTTCTGGCTCGCGGCCGCCGTGCTATTCGCGCTGCTGCGCGTGATGCGCCGCCCGGTGCGCCCGCCGCGCGAAGCGTGGCGCTTTCTCGTCGCGCAGGGCTTCGCGCTGTTCTGCCTGAATTTCCTGTGTTTCTACTATGCGGAGCAGGTCGTGCCGAGCGGGCTCGTCGCGGTGATCTTCTCGACCGCGCCGCTGCTGAACTCGATCAACGGCCGGCTGTTCATGGGCCGCCCGCTGCGGCCGTCGGCGATCGCCGGCGCGCTGCTCGGCCTGACCGGCATCGCGTGCCTGTTCTGGCAGCAGATGGCCGGCCATCTCGACGACCACGCAACGTGGACGGGGCTCGCGGTCGCGTTCGCCGGCACGATGTGCTTCTCGGCGGGCAACCTGCTGTCGAGCCGGATGCAGTCGATGGGGCTGCACCCGCTCGCGACCAACGGCTGGGCGATGCTGATCGGCGCGGCGATCCTGACCGTCGGCGCCGCGGTGGCCGGGATGCCGTTCACGCTCGACACGAGCCCGCGCTATCTCGGCGCGCTCGTGTACCTCGCCGTGCCGGGCTCGGTGATCGGTTTCACCGCGTACCTGACGCTCGTCGGCCGGATCGGGCCGGAGCGCGCAGCGTACTGCACGGTGCTGTTCCCGATCGTCGCGCTGGCCGTGTCGACGCTGTTCGAGGGCTACCAGTGGTCGCCCCTCGCGGTGATCGGGCTGCTGCTCGTGGTGGCCGGCAATCTCGTCGCGTTCGACCTTACGCGGCGGTTGTTTCTGCGGACGGCTTGACGAAGTTCGCGGCTGCGCGAACGCACGATCGAAGCAACCGGCGTACGGGTCGATTTGGTTGACTCGGTTGACTTGGTTTCGATTCGGGGCTACGCTCGATCATTCCAGTCGTGACGGGAGGTGATGATGATTGCGCGGGCGCATACGCTGGAAGGGACGGCCGTCGTGCTTGATGTCGAGACGGAGGAAGCGCTGCGCAGCGCCGTCGGCGCGGCGACCATGCTCGGCCCCGATCGCGCGCGGGCGCTGCTCAGCCTGTCCGACGAGCAATTGGGGCACCTGTTCAAGGTCGGCATCGCGCAGGTCATCGATCTGGCCGGCACGATCACGTTCGGCATCGCCGCGGCCGCGACGCGCGACAGGAAGCCGGCCGGCGCGAAGAAGCGGGCGGCGGGCGTCGTCGTCGATCCGGAGCGGCAGGTGCAGGCGGAACGGCGGATGCTGGTCGCCGACGGCAAGCTGCTGCCCGCCGCGCAGACATGGGCCGGCCTCGGCATGACGCGGCAGGCGCTCAGCAAGGCCGTGGCGTCCGGCCGGATCTTCACGGTCGATCTCGGCGCCGCACAGTACTATCCGGCCTTCTACCTGGCGGGGGACATCGATCGGAAGACGTTGGGCCGGGTGACCCAATGTCTGGGCGACTTGCCGGGATGGAGCAAATGGCAGTTCTTCACGACGCCGAAGGCATCGCTGGGCAACGTCACGCCGCTCGTCGCGCTGTCGCGCGGGAAGGTCGATGAAGTCGAGCGCGCCGCCACGGCGTTCGCCGAGCGCTAGGTGTGAAGCTTCAATAGGTTGTATCGATGGTTCATCCGGACTGAGTCTGGGAGACTGGAAGTCGCCAAACACCCAACCTTCCAGGAACCCAGCCGGATGAACACCCATAAGAATGC
>NZ_CADFEH010000053.1:0-36321 GCF_902833155.1 Burkholderia sp. BCC1047 | reverse complement strand
GACTCCGATCAGCGATACCGTGTCCATGATGGTCCTCCAGAAGGACAAAATCCTCACTCAGCGTAGTCCACTGAGTGAGGATCGGGCTGACCATCCTATTAACCCCGCCGAGGCGGGGCATTCTTGCTGCGCGAGCCGCTGAAGCCCGTCGCGCTTACTTCTTGAACACGAGGTCGGTTTCCTTCAGCGACTCGATGTAGGACGCGATGTCCTTCATGTCGCTGACCGACAGGTTCTGGACCTGCGCCTGCATGATCGCGTTGTTGCGGCCGATCAGCGGGTTCGTCAGCCCCATCTGGTACTGGCGCATCGCCCACACGAGATAGTCGGCGTGCTGGCCGGCGAGGCGCGGGTACTCCGCGTTGATCGGCTTGTTCAGCTGCGCGCCGTGGCAGGCTGCGCAGTTGTGCGATTCGACCAGTTCCTTGCCCTTCGAGATGTCCGCTGCGTGCGCGGTACCGATCGCGAGGCCGGCCGCCAGTGCAACCGCCGCCGTCTTGAATGCGTTGTTCATGAATGCTCCTGTCCCGCCGGAGAGATCGGCGGCGCGCGCTTTACTTGTAGGGGTTGTCCTTCGTGTCGGCCTTCTGGGCGGCGTAGTACGCCGACAGATCCGCGATGTCCTGGTCGGTCAGCGAGCCGGCGATCGCATTCATCGACGGGAAGTGACGATCCTTCTTGCGGTAGGCCTTCAGCGCGTTCTCGAGGTATTGCTGGTTCTGGCCGCCGAGGACAGGCACCCGGTAGACCTCCGGGTACGCCGCGCGGTAGTCCTGGATGCCGTGGCAACCGATGCACATGGCGGCCTTGCTCGCCCCGTCCTTCGGGTTGCCGACCACACCGGCCGCCTGCGCGCTGCCCGCGAGCGCCACGAGCGCTGCGACAACGACGTGTTTGCCGACGAATTTGTTCATAGCTCTTGTAACCTAGCTTGAGGGGAAACTGGCGCCGAAGCGGCAACGGCCCGCGCCGTTTTGCTTGTCGGTCGCCACGCAGGCCAAAAAAAACGGCCAGATTGTACCGCGTCGGCGGGGAATGCGTCCATACGGCGCCCCGGCGGGCCCCGCCACAGCCCCGCAACGATACGCGGGCGCGGCCCGCCCGGACAGCCCTTCTGACTTATACTGGGTTTTTTTCCCGTTGAAGAAGAGCGCCGCCATGCGTTTCGAAGGGTCCTCGCAGTACGTCGCCACCGACGATCTGAAGCTCGCGGTCAATGCCGCGCTGACGCTGCAGCGCCCGCTGCTGATCAAGGGCGAGCCCGGCACCGGCAAGACCATGCTCGCCGAGGAAGTGGCCGCCGCGCTCGGCATGCCGCTGCTGCAGTGGCACATCAAGTCGACCACCAAGGCGCAGCAGGGCCTGTACGAATACGACGCCGTGTCGCGGCTGCGCGATTCGCAGCTCGGCGACGCGCGCGTGAAGGACATCGCGAACTACATCGTCAAGGGCGTGCTGTGGCAGGCGTTCGACGCCGAGCAGCCGAGCGTGCTGCTGATCGACGAGATCGACAAGGCCGACATCGAATTCCCGAACGACCTGCTGCGCGAGCTCGACCGGATGGAGTTCCACGTGTACGAGACGCGCGAGACCATTCGCGCGAAGCACCGCCCGCTCGTCATCATCACGTCGAACAACGAGAAGGAGCTGCCCGACGCGTTCCTGCGCCGCTGCTTCTTCCATTACATCCAGTTTCCCGATCCGTCGACGATGCAGAAGATCGTCGCGGTGCATTTCCCGAACATCCGCGAGGAACTGCTGCGCGCGGCGCTCGAGAGCTTCTTCGAATTGCGCGGCGTGTCGGGGCTGAAGAAGAAGCCGTCGACGTCCGAGCTGCTCGACTGGCTGAAGCTGCTGCTCGCCGAGAACATCCCGGCCGACGCGCTGCGCAGTGCCGACGCGAAGCAGATCGTGCCGCCGCTCGCCGGCGCGCTGCTGAAGAACGAGCAGGATCTGAGCCTGCTCGAGCGGCTCGTCTACATGAACCGGCACAACCGGTAACCCACCCGCGAAGGCCCGGCCATGCTGCTCAATTTCTTCTACGCGCTGCGTGCAGCCAAGCTGCCCGTCTCGGTGAAGGAATACCTGACGCTGCTCGAATCGCTGAAGGCCGGGCTGATCTCGCCGTCGATCGACGCGTTCTACTTCCTCGCGCGGATGACGCTCGTCAAGGACGAGCAGTACTTCGACAAGTTCGACCAGGCGTTCGGCGCGTATTTCCACGGCGTGTCCGCGCTGCCGTCCGAGGCGTTCGACATCCCGCTCGACTGGCTCGAGAAGCGCCTCGAGCGCGAGCTGTCGCCGGAGGAGAAGGCGCAGATCGAAGCGATGGGCGGCCTCGACAAGCTGATGGAGCGTTTGAAGGCGCTGCTCGACGAGCAGAAGGAACGCCACGAAGGCGGCAACAAGTGGATCGGCACCGGCGGCACGTCGCCGTTCGGGCACGGCGGCTACAACCCGGAAGGCGTGCGCATCGGCGGCCCGTCGAACGGCAACCGCACCGCGGTGAAGGTGTGGGAAGCGCGCGCGTACCGCGACTACGACGATTCGGTCGAGATCGGCACGCGCAACATCAAGGTTGCGCTGCGGCGGCTGCGCCGCTTCGCGCGCGAGGGCGCGGCCGAAGAGCTCGACCTGCCCGGCACGATCCGCAGCACGGCCGCCAACGCCGGCTGGCTCGACCTGCGGATGGTGCCCGAGCGGCACAACAACGTGAAGGTGCTGATGCTGCTCGACGTCGGCGGCTCGATGGACGACCACATCAAGCGCACGGAAGAGCTGTTCTCGGCCGCGAAGGCCGAATTCAAGCACCTCGAATTCTTCTACTTCCACAACTGCGTGTACGACCACCTGTGGAAGAACAACCGCCGCCGCCACTCGGAGCGCACCGCGACGTGGGACGTGCTGCACAAGTTCACGCCCGACTACAAGCTGATCTTCGTCGGCGACGCGACGATGAGCCCGTACGAAGTGCTGCAGCCCGGCGGCTCGGTCGAATACAACAACCCGGAAGCCGGCGCCGTGTGGCTGCGCCGCCTCGCCGACCAGTTCCCCCACCATGCATGGCTGAACCCCGAGCCCGAGCGGCTATGGGAATACCGGCAGTCGGTCGCGATCATTCGCGACGTGCTCGGCCAGCGCATGTATCCACTGACGCTCGCGGGCCTCGAAACCGCGATGCGCGCACTCAGCAAGTAACGACACCCACCCGCAGATACCCAGGCCGCGTCCGAGCGGCCGCCCCGGAGAGAGCATGAACCCTTCGCCCACCGCGAGCGCGAGCCGCGCCGGCGGCCGCCGCTTTTTCGCCGATACGTCCGTGTCCACGCTCGTCGCCGGCTTCGTCGCGATGATGACCGGCTACACGAGCTCGCTCGTGCTGATGTTCCAGGCCGGCCGCGCCGCCCACCTGACCGATGCGCAGATCTCGTCGTGGATCTGGGCGCTGTCGATCGGCATGGCGCTGACGACCATCGGTCTGTCGCTGCGCTTTCGCGCGCCGGTGGTCGTCGCATGGTCGACGCCCGGCGCCGCGCTGCTGGTCGCGTCGCTGCCCGGCGTGCCGTACCCGGAGGCGATCGGCGCGTTCGTCGTCTGCGCGCTGCTGCTGACGGCCGTCGGCGTGAGCGGGCTGTTCGACACGCTGATGAAGCGTATTCCGGCCGGCATCGCGGCCGCGCTGCTCGCGGGCATCCTGTTCGAGATCGGCATCGAGATCTTCCGCGCCGCGCAGTTCCAGACCGCGCTCGTGCTCGCGATGTTCTTCACCTACCTGATCGTGAAGCGGCTCGCGCCGCGCTACGCGATTCCGACGACGCTGATCGTCGGCACGGCGGCGGCCGGCGGCCTCGGGCTGCTCGACTTCAGCCGCTTCCACATCGCGCTCGCGCAGCCCGTGTTCACGATGCCCGCGTTCTCGATCGCGTCGATCGTCAGCATCGGCATTCCGCTGTTCGTCGTCGCGATGGCGTCGCAGAACGTGCCGGGCATCGCGGTGCTGCGCGCGGACGGCTATCAGACGCCTTCTTCGCCGCTGATCGCGACGACCGGCCTCGCGTCGCTGCTGCTCGCGCCGTTCGGCTCGCACGGCGTGAACCTCGCGGCGATCACGGCCGCGATCTGCACGGGCCCCGAAGCGCACGAGGATCGCGCGAAGCGCTACACGGCCGCCGTGTGGTGCGGCACGTTCTACCTGATCGCCGGCATCTTCGGCGCGACGATCGCCGCGCTGTTCGCCGCGCTGCCGAAGGCGCTCGTCGTGTCGGTCGCCGCGCTCGCGCTGTTCGGCTCGATCATGAGCGGGCTCGCGAACGCGATGCAGGACGTGAAGCAGCGCGAAGCGGCGCTCGTCACGTTCATGGTCACGGCTTCGGGCCTTACGCTGCTGTCGATCGGCCCGGCGTTCTGGGGGCTCGTCGCGGGCGTCGTCACGCAGGTGATTCTGAACGCGCGGCGCCCCGCGTGACGCGGCTCGCCGTCCGCCGCGGCGCGCGCCCGACGCGCCAAAACGTGCGCGACACGAATCGGGCCTAAAATGATGGATCGGAAGCGGCGCCCGGCGCCGCTTCGCTTCGCCGCCGCGCTCGCGCGGCCCGTGAGAACCCGGCGCCCCGCGCTCTTCTTCCGAATCGCCATGACTACCGCACTCGACCAGCTGAAGCAGTACACGACCGTCGTCGCCGACACGGGCGACTTCCAGCAGCTTGCGCAATACAAGCCGCAGGACGCGACCACGAACCCGTCGCTGATCCTGAAGGCCGTCCAGAAGGATGCGTACAACCCGATCCTCGAGAAAACCGTCCGCGATCATCGCAACGAAAGCACCGATTTCATCATCGACCGCCTGCTGATCGCGTTCGGCACCGAAATCCTGAAACTGATCCCGGGCCGCGTGTCGACCGAGGTCGACGCACGCCTGTCGTTCGACACGCAGCGCTCGATCGACAAGGGCCGCGAGCTCATCAAGCTGTACGAAGCGGCCGGCGTCGGGCGCGAGCGCATCCTGATCAAGCTCGCGTCGACGTGGGAAGGCATCCGCGCGGCCGAAGTGCTGCAGAAGGAAGGGATCAAGTGCAACATGACCCTGCTTTTCTCGCTCGTGCAGGCCGCCGCGTGCGCGGAAGCCGGCGCGCAACTGATCTCGCCGTTCGTCGGCCGCATCTACGACTGGTACAAGAAGCAGGCCGGTGCCGACTGGGATGAAGCGAAGGACGGCGGCGCGAACGATCCGGGCGTGCAGTCGGTGCGCCGCATCTACACGTACTACAAGACGTTCGGCTACAAGACCGAAGTGATGGGCGCGAGCTTCCGCACGACGAGCCAGATCACCGAGCTCGCCGGCTGCGACCTGCTGACGATCAGTCCCGATTTGCTGCAGAAGCTGCAGGAGAGCAACGACACGGTCGCACGCAAGCTGTCGCCGGACACGCTGCAGGACAAGCCGGCCGAGCGCGTCGCGATCGACGAGGCATCGTTCCGCTTCCAGCTGAACGACGAAGCGATGGCGACCGAAAAGCTCGCCGAAGGCATCCGCGTGTTCGCCGCCGACGCGGTGAAGCTCGAGAAGCTGATCGACGCACTGCGCTGAGCCGCGCCGCGCGTCAGCGGCTGTCAGCAAGACTGACAACAGGCGTCAGCACACGCGCCGAAAACGGCTGCGAACTTCGTGTTCGCAGCCGTTTTATTTTTCATTCCATCGTCAAGCGCGCGCACTACAATCCACGTCACGGGTACGACGGCCGCCTCCCGATGCACCCTTTTTCCCCCAGTCAGTCTTGCACGACGCCACGCCAGCGCCGACGCGCCGGCATGGCACATTCCAGGAGACAACGATGCAAGTTCAACCGTACCTGACGTTCTACGGTCGTGCCGACGAAGCCCTTCAGTTCTACGAAAAGGCGCTCGGTGCGAAGACGATGTTCAAGATGCACTTCAAGGACGCCCCGCCGAATCCCGATTACCCGATGTCGCCGGAGATGGCCGACAAGGTGATGCACGCGAGTTTCACGATCGGCGAGTCGATGATCATGTGCTCGGACGGGGACTGCAGCCAGCCGGCGGGCGCCGCGCACGCCGGCTATTCGCTGTCGCTGAACCCGGCGACGGTCGACGAAGGCCAGAAGCTGTTCAATGCGCTCGCCGACGGCGGCGAAGTGACGATGCCGTTCGGCAAGACGTTCTGGGCGCTCGGCTTCGGGATGGCGAAGGATCGTTTCGGCGTGCACTGGATGGTCAACGTCGAGGATCTGTCGCAGCGCGAGGAACTCGCGAAACGCGCGCAAGGCTGACGCAAGAACGAACGCCCGCCACCTTGCGGTGGCGGGCGTTTTCGTTGCTGCGCGACGCGTGCGCGGCACACCGCCGCGCACGGCCCGTCTCAGCCCTCGACGACGTCGAGATAATCCTCCGGCCGCGTGCGATCCTCCGCATGCGTCATCCCCATCACGCGCACCAGCACGCTCACCGCCACCGACACCACCAGGTTCACGATCAGCGACCACACGGCCGCGTAGCCGGGAATCGCGAGGCCGAACAGGTGGATCGTGAAGATCGAACTCGCGAGCTTCAGCGAGACCGCCATCCATGTGCCGCACACGATGCCGGCCGCCCAGCCGGCCAGCAGGCCGCGATGGTCGAGCACGCGCGTGTACAGGCCGAGCACGATCGCGGGCAGCGTCTGGATGATCCAGATCCCGCCGAGCAGTTGCAGCTGAATCGCGTAGGTCAGCGGCAGTCCGAGGATGAACGCCACCGCGCCGACTTTCACGATCAGCGACACGAGCTTCGCGACGTGCGTCTCCTGGTCGTGCGACATGTTGCGGTTCACGAACTCGCGATGGATGTTGCGCGTGTACAGGTTCGCGGCCGCGATCGACATGATCGCCGCCGGCACCAGCGCGCCGATGCCGATCGCCGCGAACGCGACGCCGACGAACCACGACGGGAAGTACTCGAGGAACAGCGCGGGCACCGCGAAGTTCGGGCCGAACGCCTTGAAGTACGGCGCGTACTGCGGCATGTCCTTCACGCCGGAGGCGAGCGCCATGTAGCCGAGCAGCGCGAGCAGGCCGAGCACGAACGAGTACGCGGGCAGCATCGCCATGTTGCGGCGGATCGAGTTGCCCGACGACGACGACAGGATCGCCGTGACCGAGTGCGGATACAGGAACAGCGCGAGCGCCGAGCCGATCGCGAGCGTCGCGTACGCACTGTAGCCGTTCAGGCTCATCGCGTCGGGCGCCTTCAGCAGCAGCTTCGCGGGCGGCACCGCGGAGAAGATGTGCCCGAAACCGCCGAGCTTCGCGGGGATCACGATCACCGCGGCGGCGATCGTGACGTAGATCAGCACGTCCTTCACGATCGCGATCATCGCGGGCGCACGCAGCCCCGACGTGTACGTGTAGGCGGCGAGGATCGCGAACGCGATGATCAGCGGCAGGTCGCCGACGAAGCCGGTCGTGTCGAAGCCGAGCGCGCCGATCACCACCTCGATGCCGACGAGCTGCAGCGCGATGTACGGCATCGTCGCGAGGATGCCCGTCACCGCGATCGCCAGCGCGAGCATCCGGCTGCCGTAGCGCGCATTGACGAAATCGGCGGCCGTCACGTAGCCGTGCCGCTTCGCGATGCTCCACAGCTTCGGGAACACGACGAACGCGAACGGATAGATCAGGATCGTGTACGGCAGCGCGAAGAAGCCCATCGCGCCGGCGCCGAACACGAGCGCGGGCACCGCGACGAACGTGTAGGCCGTGTAGAGATCGCCGCCGAGCAGGAACCACGTGACGATCGTGCCGAAGCGGCGTCCGCCGAGGCCCCATTCGTCGAGATGGGCAAGATCGCCGCGCCGCCAGTTCGCGGCCAGGAAACCGATGATCGTGACGCCGATGAACAGCAGAACGAAGACGAAGGTCGCGCCGAGATTCATTGCGCACCTCCTTGCGTGCCGCTCGCCTTCCACGCGTTCTTGGTCTTGAAATACACGAACGCGGTGATCACCGCGCTGATGAAGACCCACAGCAACTGGTACCAGTAGAAAAACGGAAAACCGAGCCATTGCGGTTCGATCTTGCTGTACGACGGTACCCAGACCATCGCGATCAGCGGCAGTACCAGCAGCCAGAGCCAGCGCTTGGCGGCCCGGTTGGCGTCGGCATCGTGAGCCATGACGTCTCCTCTTCTATCCCGGTTATCGATCTTGTTGAGCGGGTACGGCGCCGAGAGGAGCGGCAAAACGGGTAGGCTGCGGCTCCCCTGGCTTCGCGCCAGTATAGGAGCCGCGAGCACGCGGTCAAGCAGGGGCGAACCCGAGGTGATCCGCCCCTTGTCGCGCGGTTGCACCGGCCTGTCGCCGGTGCCTGCGACGTCAGATCGCGAACGCGACGTCGCGTGCGCCGGCCGTGGCTTTCAAAGCTTTCACCCACTTGCGCGCGGGCAACTTCAGCGTGTCCTCGATCAGCTTCGCGCGGGCTTCCAGTTGCGCGAACGGCACGTCGAGCGCGGGGCCCGAGAACGCGATCGCGATCCGGTTGCCGTCGTGCACTTCGGGCAGCGCGATCACGCGGTGATCGAACGCCGCGTTCAGGTGCTTCATGTTGCGCACGAAGCTCGGATGATCGCCGAACAGGTTGATCGTCGCGATGCCGGCGTCGGCGAGGCAGCCGCGCACCGCGCGATAGAACGCGACGCTGTCGAGCACGGGGCCGCGCGCGGTCGCGTCGTACAGGTCGATCTGGATCGCGCCCGTCGTGCCGCGGTTGGCCGGGTCGTTGACGAAATCCCATGCGTCGGCTTCGTGCACGACGAGGCGCGCGTCGTCGGGCGGCAGCGCGAACATCGTGCGCGCGGCGACGATCACGGCCGGGTTCAGCTCGACGGCCTCGACCTTCGCGTGCGGCAGGAAACGATGCGAGAACTTGGTCAGCGCGCCGGTGCCGAGCCCGAGCTGGACGATCCGCCCGGGCGTTTCCAGGAACAGCAGCCACGCCATCATCTGCTGCGCGTATTCGAGCTCGATATGCAGCGGCTTCGAGATCCGCATCGCGCCCTGCACCCACTCGGTGCCGAAGTGCAGGAAGCGCACGCCGCCTTCTTCGGAGAACGTCACGGGCGCGAAGCGCGGCTTGCGCGGCGCTTCGAGCACCGGCACGTCGTCGTGTTCGTCGATGTCCGGGCGGCGCTTCACGCGCGGCGGCTGGAGTTTTTCGGAGCCGTTGTACGCGGACGGCTTGCGTTGCTTGAACGCGCGCGCCTCGGCGGACGCGCGCTTGATCAGTCGGGTCATGTTGGTTGAATCTCGCTGGATGACGCTGGATGAGCGGACGAGAGGATAGCATTGGTGGGGGGCGGAGGCCGCCGGCGGCGAGCGCGTCCGCCGCCGGTACGCCCCGATGTTCCGGCCCATTCGACTGCTGATACGACGACGATCGACATCCGGGAAACCCGCCGCCAGCCCGATCCGGAACGCGATCGATCATTTACTTTCTTGCAATAAAAAGCCGCTCGCCCGCCCGAACCTATGCCAAACTGAAACGGCATTCGGGGAGGCACACAGCGGCCATGACGCATACAGCGACGGACCACGCACCGCCAGATCGCCAGGGATGGCTCTCCAGAGAGCGGCTCGTCCTGTACAGCGCGGCGATCCTGGTGTTCCAGCTCGTGTTGCTGGGTATCTGGGCATTTTCGTACTGGGCGCTGCATCTCCCCGGCGTGCCGCCCCCGGGCATCGACTTCCGCGTGTTCTGGAGCGCGTCTTTCGTTTCCCTCTACAGCGGGCCGCTCGCCGCCTTCGACCTTCACCAGATGTTCGAGGCGGAAGCCCGATTGCTGCCGGACTTCCCGCCCGCGCAGATTTTCGCACCGTGGGTTTATCCGCCGACCTTCCAGTTGCTGGTTTATCCGCTGGCGCTGCTGCCCTATGCCGCTTCGTACGGCCTGTTCGTCAGCATCGGCATCGCAAGCGCGTTGGCGGCGTGCACGCTCGCGATGAAGGATCGCCCTCTGCCGTGGATCACGCTGGTCGCGTTCCCCGGCATCTGGGTCGTGACGATCTGCGGGCAGAATTCGTTGCTGACCCTGGCGTTCGCCGCCGGCGCACTGGGATGGCTCGAACGACGACCGGTCGTCGCCGGCGTATGCGCCGGCATGCTCGTCATCAAACCGCAACTCGCACTCCTGTTTCCGTTGCTGTTCCTCTGCGGCGGACATTTCCGCGCGCTCGGCGCGATGGCCGTCACGGCCGCACTGTTCTGCGCAATCAGCGCACTGGTGCTCGGCGTGCCGCTGTGGCTGCGCTTTTTCGACACGCTATCGTGGTTCAGCCAGTTGATCCTGGTGAACAATGCAGGCGGAATCTGGAGCGCGATGCCGACGCCGTTCGCGATGTCGCGACGGCTGGGCGCCAGCCTGCCGAGCGCCTTTGCCGTTCAGGCGGCCATCGCGATACCGGCCGTAATCGCGACCGCGGGCCTATGGGCGAGGAAGAAACATGCGGACTTGTGCGCGGCAGCGGCAATCGTCGCGACGCTGCTGACCCAGCCGTACCTCATCTACTACGATCTCGCGTGGCTGCTTCTTGCGATCATTTACGTGTGCAAATACGACCGGACGACCCGCGCGCTCGGTCGGGCGGACCATGCGCTCATCGCGGTGGCGTGGTTGTTGCCGGGGCTCTCGTTTTTCCTCGTGTTCAGGCCCGCGATGGGGCAACCGGGCGCCGTCCTGTTGCCGATATTCCTGATACTGATCGTCTACCGCGCATCGCTTCATCGCGCGGCTGACGCAACAACCTCGGTGGCCGTACAGGAATCGTCCGGCTAGCGAGCCGGCTCGCCGAGCACCGCGCCAAGCGGCCGCCAGAACCGGTCGCCATTTTGTCCAGTTTGACACCGGCGTCGATCAGCCAGCATGCTGCTGCGGCGCACGCATTTTCTTTCGACGTGACCGGTTGTACCGTAACGTCATCGAAGCCTGCCAACATCCGCTCCGCTCATACCTGCTCCATCACACGGGATTTCGTACGCATGAGTCACATCCACTTCATTGGCGGGGAAAAAGGCGGCGTCGGCAAATCGCTCGCGGCCCGCGTGCTGGCCCAGTATTTCATCGACCGGAGCATGCCTTTCGTGGGCTTCGATACCGACCGATCGCACGGCGCGCTGCTGCGGTTCTATGGCGATTTTGCCGCGCCGGCCGTGCTCGACCAGCATGACAGCCTCGATCCGGTCATGGAATCGGCGCTCGAAGATCCGCAGCGGCGCATACTGGTCGATCTCGCGGCCCAGACGCGGCAGCCGCTCGCCAAGTGGCTCGACGATTCGGACATCGTCGAGTTTGCCGAAGAACACGGCCTCACGTTGACGTGGTGGCACGTGATGGACACGGGACGCGATTCGGTCGATCTGCTGCGGCAATGGCTCGACGAATTCGGCGGACGAATCAAGCTGGTGGTGGTGCTGAACGAAGTCCGCGGCGATCGCTTCGAGATTCTGGAGGCATCCGGCGAACGCCAGCGGGCGGAAGCCCTTGGCGCCAGCGTGATTACGCTGCGCCGCCTGCCCGATACGACGATGCAGAAGATCGATCGACAAAGCGCGAGCTTCTGGGCGGCGGTCAATCATCCCGACCGCGCGGCCACGGGGCTCGGCTTGCTGGAGCGGCAGCGCGTCAAGGTCTGGTTGCATCGTACTTATGAGGCGCTGGGCACGCTTGCGTTGTAGCGCGAGCCCCGCCGGCGGTGCGGCGCGTGCGGCAAGTGGCTGGAATGGCTCATGCCGGGAAAACCTGGAGGTTCAATGGCCGATCACGACAGACTGCATCCACTCCGTCCATTCCTGAAAAACTGGGTTTGGGAGCACGGTCGAATCGGGACGCGCTATCTCGACTGCGTCGATGGCGAAATCAAGTTCGACGAAGGCAAGAAATCGCATTTCGCGGCCGAGCAATATACCTACGTGCCGCTGGGCAAGAACGCCGACGACGACGCATCCGCGGAGGGTCCCGCGATCCACGAGGCGGGACTTGCCCGCTTTTTGCGGGCGGCGCAGATGGGCACGCCCGGGGAAGCCGGTTCCGTGGCGGAGGTTCAGCGCGCCGTGCAGGATTGCGTGGAGATCGGCCTGTTCAGCGCGTATCAATGGGAGGCTCGCCAGGCACTGGCCCGCTACGCGCAGGAACCGATGTTCGATGACGAGATCCGCGCGGCGGTTGTCGACGACGTCCGGCGAACTTACGTCGGCATGCGAGAACAGCTGGCGCTGTACGATTTCAGCGTGCTCTACGGCTTGCCCACGCCGCTGCTGATCAGCGACACACCGTTCATCGACTGGCGCGTGACGACCAGTCCGGCACTTCCGTTCGTATCGCTTCCGCTGGGACCATACTGCCTGCTGGTCGGCGCGCCGTCGGGCAGGAGTAGCCGAATCGGCCCGGTGGTCTGGAAGGCCGCGGCCGCGATGGGGCCGTTGAAGGACCACAATCGCCAGATCGAGAAGCATGCACGTCTGTGGCTGGTGGCGACCACCGATGATCAACTCGTCGCTGCACAAAGTCGCCTTGCGTCGACCACGGGCGCCAGGCAAGGCGCGGCGAAGCCCTGACCGGGAGAGACTCGGAATCCAACGCGTCTCAGGCGCGAAGTGCGCGCCAAAGCACCAGCTTCTGCTCGAACGACAACATCGCATTCGCCGGGCTCGACGAAGGCAACACGAGGGTTTCATAACCCGCCGCGCCGATCACGTCGGCAAACCGCCCTGCCGTCTTGCCGTTGAAGCACACGCGCTTGAGCAACGGCGCATGCGCGCGCAACGAAGCGAAATCGTTCGGCTTCGCATTCCTGATCGCGGAATCGAGACTGCCCTGTCGATGGCACGCATCGAGCACATCCCAGATGCCGATGCCGTGCGACAGCACGCGTTCGAGCCGCACGTCATACGCGAGCTCATGCAGCCCCGGCTCGCCGAGCACCGCACCCAACAATCGCCAGAACTGGTTGCGCGGATGCGCGTAGTACTGCGCGGCGTCGAGCGACGCCTCGCCCGGAAAGCTGCCGAGGATCATCGTGTGCGTATCCGGCGCGACGACCGGCGGAAAACCTTGCAGCATCACACGTCTCCGTGCGACCCGACCGATCGCGGCCCGTCGCCGTGCGCGGCGAGATGGCGCCACAGCGTCGGCAACATGCACTCGGTGACCATCAGCGGCTTGCCGTGCCGCTGGAACACCGAGCGCCGCGCGGCAAACGCATGCGGCGCTCGCGCGCCCTGCAACGCATGGCTCGCGAGCGCATACAGCGGATGACCGGCGATCACGCGCCGGCTCACGAGCGCCGAGCGCTCGACCTGCGGATCGCTGTACAGCAGCTCCGCGAGCGGCCGCGTGCGCAGCCGCCGCATCGCCTGCCACACGCCCTTGCTGGCCGCGAGCGGCGCGATGCTGTGCGCGGCGACGTACGGCGTGCCGTCGACCGACAGGATCACCTCGCGCACCCACATCGGCGCGCGCGGCGAGCTGGCTAGCGCGTCGGGCTCGTCGAACCACGGCGCGTCGACGGCCTCGCGCGTCACGCGCACGGTCACGCGGCCGAGCCGCGCCAGGTGCGCGGTCAGCGATCCGCCGCGCGTCAGCCAGTCGCGCTGGTCGAGCGTACAGCCAGGCCGCGGCGTCTCGCGCCAGCCGGCCTGTGCGCCGTCGAATCGCATGCGCGCGTTCACGCGGCCCGCGACAGCAGCAGCGCGTTGGTCCGCTTCACGAAGCTCGCCGGATCGTCGAGCATGCCGCCTTCGGCCAGCAGCGCCTGATCGAACAGCAGATGGCACCAGTCGCCGAAATCGGCGCTGTCGGCGTTCAGCTGCTTCACGAGCGCGTGCTCCGGGTTGATCTCGAGGATCGGCTGCATCGCCGGCGCGTTCTGGCCGGCAGCCTTCAGCATCCGCTGCAGGTAGCCGCTCATGTCGTTGTCGTCCGCGACCAGACACGACGGCGAATCGGTCAGGCGGAACGTGACGCGCACTTCCTTCACCTTGTCGCCGAGCGCTTCCTTCATCTTCTCGACGACCGGCTTGATCGCCTCGCCGGCCTGCTCCTGCGCCTTCTTCTCCTCGTCGTTCAGCTCGCCGAGATCGAGATCGCCGCGCGCCACGCTCGCGAGCGGCTTGCCGTCGAATTCGTGCAGGAACGACAGCATCCATTCGTCGACGCGGTCGGTCAGCAGCAGCACCTCGACGCCCTTCTTGCGGAACACTTCCAGATGCGGGCTGTTCTTCGCGGCCTGCCACGTATCGGCGGTCACGTAGTAGATCTTGCTCTGCTCAGGCTTCATGCGCGACACGTAGTCGGCGAGCGACACGTCCTGCGCATCGGTGTCGCCGTGCGTCGATGCGAAGCGCAGCAGCTTCGCGATGCGCTCGCGGTTCGCGTGATCCTCGCCGAGGCCTTCCTTCAGCACCTGGCCGAACGCCCCCCAGAACGTCTTGTACTTCTCCTTGCCGGCATCGTCTTCCGCGTTCGCGAGTTCCTCGAGCATCGACAGCGCACGCTTGGTCACGCCTTCGCGGATCGCCTTCACGTCGCGGCTTTCCTGCAGGATCTCGCGCGACACGTTCAGCGGCAGGTCGGCCGAATCGACGACGCCCTTCACGAAGCGCAGGTACTGCGGCAGCAACTGCTCGGCGTCGTCCATGATGAACACGCGCTTCACGTACAGCTTCAGGCCGCCGCGATAGTCGCGGTTCCACAGGTCGAACGGCGCGTGCGCCGGCACGAACAGCAGCTGCGTGTATTCGCTGCGGCCCTCGACGCGGTTATGCGTCCACGTGAGCGGATCCTGGTGATCGTGCGCGATGTGCTGGTAGAACTGCGTGTACTGCTCGTCGGTGACGTCGCTCTTCGAACGCGTCCACAGCGCGCTCGCCTGGTTGACGGTCTCGTCCTCGTCCTTCAGGACCATCTCGCCCTTTTCCTGATCCCACTCTTCCTTGCGCATCAGGATCGGCAGCGCGATGTGGTCGGAGTACTTCTGGATGATCGACTTCAGGCGATGCGACGACAGCAGCTCGTCCTCGCCTTCGCGCAGGTGCAGCGTGATCGTCGTGCCGCGCTGCGCGCGCTCGATCGCGTCGATCGTGAAATCGCCCTCGCCCGCGCTTTCCCAGCGCACGGCTTCATTCGCCGGCAGGCCCGCGCGGCGCGTCTCGACGGTGATCTTGTCGGCGACGATGAAGCCCGAGTAGAAGCCGACGCCGAACTGGCCGATCAGCGCCGCGTCCTTCTGCTGGTCGCCCGACAGCTTCGTGAAGAATTCCTTGGTGCCCGAACGCGCGATCGTGCCGAGGTTCGCGATCGCCTCGTCGCGGCTCATGCCGATGCCGTTGTCGTCGATCGTGATCGTGCGCGCGGTCTTGTCGAAGCCGATGCGGATGCGCAGGTTCGGATCGTTCTCGTACAGCGCGCTGTCCGCGAGCCCTTCGAAACGCAGCTTGTCGGCCGCGTCGGACGCATTCGACACCAGTTCGCGCAGGAAGATTTCCTTGTTGCTGTAGAGCGAATGGATCATCAGGTGGAGGAGTTGCTTGACCTCTGCCTGAAAGCTCATCGTTTCGTGTGCCATGGATGCTGTTTCCTCTTACTTGAACTGGAAAGGGGTGACGCCGGCGCCCGGCGCGCGATGCCGGCGGACCCATGAAGGACGGACCGTTTGGGACGGCCCGTTTGGGACGGCCCGTCTGGGACGACCGCCTGGCGCCAGCGGTTTGCGCGCGTATCTGGGGACGGCGCCGGGCATTTCAAGAGCCGGCCGCGCCGCGTCACGACGCGCGCCGCACCGCCGAATCGATATAGCGCGCCAGCAGCCCCGGCAGCGCCGGATCGCCGCAATTCGCGACGTTGAAGCGCATCCATGTGGACGGCGATTGCTGCGGCGAGAACAGGCTGCCCGGCGTCAGCAGGAAGCCGGCTTCGTGCGCGACCGCCGCGAGCGCGTCCGAATCGACGCCCGTGTCGGCCCACAGGAACATCCCGGCCGCCGGCATCGTGAAGAGCTCGAGCCCCGTGCGCTCGAGCATCCGCGCGGTCTTGTCGCGTACGCCGTCGAGCCGCGCGCGCAGCCGCTCGACGTGGCGCCGGTAATGCCCTTCGGTCAGGATCTTGTACAGCACGCGCTCGTTGAGCTCGGGCGTCGTCATCCCGACCAGCATCTTCTGGTCGGTGACGGCCTTCGCGATCTCCGGCGCGCAGGCCACGTAGCCGACCCGCAGGTTCGCCGCGAGCGTCTTCGAATAGCTGCCGAGATAGATCACGCGCTTCAACTGGTCGAGGCTCGCGAGGCGCGTGGCCGGGTAGCTCGGCGGGCACAGGTCGCCGTACACGTCGTCCTCGACGACGAGGAAATCGTAGGCCTCCGCGAGCTTCAGTATCCGGAACGCCTGCGCGGCCGACAGCGACGTGCCGGTCGGGTTCTGCAGCACCGAGTTGATCACGAGCATCTTCGGCCGCCACATCTGCACCAGGGTTTCGAGCGCGTCGAGGTCGGGGCCGTCGGGCGTATACGGCATCCCGACGAGCTGCGCGCCCTGCGCCGCGAAACGGCCGAACATCTGGAACCACGCGGGATCGCCGACGATCACCGCATCGCCCGGCCGCATGTAGATCCGCGAGATCAGGTCGATCGCCTGCGTGATGCCGGAAACCAGCACGATCTGTTCGGGCTTCGCGCCGATCTCGACTTCGGCGAGGCGCGTCTGCAGTTGCTGGCGCAGCGGCAGGAAGCCCTGCGCGGTGCCGAAGCCGAGCATCTGCGCGCCCGACTGGCGCCCGAGCGCGCGCAGCGCGCCGGTGATCAGCTCGCCGTCGAGCCAGCGGCCCGGCAGGTAGCCGAGGCCCGGGCCCTTCTCCGGACTGACGGTGTGCAGCATGTTGCGCAGCAACCAGACGACGTCGATCGTGTTGTGCACGGGCGCGGCCTCGGCCGTGCGCGCGACGCCGTCGGCCGGCTGCGGGCCGGCGCCCGTGCGCTCGCGCACGTAGAAGCCGGAGCCGCGCCGCGAGTCGAGGTAGCCCTGCGCGACGAGGCGCTCGTAGGCCTCGACGACGGTGAAGCGCGACACGCTCTTGTCGAGCGCGAGCTTGCGGATCGACGGCATGCGCATGCCGGGACGGAACACGCGCTCGTCGATACGCCGCCGCGCCCACTGGACGAGCTGGTCGACGAGCGTGAGCGTGGCCGTGTCGTGCGGCGCGGGAATCTGGGCGAGTGGGACGGTGGACATGGGCGGCAGCTCCAACTGTACCGAAGGCTATCGCGCCGATTGTACCGTTACTGTGCCGGTAGCGACGATTACAGTTGACCGGAATGGCGATCGTGCGGCCGCCGGTCCGCCCCCGCCGCACGTGGCGCTGCGCCCGCCGGCCCGCGTCGCGGCCGGTGCGCCGGCTGGTCCGGCCCCCGTCCGGCCCGTCGCCCGCCTACCATGACACTTTCGCTTCCCGACCGACGCTCATGCCAGCCCGCTCCCTGACACTCGACCATCTCGTGATCGCCGCGCGCACCCTCGACGAAGGCGTGCGCCATGTCGCCGACGCGCTCGGCATCGAACCGGCCGGCGGCGGCCGCCACCCGCTGATGCGGACCCACAATGCGCTGTTCGGGGCGTGGGGCGGGCTCTACCTCGAAGTGATCGCGATCGACCCCGACGCGCCCGCGCCGGGCGACGACGCGAAGCCGCCGCGCGCGCGGCTGTTCGGGCTCGACGATCCGTCGATGCACGCGCGACTCGCGCAAGGCCCGTTTCTCGCGCACTGGGTCGCGCGCGTCGACCGCCCGCGCCAGCTTGTGCTGTGGCAGCACCAGTACCCGGCCCGCATCGCGCCCGTCGTCGCGATGCGGCGCGGCGACCTGAGCTGGGGCCTCACGGTGCCCGACGACGGCAGCTTCCCCGCGTGGCAAGGCGCGGGCGACGGCCTCGTGCCGTCGCTGATCCAGTGGGACAGCCCGCGCCATCCGGCCGAATCGCTGCCGAACGACGGCGTCGCGCTGAAGGCGCTCAAGGGCGTCCACCCGCGTGCGGATACGATCCGCGAGCAGCTCGACTGGCTCGGCGCCGCCCACCTGCTCGACGTCGAATCCACCGACGGCCCACCGGCGCTCGTCGCCGAATTCGACACGCCGCAGGGCGCGCGCACGCTGCGCTGAGCGCCCACCCGATCACAACCACCCTGCAAGACGGAGACACCCACGACATGAATTCGCGCGAAACCCGGGGCATGCTGCTCGGCCTGATCGGCGTGATGATCTTCAGCCTGACGCTGCCGATGACGCGGATCGTCGTCTCCGAACTCAATCCGCTGCTCAACGGCCTCGGCCGCGCGCTCGCCGCCGCCGTGCCGGCCGGCCTGCTGCTGTGGTGGCGCCGTGAGCGCCTGCCGACCCGCGCGCAGCTGAAAAGCCTCGCGATCACGTCGGCCGGCGTGATCATCGCGTATCCGGTGTTCTCCGCATGGGCGATGAAATCGGTGCCGGCCTCGCACGGCGCGGTGGTCAACGGGCTGCAACCGCTGTTCGTCGCGCTGTATGCGGCGTGGCTGTCGCACGAACGGCCGTCGAAGGCGTTCTGGGCCAGCGCGGTGGCCGGCAGCGCGCTCGTGATCGCGTTCGCGCTGCGCGACGGCGGCGGCACCGTGCAGGCCGGCGACGCGCTGATGCTCGTCGCGGTCGGCATCGGCGCGCTCGGCTATGCGGAAGGCGCGCGCCTCGCGCGCCAGATCGGCGGCTGGCAGGTGATCTGCTGGGCGCTCGTCGTGTCGGCGCCGTTCCTCGTGCTGCCGGTCGGCTGGCTCGCTTGGATGCAGCACGCCGCGCATCCGGGTCCGCTCGCGCTGCGCACGTGGCTCGCGTTCGGCTACGTGACCCTCTTTTCGCAATTCATCGGCTTTTTTGCGTGGTATGCGGGGCTCGCGATGGGCGGCACCGCGCGCGTCGGCCAGGTGCAACTGCTGCAGATCTTCTTCACGATCGCCTTTTCCGCGCTGCTGTTCGGCGAAACGGTCACGTCGTCGACGTGGCTGTTCGCGGCTGCCGTGATCGCGACCGTGGTGCTCGGGCGCCGCTCGGCGGTCGCCACGGCGCCGCGTCCCGCTCGCGCCGGCTGATGAGCTGCGCCATAATGGACGTTTTGCCTGATCGGTTTTGCCTGACTGGCCGTGCTTACCCAGCCGCGAAGGCTTCATCGTGCCGGCACTGCCCACCCGGCAGCGTCGAAGCGATGCGCCCGAACGACCTTTCTTGACTGACCACGATATCCGAACGAGGAGACTATGAATCCGAACGACCTGCATCCGCCGCACTGGCAGCTTTCCGAACGCGCCCGCAAGCTGACGAGCTCCGCGATCCGCGAGATCCTGAAGGTCACGGAACGCCCCGAGGTCATCTCGTTCGCCGGCGGCCTGCCCGCCCCCGCGACGTTCCCGGCGGAACGCATGCGCGCCGCCGCCGACCGCGTGCTGCGCGACGCGCCGGCCGCCGCGCTGCAGTACAGCGCGACCGAAGGCTACCTGCCGCTGCGCGAATGGATCGCCGAGCGCTACAGCGTGCGCGTGTCGCAGGTGCTGATCACGACCGGCTCGCAGCAGGCGCTCGACCTGCTCGGCAAGGCGCTGATCGACCCGGACAGCCCGATCCTCGTCGAAACGCCGACCTACCTCGGCGCGCTGCAATCGTTCTCGCTGTACGAGCCGCGCTACGTGCAGGTGCCGACCGACGAGCAGGGCCTGCTGCCGGAAGGTCTCACGCCCGAACTCACGCAAGGCGCGCGCCTGCTGTACGCGCAGCCGAACTTCCAGAACCCGACCGGCCGCCGCCTGCCCGTCGAGCGCCGCCGCGCGCTCGCCGCGTTCGCGCAGACGAGCCCGTTCCCGGTGCTGGAGGACGATCCGTACGGCGCGCTGAACTACCAGGGCGAGCCGCTGCCGACGATGCTGTCGATGGCGCCCGACCACGTCGTGCACCTCGGCACGTTCTCGAAGGTGCTCGCGCCGGGCCTGCGGATCGGCTACATCATCGCGCCCGAGGAACTCCACTTCAAGCTCGTGCAGGCCAAGCAGGCCACCGACCTGCACACGCCGACGCTCACGCAGCGCATCGCGCACGAAGTGATCAAGGACGGCTTCCTCGACGAGCACATCCCGACGATCCGCGAGCTGTACAGCGCGCAGTGCGACGCGATGCTCGGCGCGCTTGCGCGCCACATGCCGGAAGGCGTCACGTGGAACCGCCCGGAAGGCGGGATGTTCATCTGGGTGAACCTGCCCGCGCAGATCGACAGCATGAAGCTGCTCGCCGCGGCCGTCGACAACCACGTCGCCTTCGTGCCGGGCGCGCCGTTCTTCGCGGAGAACGCGCAGCAGAACACGCTGCGCCTGTCGTTCGTGACGGTGCCGCCCGAAAAGATCGAGGAAGGCGTCGCGCGCCTCGGCAAGCTGCTGCGCGAGCGCCTCTGATCCCCTTTTTTCCCTGTCACGACTCTCTACGAGGAATCGAACGCATGGCTAACGTCTACGACAAACTGAAGTCGCTCGGCATCGAGCTCCCGACCGCCGGCGCACCGGCCGCGGCCTACGTGATGAGCGCGCAAAGCGGCAACACGGTCTACCTGTCGGGCCACATCGCGAAGAAGGACGGCAAGGTCTGGGCCGGCAAGCTCGGCGCCGATCTCCAAACGGAAGACGGCAAGGCCGCCGCCCGCTCGATCGCGATCGACCTGCTCGCCACCCTGCACGCGCACACCGGCGACCTGAACAAGGTCACGCGCATCGTCAAGCTGATGAGCCTCGTCAACTCGACGCTCGACTTCACCGAACAGCACGTCGTGACGAACGGCGCGTCGGAGCTGATCGCCGAAGTGTTCGGCGACGCGGGCAAGCATGCGCGCTCGGCGTTCGGCGTCGCGCAGATCCCGCTCGGCGCGTGCGTCGAGATCGAACTGATCGCCGAAGTCGCGTAACGGGCGCCGCGCGATGCCCGGCCGTCTCGTTCGCTTCAAGCAGGTCGACGTGTTCACGTCGGTGCCGTTCAAGGGCAATCCGCTCGCCGTGGTGTTCGACGCCGATTCGCTCGGCGACGACGCGATGCTCGAGATCGCCCGCTGGACGAACCTGTCGGAAACGACGTTTCTCTGCACGCCGACCGATCCGGAAGCCGATTACCGCGTGCGGATCTTCACGACGGGCGGCGAACTGCCGTTCGCCGGCCACCCGACGCTCGGCACCGCGCATGCGTTCCTGGAAAGCGGCGCGCGGCCGCGCACGCCGGGCCGGCTGATCCAGCAGTGCGGGGTCGGCCGTGTCGCGCTGCGCGAGCAGGCCGACGGCTGGGCGTTCGCCGCGCCGCCGGCACGCGTCACGCCGCTCGACCGTTCGGACTACGCGGTACTGGCCGCCGCGCTGCGCAGCGACGCGCTCGACCTGGACGCCGAGCCGTGCGCGGTGGACAACGGCGCGCCGTGGCTGGTCGTGCGGCTGAAGTCGGCCGACGCGTGCATCGGCCTGTCGCCCGATCCGGCCGCACTGGCGGCGCTGACCCACCGCTACGGCGTGGACGGCCTCGCCGCCTACGCGCCGCATGCCGAAGGCGGCCCGGCAACGTTCGAGATCCGCTGCCTGATGACGGGCGGCCAGTTCGGCACGCCCGGCGAGGACCCCGTCACCGGCAGCGCGAACGCCGCGCTGGCCGGGCTGCTGACGCGGCAGGAACGCCGCCCCGGCCCGTCGTATACGGCCCGCCAGGGCACGGCGATCGGCCGCGACGGCCGCATCTTCGTCAGCTACGACGCGGACGGCACGACCTGGATCGGCGGCCACGTCGTCACGGTCGTCGACGGCACGTTCCGGTCGCCCGACTGACATTTCGCGATGTGCGATGGCGCCGGCTTGTCCGGCGCCCCGCGCTTTGCCCAGCTATCGCAAAAACGTTCCAGCCAGTAATATCGGGCCTAATCCGTTGTTTCGGAGGTCTGTCCATGGTTGCGCGTCCCGCGAACGAACAGACGTCGGGACAATCCGAACCATAGTCGGCCATCCAGACGGATGGCGCACGCGAGCAGGACGCCGCCCTCTTCGATGAGCTCCGCCCGGTCCAACCACACGCCGCCGAACCGGCCGCTGCGCGCGCCGCGCAAATCGCGCCGGCGTGCGCTGTTTGCCATCCCGCTGCTCGGGATGCTGGCGCTCGCGCTGCTGTGGGCCGTGATCATCGCGCGGCTGTCCGTCGAAAAGGACAGTGCGTACAAGGAAGCAGCGGCTTCCGCGGCGATCCTGTCGTCCGCGCTCGAGCAGCATACGGTCAAGGCGATCCACCAGGTCGACCAGATCACCCGCTTCGTCAAGTTCGAATTCGAGAAGTCGCCGGCGCGCTTCAATCTCGCGAGCGCCGTCGAGAAAGGCGTCGTGCCGAGCGACACGCTGATCCAGGTGTCGCTCGTCAACGCGAAGGGCATCCTGTTCGCGAACACCGCCGAACTCCATCCGCAGCCGATCAACCTGTCCGACCGCGAGCACTTCAAGGTCCATCTCGCGCACAACGACGATCGCCTGTTCATCAGCAAGCCCGTGCTCGGCCGCGTGTCGAGCCACTGGACGCTGCAGATGACGCGGCGCCTGAACAATCCGGACGGCAGCTTCGCAGGCATCGTCGTGGTGTCGGAAGACCCGAGCTACTTCACCAACGATTTCTACAACAACGCGGCGATCGGCAAGGAAGGCGTGATCGCGGTCGTGTCCGACACGGGCGCGGTGCTCGCGCGGCGCACGGGCTCGGTCAGCAACGCGCCGGGCGCGTTTTCGGCGTCGGGCGTCTACCCGATAGCGGAGCGCGTGACGGGCACGATCATCGATCCGATCGACGGCGTGACGCGTATCGTGTCGTACCGCCACCTCGACGGCTACCCGCTCGCGGTAATGGTCGGGCTGTCGCAGACGGAAGAGTTCGCGGACTACACGCACACGCGCAACGTCTACCTGCTGATGACGAGCTTCATCACGCTCGCGATGCTCGCGTTCTTCGGCGTCGCGACGGGCCTGATCGGCAAGCTGCTCGGCCGCGAGCGCGAAATGACGCAGCTCGCCGAATATGACCTGCTCACCGGCCTCGCGAACCGCTATGCGACGCTGCGCGGGCTGCGCAACGACGTGTCGATGCCCGCGAGCCTGTCGCGGCTCGGCCTGCTGTTCATCGATCTCGACAACTTCAAGACCGTCAACGACACGCTCGGTCACAACGCCGGCGACATCGTGCTGCAGATGACCGCGTCGCGCCTGGCCGATGCGGTCGGCGACGAAGGCTCGCTCGCGCGCATCGGCGGCGACGAGTTCGTCGTCGTGATGAAGGGCGACGACGTCGAGCGGCGCGCGGTGCGGCTCGCGGAAGCGATCATCCGGATGTTCGGCGAGCCGTTCGACGTACGCGGCAGTTCGTTCGTGCTGCACGCGAGCATCGGCATCGCGCTGCACACCGTCGCGAACGAAAGCGAGATCGACCTGCTGAAAAAGGCCGACCTCGCGATGTACAGCGCGAAGGACGCCGGCAAGAACTGCTACCAGTTCTATGCGCCGCACCTGTCGCACCGCGCCGACCACCTGATGCGCTGGGAACAGCAATTGCGCGTCGCGCTCGCCGAGGGGCAGCTGTTCCTCGCGTACCAGCCGAAGATCGACCTCACGCACCGCACGATCACCGGCTTCGAGGCGCTCGCCCGCTGGGATCACCCCGAACACGGCGTGATCTCCGCGAACGAATTCATCTCGATCGCCGAATCGACCGGCCTGATCGTGCCGATCGGCGACTTCGTGATCCGCACCGCATGCGAGCAGATCGCGCGCTGGCGCGACGAAGGCCACGACACGCTGACGCTCGCGGTCAACATCTCGCCCGTGCAGTTCTGGCGCGGCGACCTGATCGAGACGATCTCGCAGGCGCTGCAGGACACCGGCATCGACGCGAACCGGCTCGAGATCGAGATCACCGAAACCGCGATGATGGAATATCCGGAACTCGTGTCCGAGAAGATCGTCGCGCTGAAAAAGCTCGGCATCCGGATCGCGCTCGACGATTTCGGCACCGGCTATTCGTCGCTGTCGTACCTGCACCGCTTCTCCGTCGACACGCTGAAGGTCGACCGCTCGTTCGTGCAGGCGATTCCGACCGATCGCAGCGTGTGCGTGATGGTGTCGTCGATCGTGCATCTCGCGCGCTCGCTCGGGCTGACCGTCGTCGTCGAGGGCACCGAAACCGAGGAGCAGATCACGTGGCTGTCCGCGCTCGGCGAAATCGAGGCGCAGGGCTTCCTGTTTTCGCGCCCGGTGCCGGCCGATGCGATTCCCGCGCTGATCGCCCGCTTCGGCGTGCGCGGCGATCATCCGAACGTCGTCGCGCATCGCGCGACCGGCAGCACGGGCGGCTGAGCCGCACCGGTGCGGCCGCGGCGCGCGTTTGCGCACCGCCGCAATTGTTACGTTTTCCGATCCGTTCGTTTAGTTCATTAACTAGCGTTTTCGCGCATGGTAGTGTCACGATGCGCGGCGGACAATCGGGAGGGCCGACGTGTCGGCGGGCCGTCGCCACGGCCTTACGCGAGAGATCCGGCCCTGCGCCAACCACACAATCATGACAACCGTCGAAGTCGAAGCGACCGCGCGTGTCGAAGAGGCACCGGCATCCCTATGGACCTTGTTCAAGGTCATCGCCAGCATTTCGGCCGTCTCGTGGGGCGGGCTTTCGATGATGGCGCAGCTCGAACGCCACTACGTGGAGCGGCTGCAGCGCATCGAGCCGCACGTCTTCGGCGATCTCGTCGCGCTGGCGTGGCTCGTGCCGGGCCCCGTCGGCTGCAATGTCGCCGTGCAGGTCGGCCAGACGCTGCATGGCCGTGCCGGCGCATGGATCGCCGGCATTGCGAGCGTGCTGCCGTTCTCGGTCCTGATGACGCTGTTCGCGATCTTCTATCAGACGCCGCTCGTGCGCTCGCTGGCCGCGCCGGTGCTGATCAATCACTTCGGGATGGTGCTCGCCGCGCTGATCGGCGTCACGTGGGTCAAGCAGTTGCGCTCGCTCGCGCGTACGCGGCTCGAACAGGCGATCGCCGCGTTATCGACGATTCTGCTTGCTTTCGCGCATAGTCCCGCCGCTTTCGTCGCGATTCTGTTCGCCGCGTTCGCAGCGGGCTGGCTGACGGGGCCGTCGCAACGCGACACGGTCGATTTCACGCTGTCCAGGCGCGATCGCGGCCTGCTCGTGCTGCTCGGCGTGCTCGTCGTGCTGTTCGCGGTGCCGCTGCCCGGCGATTACCAGGCGGATCTGCTGTGGCCGCGCCTCGCGGGCGCCGGCATGACGCTGTTCGGCGGCGGCTTCTCCGCGCTGCCGGTGCTCAAGACGCTGTTCGTATCGCCGGCGACGGGCATCTCCGATCACGACTTCACGCTGGCGTTCGCGCTGTCGCCGGTCGCGCCGGGGCCGTTGCTGAACGTCGTGCCGTTTCTCGGCTACCTGACCGACGGCTGGGTCGGTGCGCTGCTCGCCACCGCCGCGCTGTTCATTCCGTCCGGGTGCCTCGTCGTGTTCGCGCAGAACCATCTGTTCCGGCTCAAGCGCCATTCGCGCTTCGAGCACGGGATGCGCCTGCTGCGCGCGGCGACGACGGCCTTTCTCGTGGTCGCCGTCGTGAAGATCCTGCATCGGGAACCGGCCGACCCGGTTTACTGGCTGACGGGCGCGTTCGCGACACTGTGCTTCACGCGCTTCAAGGTGCCCGTCTATGCCGTGTACGGCGTGGTCGCTGCCGTGTGCAGCGTGTGGCTGTGGGCCGCGCACTGACGGGCGGCGGCCGTCGCCCTGCTCGCGCTGGCCGGCCCGACTCCGTCAACCGGCCTGCACCGCGACCCGGCGCGCGATCCAGCGGGCGCGCAGCGCGTCGTACGCGAGGTTGAAGCAGAACGTGTAAGGCAGGAAGAACAGCACGATGCCGAGGTCGAGCAGCAGCGCCTCGACGAGGCTCACGTTCAGCCACCACGCGGCAACCGGCACCACCATCGCGACGAGGCCGAGCTCGAACGTCACCGCGTGCGCGATCCGCATGCCGAGCGTGCGCGACAACCCGGCCCGCCGCTCGAAGCGGTCGAACAGCGTGTTGAACGTCATGTTCCACGCCATCGCGATCAGCGACACCATCACCGTCAGCACGCCGACGTGCGACACCGGCATGTCCAGCAGCCACGCGCCGATCGGCGCGCACAGCGCGATCGCCACCAGTTCGAACGTCAGCGCGTGCAGCAGGCGTTCCGTCACCGTTTTATTCGTCTGTTTCATGATGCTCTCCGAGGCATGACTTGGTTCATGCTGGCCATTCTGATCGGCACAACCGTGTGAATCCAGTTTGATATCATCGGTTTTACCGATATGAAGCCGTCAGGAGCCCTGCATGCACCACGCCCCGGAAGCGCTGCTCGCATTCGCCGAAGCGGCGCTGCTCGGCTCGTTTACGGCCGCGGCCCGCAAGCTCGGCAAGCGTCAGTCGACCGTGTCGGAAGCGATCGCGAATCTCGAGATCGATCTCGGCGTGCAGTTGTTCGACCGCTCGACGCGCACGCCGACGCTCACCGATGCCGGCCGTGCGCTGCTGCCGCAGGTGCAGCGCGCGCTCGAGGCCAGCGCGGCGATCGACCGCACGGCCGCCCGGCTCGCGCACGGCGAGGAGGCGCGGCTCACGCTCGTCGTATCCGATACCTACCAGTCGAAGCGTTACGAGGAAACGTTGATGGCGCTCGAACGGCGCTTTCCGGCGCTCGAGCTCGAATGCCAGATCGCCGAGCACGACGACGTGCTCGACCTGATCCAGCAGGGTCGCGCGCAACTCGGGCTGATGGCCGCGCGCGCGGCCTACCCGGCCGATATCGGCGCGGCGACGGTGGCCGAGGAATCGGAGATCGGGCTGTTCGTCGGCCGCACGCATGCACTCGCCGAATACGGCGACGCCGAGGTGCCGCACGCGGCGCTACGCGACGTGCGCGAACTACGCCTGAATACCTACGTGAAAACGGAAGGTCGCGGCACCGACGACCGGATCGTCGTCGGCACGCAGCACTGGCTGGCGCCGAGCTACCTGATGCTGCTGGAGATGGCCGTACTCGGGTTCGGCTGGGCGGAACTGCCGCGCTGGATGGTCGAGCACTTCGCGCGCGACCGCCTGTGCGAGCTGCGCGCGCGCGGCTGGCCGCGCCGTGTACGGGTGGATGCGGTCTGGTCGCGCAACCGGCCGCTCGGGCCGGCCGGCTCATGGCTGCTCGACGCGATGCTGGCCGCATAGCGGCGCGCGCCGCCGGGCGTGCGGCCGACGGCCGAGGGCGAAGGGCTGACGCCGGCCGGTCAGAAACCGCGCGACAGCACGGCCGCACCGATCGTGACGACGCCGAGCACGAGGTTCACGACGACCAGCAGCCGCACCGCATTCACCGCGCGGGCACCGTCCGGCCAGTTCTGCGCCTGCACCGCACGGCGAATGCGCGGGAACAGCGCGAAGCGGATGTGCCCGAAGATCAGCATCATCACGACGCCGAGCCCGGCCATTGCATGCAGCGACCACGTCGCGTGCGCGCCGCCGAAGCTCATCAGCAGGAAACCGCCGGACAGCAGGATCACGATCACGGCCCCCGACACCCAGTTGAAGAAGCGGCCGAACACGCCTTCGATCAGCGGCAGCCGCAACTGCGGCGACAGGTCGGACAGCGCGGGGCGCAGGCAGAAGTGCGCGAAGACCATCCCGCCCACCCACACGGCGACGGCCAGCAGGTGAAGAAACAGCGCGACGGCAACGGCGTGGGACATGGGGACGATCCTGTGATGAGTGGGGTGCAGCGAACGGCCGCGTCGCACGCGGCATCAAGCGACGTTCGACCCGTCAGCCGCGCGGCGGTTCGGACCCTCGACGCGATTTCACATTATTTTGCAAATTCCGCGTGACAGCGCCACGCTTGCTTACCCGCATTCCTGCGCCGGAAAGAAAAAGCCGCACGCCCGCCGAAGCGGACGTGCGGCCTTCGATCGCGGCCGAACCGGGTGAACCGGACGGTCCGGTCGACCGCGCGGCATCAGCCCAGCAGCGGACGCAACTCGGTGACGACCTTGAGCTTCGTGTCCGGCGCGCGGCCCTTGCGGGCGCGCTTGCCGATGTGCGGCGCGAGTCCGGCATACGACAGCGTGTCGTCCTGCACCTTGCCGCCGCGGCCGGTGCCGATCAGCACGACGCCGGCCGGATCGATCGCCAGCGCCTGCACGAGCGTTTCCTTGTCGTCGAGCGCCATCAGGATCACGCCGCGCCCGCCGCCGGACAGCGTCTTCATCTCGTCCATCCCGAACACGAGCAAGCGGCCGCCACTCGACAGACACGCGACCTGCGTCGCGTTCGGCAGCACCGGCATCGGCGCGAGCGGCACCGCGCCCGCATCGATCGTCATGAACGACTTGCCGGCCTTCAGGCGGCTCACCATGTCGCCGACCTTCGCGAGGAAGCCGAAGCCGTTGCTCGACGCGAGCAGCAGTTGCTGGTCGGCCGGCGCCGCGTAGTAGTGCATCAGGTGCGAGCCCGATTCGAGCTCGATCAGCGACGTGACCGGCACGCCGTCGCCGCGCCCGCCCGGCAGCACCGACACGTCGACCGAATACACGCGGCCGCTGCTGCCCCACGCGATCAGGCGATCCGGCGTGCGGCACTGGAACGCCGCGTAGAGATGATCGCCCGCCTTGAACGTGAAGCCGGCCGGGTCGAGCCCGTGGCCCTTCAGCGCACGCACCCAGCCCTTCTGCGACACGACGACCGTCACCGGCTCGTCGACCACCTTCGCCTCGAACGTCGCGCGCTTTTCCTGCTGAATCAGCGTGCGGCGATCGTCGCCGTACTGCTTCGCGTCGGCCTCGATCTCCTTGATCATCAGCCGCTTCATCGCGCTTTCGTTCGCGAGCAGGTCCTCGAGCTTCGCCTTCTCGTCGCGCAGCGCTTCGAGTTCCTTCTCGATCTTGATCTTCTCGAGCCGCGCGAGCTGGCGCAGCCGGATTTCGAGGATGTCCTCGGCCTGCCGCTCGCTGAGGCCGAACGCGCTCATCAGCGCGGCCTTCGGCTCGTCCGACTCGCGAATGATGCGGATCACCTCGTCGATGTTCAGGAAGACGATCATCCGCCCTTCGAGGATGTGGATGCGGTCGTCGACCTTCGCGAGACGATGGCGGCACCGGCGCGTCATCGTCAGCTGGCGGAACTTCACCCATTCGTCGAGGATCGTCAGCAGGCCCTTCTGGCCCGGCCGGCCGTCGGCGCCGATCATCACGAGGTTCAGCGTCGCGTTCGATTCGAGGCTCGTGTACGCGAGCAGCGTGTTCACGAATTCCGTCTGGTCGATCGTGCGCGACTTCGGCTCGAACACGAGCCGCACCGCCGCTTCCTTGCCCGACTCGTCGCGCACCGCGTCGAGCAGGTCGAGCATCGCCTTCTTCGTGTTCAGCTGCTCGGGCGTCAGCGTCTTCTTGCCGAGCTTCAGCTTCGGGTTGGTCAGTTCCTCGATTTCCTCGAGCACCTTCTGGCCCGACGTGCTCGGCGGCAGCTCGGTCACGACGAGCTGCCACTGGCCACGCGCGAGATCCTCGATCTTCCATTTCGCGCGCACCTTCAGGCTGCCGCGGCCCGATTCGTACGCCGCGGAGATTTCGGTGTCGCTCGATATGATCTGGCCGCCGCCGGGGAAATCCGGGCCGGGGATCAGGTTCATCAGCTCCGCGTGCGTGAGCTTCGGATTGCGGATCAGCGCGACCGCCGCGGCCGCGACTTCGCGCAGGTTGTGCGACGGGATTTCGGTGGCGAGGCCGACCGCGATGCCCGACGCGCCGTTCAGCAGCACGAACGGCATGCGGCTCGGCAGCGTCTTCGGCTCCTCGAACGAGCCGTCGTAGTTCGGCATGAAGTCGACCGTGCCCTGGTCGATCTCGTCGAGCAGCAGCTTCGCGATCGGCGTGAGCCGCGCTTCCGTGTAACGCATCGCCGCCGCGCCGTCGCCGTCGCGCGAACCGAAGTTGCCCTGCCCGTCGATCAGCGGGTAGCGCAGCGAGAAATCCTGCGCGAGACGCACGAGCGCGTCGTACGCCGACTGGTCGCCGTGCGGGTGGTATTTACCTAGCACGTCGCCGACCACGCGCGCCGACTTCACCGGCTTCGCGTCGGGGCCGAGGCCCATTTCGTTCATCGCGAACAGGATTCGGCGCTGCACCGGCTTCTGGCCGTCGCACACGTCGGGCAGCGCGCGGCTCTTCACGACGCTGACCGCGTAGCTGAGATACGCCTGTTCCGCATAGTTGCCGAGCGTCAGCGCGTCGCTCTCGGGCGCGTCGGGGCTGGCAAAGAGATCGGAAGTATTGTCGTCCATCTGAATTCCGTATTCGTAAGTGGCGTGAGGCCGGGCCGGGCGTCATGCCCGGCCGCGCGGAACGCTCCGCTTAAATGTCCGCTTCGACGTCGTTGCCCTTTTCCTCGAGCCAGCCGCGCCGCGCGGCTGCCTCGCCCTTGCCCATCAGCATCGTCATCCGCGCGACGGTCGCCTCGTAGTCGAGCTCGCCGAGCTTCACCGGCATCAGGCGGCGCGTGTCGGGGTTCATCGTCGTGTCCCACAGCTGCTCGGCGCTCATTTCGCCGAGGCCCTTGAAGCGGCTGATGCTCCACTGCGTGTCGCGCACGCCGTCCTTGCGCAGCTTGTCGAGGATCGCCTCGAGCTCGCCGTCGTCGAGCGCATAGAGCTTCTGCGCGGGCTTCTTGCCGCGCGCCGGCGCGTCGACGCGGAACAGCGGCGGACGCGCGACGTACACGTGGCCGCGCTCGATCAGTTGCGGGAAATGCTTGAAGAACAGCGTGAGCAGCAGCACCTGGATGTGCGAACCGTCGACGTCCGCGTCCGACAGGATGCAGATCTTGCCGTAGCGCAGATTCGACACGTCGACCGTATCGTCCGGGCTGTGCGGATCGACGCCGATCGCGACCGAGATGTCGTGCACCTCGTTGTTCGCGAAGAGACGATCGCGCTCGGTTTCCCATGTGTTCAGCACCTTGCCGCGCAGCGGCAGGATCGCCTGGTATTCCTTGTCGCGGCCCATCTTCGCGGAGCCGCCCGCCGAGTCGCCCTCGACGAGGAACAATTCGTTGCGCGCGATATCTTCCGTCTCGCAATCGGTCAGCTTGCCCGGCAGCACCGCGACGCCCGAGCTCTTGCGCTTCTCGACCTTCTGGCCGGCGCGCGTACGCGCCTGCGCCTGCTTGATCACGAGTTCGGCGAGCTTCTTGCCGTGCTCGACGTGCTGGTTCAGCCACAGTTCGAGCGCCGGACGCGAGAACGACGACACGAGCTTCACCGCGTCGCGGCTGTTCAGCCGCTCCTTGATCTGCCCCTGGAACTGCGGATCGAGCACTTTCGCGGATAGCACGAACGACACGCGCGCGAACACGTCTTCCGCGAGCAGTTTCACACCCTTCGGCTGCAGGTTGTGCAGTTCGACGAAGCTCTTCACCGCCTGGTAGAGACCGTCGCGCAGGCCCGACTCGTGCGTGCCGCCTGCAGGTGTAGGGATCAGGTTCACATACGACTCGCGCACGAGCGAGCCTTCCTCGCTCCATGCGACGACCCACGATGCGCCCTCGCCTTCGGCGAAGGTTTCGTCGGTCGAACGCGCATCGGCGAAACGCTCGCCTTCGAACAGCGGGATCAGCAGCTCGCTGCCGTTCATTTCGTCGAGCAGGTAGCCGCGCAGGCCGTCTTCATACTTCCACGTCTGGCGCTCGCCCGTTTTTTCGTTGACGAGCACGACCTCGACGCCCGGCAGCAGCACGGCCTTCGAGCGCAGCAGGCGCTGCAACTCGCCGAGCGGCAGGTTCGGCGAATCGAAGTACTTCGGATTCGGCCACACCTGCACGCGCGTGCCGGATTTCTTCTCGCCGCGGCCCGCGCCTTGCGTGGACAGCGGCTTCACGACGTCGCCGTCGGCGAAGCCGAGCTCGGCGATCTTGCCGTCGCGCCATACCGTCACGTCGAGACGCGTCGCAAGCGCGTTCGTCACCGACACGCCGACTCCGTGCAGGCCGCCCGAGAACGTATACGCGCCGCCCGCGGCCTTGTCGAACTTGCCGCCCGCGTGCAGGCGCGTGAACACGATCTCGACGACCGGCACGCCCTCTTCGGGGTGCATGCCGAACGGGATGCCGCGGCCGTCGTCTTCGACGGAGACCGACTGGTCGGCGTGCAGCGTGACCGTGATCTGCTTGCCGTAGCCGCCGAGCGCCTCGTCGGACGCGTTGTCGATGACTTCCTGGATGATGTGCAGCGGATTCTCGGTACGGGTGTACATGCCGGGCCGCTGCTTGACCGGCTCGAGACCCTTGAGCACCTTGATCGATGCTTCGCTATAGGCCGCGCTGGGTTTCTTTGTTGACATAGGCGCTGAATTTCGTCATTCATCGGGACGTTGTCCACACCTCGTGTGGATAACGTCGTGGACAAAACGTTGAGTTCCGTAAAAAAGCGAATCGAAACAACGGTGTGCTTGGACTGCTCCGAAAGCGGGCGCGCGGCGTGTGCGGCGCGACCCTGGACGCGCGGTATTTTACTGGTTCCGCGTGGCGCGCCAATCGCGGGATCGGCGCGCACCGCGCGCGTCACACCGGCTTGCGTTTCGCCTCGAGCGTTTCCCACCGTTCGAGCGCGGCGAGCAGTTCGTCGTCGATCGCCGCAAACCGCTCGGTCAGGCGCGTGCCTTCCTGCGGATCCTTCGCGAAAATCGCGCCGTCCTCGAGCTGCGCATTGATCGTCTTCTGCTCCGCTTCGAGCGCGGCGATCTTCTCCGGCAGCGAATCGAGCTCGCGCTGCTCGTTGAACGACAGCTTCACCGTGCGCTGCGCGTTGCGGCCGGCCGCGCTCTTCGCCGGTTCGTCCTTCGCGGGCGCCGCCTCCTTGACCGCGCGCTTCGCCGCTTCCTGCTGCGCGAGCTGCTCCGAGCGCTCGCTCTGGATCTGCCAGTCGGTGAAGCCGCCGACGTATTCGCGCCACTTGCCGTCGCCCTCGGCCGCGATCACCGACGTCACGACGTTGTCGAGGAACGCGCGATCGTGGCTGACCAGCAGCACCGTGCCGTCGTAGTCGGCCAGCAGCTCTTCGAGCAGTTCGAGCGTCGGGATGTCGAGGTCGTTGGTCGGTTCGTCGAGCACCAGCACGTTGGCCGGCCGCGCGAACAGGCGCGCGAGCAGCAGCCGGTTGCGCTCGCCGCCCGACAGCGACTTCACCGGCGAACGCGCGCGTTCCGGCGCGAACAGGAAATCGCCGAGATAGCTCATCACGTGCTTGCGCACGCCGCCGATCTCGACCCATTCGCTGCCGGGGCTGATCGTGTCGGCCAGGCTCTTCTCCTGGTCGAGCTGCGCGCGCATCTGGTCGAAATACGCGACCTGCAGGTTCGTGCCGGTGCGCACCGTGCCTTCGTCGGGCTTCAGGTCGCCGAGGATCAGCTTCAGCAACGTCGTCTTGCCGGCGCCGTTCGGTCCGACGAAGCCGATCTTGTCGCCGCGCATGACCGTCGTCGAGAAGCGGTCGACCACCGTGCGGCCGCCGTAGCGCTTCGTCACGTCGGTCAGCTCCGCGACGATCTTGCCGGACTTCTCGCCCTGCGCGACGTCGAGCTTCACGTTGCCCTGCGCATTGCGGCGCTCCGCGCGCTCGTTGCGCATCTGCACGAGCCGCGCGATGCGGCCGACGCTGCGCGTGCGGCGCGCCTCGACGCCCTTGCGGATCCACACTTCTTCCTGCGCGAGCAGCTTGTCGAACTTCTCGTTCTCCACGCGCTCGACTTCGAGCTGCTGCGCCTTGCGCGTCTGGTACGCGGAGAAATTGCCCGGATACGACAGCAGCCGGCCGCGATCGAGCTCGACGATGCGCGTCGCGACGCGATCGAGGAACGCGCGATCGTGGGTGATGAACAGCAGGCCCGCGCGCTGCGCGACGAGCAGCTCCTCGAGCCAGCGGATGCCGTCGAAGTCGAGGTGGTTGGTCGGCTCGTCGAGCAGCAGCACGTCGGGCTGCAGCACCAGCGCGCGCGCCAGCGCGACGCGCTTCTGCATCCCGCCCGACAGCGCGTCGACGCTCGCGTCGCCGTCCGTCAGGCCGATTTGCGCGAGCGTCATCGACACGCGTGTGCGCCAGTTCCACGCGTCGTGCGCATCGAGCGACGACTGCAGCGCGTTCATCCGCGCGAGCAGCGCATCGTGCTCGGCGCCTTCCGGGATCTCCGCGAGGCGGTGCGCGATCGAATCGTATTCTTCGAGCAGTTCGCGCGTATGCCCGAGCCCGGACGCGACCGCGTCGAACACCGTCGCGCCCGGTTCGAATTCGGGCTCCTGCGGCACGTAGACGGTCACGAGCTCCTGCTGGCGCGTGACCAGCCCGTCGTCGGGCTTCGCGAGATCGGCGACGATCTTCAGCAGCGACGACTTGCCCGCGCCGTTGCGGCCGATCAGGCCGACCCGCTCGCCGGCTTCCAGCGAGAAATCCGCGTGATCGAGCAACGCGACGTGACCGAACGCGAGCTGCGCGCCGGTAATGGAATAGAGCGACATGGGGAGACGGCGAAGAGAGAAATCGGAAGCGCCCATTGTACCGGGCGCGGAGGCCGGCATCGGCTCGGCTGGATGGACGAGTGCCGCGGGGCGTTTCCGATGGGCGCCGGCGCGGTAGTGCGGGTGCGGTGTGGCCGACCTCCGGTTTTCGGATGCCGGCTACGGTTTGCGTACCCGCATGAGCACGCGGATGCTGGCCGGATGCCAGGGGCCGGCCGATCGGCAGATCCCGCGCGGCGCATCGCGCGCCGGCGCGGGATGCACGGTTATTTCACGTTGACCGTGATCGTCGAGCTCAGTTCGGGACCGTACGAACGGTGCGCGCCGTCACCGAATTGCAGCGTCAGCGTGTGCTGGCCGGGCGGCAGCTTCAGGTCGGTTTCGGTCTGGGCCTTGCCGAAATGCAGCGAGCGTTCGCTCGCCGGGATCACGTCGCCTTTCGGAATCGGCCGGCCGTCGATCAGCAGGTGATGATGGCCGGTGTTCGGCGTCATGTCGCCGGCGGGCTTCAGCGCCATGCCTTCGAGACCGAACTTCACATGCACCGGATTCGACACCGTCGCACCGTCGCTCGGCGCTTCGAAATACACGCGCGCCTCGGCCCGCGCGATCGTCGACACGGCCATCGCCGCGACGCATACCGCACCTGCGATCCACTTTCTGTTCAGCATCGCATTCTCCTTATGATTGGACAGCCTCGGAAGCATACACCGCACGAACAGCGGGCGTGTTTCAGTTGCGTTGTTCGCGATGCGTACGTTTAAAACGACGTTGCGCTGGCGTTCGACGAAATTCCGGTAACATTGCGCCTTTCGTCCGCCGGCGAGGCTGCGGACGGCATCGCCGAATTTTCTTTATCCCGAGCGCAACATGAGCGAAGTAACCGAATACCAGAGCTGGGTCTGCCTGATTTGCGGGTGGGTCTACAACGAAGCGGAAGGGCTGCCCGACGAAGGCATTCCGGCCGGCACGCGTTTCGCCGACATTCCCGCCGACTGGCGCTGCCCGCTGTGCGACGTGGGCAAGGAAGATTTCGTCGTCGTCGATTTCTGATTTTCTGTTTCGATCGCGGGTGATCTCGCGATACGCGCGTCGCGAGGGCATTCCGCCCCGCCGACGCGCCACGCGTTTGCTATACTCTGCGCGCTGTCCACACCGCCGTCCGGCTCGCGGTTTTTTGCGCGATCGCCCGGATATGGCTCTCCCCGTAGTTCAATGGATAGAACAAGCGCCTCCTAAGCGCTAGATACAGGTTCGATTCCTGTCGGGGGGACCAGTAAGTCTCCCAAAGCCTCCCAAGATTTCCTAAAAAGCCCCGCACGGCCTTGCTCTGCGGGGCTTTTTGCTGCCATCATTGCCCATGACTGCCCAGTACAAGCCAAGCACCTTGGGGGTATCAGTGGGGATATACCCCGAAGTGCTCGGCGCCGATACCCCAACGCAAAATGCCGAAGCAAACCGATCCTCTCACTGACTTGAAGGTGCGCCGCGCGAAGTCTACCGAGCAGCCTTACCGTCTTGCTGACGGCAAGGGGTGTTGATTTGCACGGAATCCTGACCCACCCTACGCAGTAATTTGCATCGAATATTGACCCACGTAGAACACTGACCTGCTCGGCAACGGGCAGGGGAACGGAGTGATCGACGTGGC
>NZ_CADFEH010000052.1:0-37052 GCF_902833155.1 Burkholderia sp. BCC1047 | reverse complement strand
ATTAAGCTCAAGTTGAAAGGGCTGAGTCCCGTGCAATACAGGACTCAGCCCTTGGGCACCTAGTCTTCAACCGTCCAACTTCGTGGGGTCAGTTCACCGCGGGGCGCTTTTCTTTCGTCTGCCGAATGCGTGAAGGCCGGGCCGCGGCTCAGCCCTGCGGCAGCGTATCGACGAACGACTGTCGCTGCTGCAGCTTCACGAAATGCTTGTCGAGGTTCGGGTGGCGATCGCGCCAGTTGAGTTCGGGCATCCGGAAGTCGAGATAGCCGAGCGCGCAGCCGAGGGCGATGTCGGCGAGCGTGTAATGATTGCCGACGCACCACGTCTTGCCGCCCAGGCCCTGCGACATCGCGACGAGCGCGTCGTCGATCTTGCGTTGCTGGCGCGCGATCCAGCTCGCGCTGCGCTGCGCTTCGTCGCGCATCGTGTGTTCGAGACGGATCGCGATGGCTGCATCGAGGACGCCGTCGCCCAGCGCTTCCCAGCAGCGCACTTCGACGCGCTCGCGGCCCGACGGCGGAATCAGCTTGCCGACCGGCGACAGCGTATCGACGTATTCGCAGATCACACGGGAATCGAACACCGCGGCGCCATCCTCCATCACCAGGCACGGGACCTTGCCGAGCGGGTTCGATGCATGGATGCTCGTGTCCGGCGCCCACACGTTCTCGAGCTCCAGCTTGTAGTCGATCTTCTTTTCAGCAAGCACGATCCGCGCCTTTCGGACGTACGGGCTGCTGAGCGAACCGATTAATTTCATCATCTGCCTTTTTAAGGGAACCGCCGAGAGTATACGTTGTCGTCGATCATAACCGGCCCGCGCGGCCGGGCAGAAAATCGCCGGGCCGGCCTGTGGAAGGTTTGCAACAGCCGCCGCCGAGCCCCGCCGGGCGGGCCTTGCAGCCGCGGCCCTGACGCGCGGCGCCCGGCGGCGCTACAATCGCACGATGAATGCGCCCCTCGATACCGCCATCGCCGTCGACGTCTACCGCCAGCGCCGTGAACGCGTGCTTGCCGCACTGCGTGCCGCGGGCGGCGGCGTCGCCATCGTCCCCACCGCGCCGGAAATGCTGCGCAACCGCGATACGGCCTACCCGTACCGGTTCGACAGCTACTTCCATTACCTGACGGGCTTCACCGAGCCGGATGCCGTGCTCGTGCTGAACGCGGCCGCGCCGCACGGCGCGCCGGAATCGATCCTGTTCTGCCGCGCCAAGAACGTCGACCGCGAGACCTGGGAAGGCTTTCACTACGGTCCCGACGCCGCGCGCGACGCGTTCGGCTTCGATGCGGCGTTCGCGACCGACGTGATCGACACCGAAATGCCGCGCCTGCTCGCCGACGCGGGCACCGTGCACTACCGGTTCGGCGCGTCGGCCGAGTTCGAGCGCCAGCTCGCCGGCTGGATCGACGCGGTGCGTGCGCAGGCGCGCACGGGCGTCGCCGCGCCGGACGCGCTGCTCGACCTCACGCCGCTGCTCGACGACATGCGGCTCGTGAAGGACGAACACGAACTCGCGATCATGACGCGCGCCGCGCACATCTCCGCGCTCGCGCACCGCCGCGCGATGCAGGTGTGCCGCCCGGGCATCCGCGAATACGAGCTCGAAGCCGAGCTGCTGTACCTGTTCCGCAAGCACGGCGCGCAGGCGCCCGCGTACGGGTCGATCGTCGCGGCCGGCGCGAATGCGTGCGTGCTGCACTACCCGGCCGGCAACACGGCAGCGCGGGACGGCGACCTGATCCTGATCGACGCCGCGTGCGAACTCGACGGCTATGCATCGGACATCACGCGCACGTTCCCGGCCAACGGCCGCTTCTCGCCCGCGCAGCGCACGCTGTACGACATCGTGCTCGCCGCGCAGCAGGCGGCGATCGACGCGACGCGCGCGGGCGTGCCGTTCGAGGCGCCGCACGACGCGGCCGTACGCGTGCTCGCGCAAGGGCTGCTCGACACCGGCATCATCCCGAAAACACGCTTCTCGAGCGTCGACGACGTGATCGCCGAGCGCGCGTACACGCGCTTCTACATGCACCGCACCGGCCACTGGCTCGGCATGGACGTGCACGACTGCGGCGACTACCGCGAGCGGCTCGCCGAACGCGACGCGAACGGCGCGCTGCCGTGGCGCACGCTGAGGCCCGGCATGACGCTGACCGTCGAGCCCGGCCTGTACGTGCGCGCGGCCGACGACGTGCCGCCCGAGTACTGGAACATCGGCATCCGCATCGAGGACGACGCGATCGTGCGCGAGCACGGCTGCGAACTGATCACGCGCGGCGTGCCGGTCGCGGCCGACGAGATCGAGGCGCTGATGCGCGCGGGCGCATGACCGGCCGCCGACCGTTCCCTCCGTTTCACGAATCAAGATGACGACCGCTTCCTCGCCGGCCACGCCGGATTACGACCTCGCCATCGTCGGCGCGGGCCCCGTCGGGCTCGCGCTCGCCGGCTGGCTCGCGCGCCGCAGCGCGACGCAGCATGCATCGATCGCGCTGATCGATGCGCGCGAACCGGCCGCGAGCGCAAACGACCCGCGCGCGATCGCCGTGTCGCACGGCAGCCGCGTGCTGCTCGACACGCTCGCGTGGCCGGCCGACGCCGCGCCGATCGAACATATCCACGTATCGCAGCGCGGCCATTTCGGCCGCACGCTGATCGACCGCGACGAACACGCGCTCGCCGCGCTCGGCTACGTCGTGCGCTACGGCTCGATCGTGCAGGCGCTCGCGGGCGCCGTGCGCGGCACGCGCGTCGACTGGCTCACGTCGACCACCGCACGCGCGCCGCAGCAGGACGCCGACGGCGTCACGCTGACGCTCGACGGCCCGCAAGGCGAGCGCCCGCTGCGCGCGCGCCTCGTCATCAATGCCGAAGGCGGGCTGTTCCACGAACAGCAGGCCGACGCAGGCAAGCATCGCCGCGACTACGGACAGACCGCGCTCGTCGGCACGGTCACGGTCTCGGCGCCGCGCCCGAACGTCGCGTGGGAACGCTTCACGCACGAAGGCCCGCTCGCGCTGCTGCCGCTCGGCGGGCCGCGCCAGGCCGAGTATTCGCTCGTGTGGTGCTGCACGCCCGACGAAGCCGCACGACGTGCCGCGCTGCCCGACGACGCGTTCCTGCGCGAGCTCGGCAGCGTGTTCGGCGAACGCATGGGCGAATTCGTCGCGATCGCCGGGCGCGCGTCGTTCCCGCTGGGCCTGAACGCCGCGCAGACGCTCGTCAGCGGCCGCGTCGCGGTCGTCGGCAATGCCGCGCAGACGCTGCACCCGGTGGCGGGCCAGGGGCTGAACCTCGGGCTGCGCGATGCGCACACGCTCGTCGACGCGCTGTCCGCGCAAGGCTTCGAAGCGACCGCGCTCGCGGCCTTCAACGCGCGCCGCGCGCTCGACCGGCGCTTCACGATCGGCGCGACCGACACGCTGGCGCGGCTGTTTACGATCGACGCGGGCCCGCTTCCGCTGCTGCGCGGCGCGGCGCTCACCGCGCTCGAATTCGTGCCGCCGCTCAAGAAGGCGATCGCGCGCCAGATGATGTTCGGCCAGCGCAACTGACGCGCGGCGCGCCGCACAGCCTCTCCGGGCAATCCAGGCAAACCGGGTCAAATCGGCGGGGCATGGGAATACGGTAAAATGCCCGTTTTCCGTCTTCCCTTCCCCTGCCCGCGCGTGTCGCGGGCGGCGCCATTGCGATGCCCGTTATCGGCCCTCACGTATTGCGTAACAACCTGTTCGTCGCCCCGATGGCCGGGGTGACGGATCGTCCGTTCCGCCAGCTGTGCAAACGGCTGGGGGCCGGTTACGCCGTGTCCGAGATGGTCGCGTCCAACGCGCAGCTGTGGAAAAGCGCGAAGACGATGCGGCGCGCGAACCACGAAGGCGAGGTCGAGCCGATCGCGGTGCAGATCGCCGGCGCCGATCCGGCGATGATGGCCGAAGCGGCCCGCTACAACGTCGACAACGGCGCACAGATCATCGACATCAACATGGGCTGCCCGGCGAAGAAGGTCTGCAACGTCGCGGCCGGCTCCGCGCTGCTGCAGAACGAACCGCTCGTGCAGCGGATCGTCGAGGCCGTCGTCGCGGCGGTGGGCACCGGGCCCGACGCGGTGCCCGTCACGCTGAAGATCCGCACCGGCTGGGACCGCGAGCACAAGAACGCGATCACGGTCGCGCGCCTGGCCGAGGCGGCCGGCATCTCGATGCTCACCGTGCACGGCCGCACGCGCGCCGACCTGTACCGCGGCGACGCCGAATACGACACCATCGCGGCCGTGAAGGCGGCCGTACGCATTCCGGTCGTCGCGAACGGCGACATCACGTCGCCCGCCAAGGCGAAGGCCGTGCTCGATGCAACCGGCGCCGACGCGCTGATGATCGGTCGCGCCGCGCAAGGCCGGCCGTGGCTGTTCCGCGAAATCGATCATTTCCTGCAAACCGGCGAGCTGCTGCCCCCGCCGCGGATCGACGAGATCCAGCACGTGATGAACGAACACCTGGAAGACCACTACGCTTTCTATGGCGAATTCACCGGGGTCCGTACTGCGCGCAAGCACATCGGCTGGTACACTCGCGGCCTTTCCGGTGCCAACGGGTTCCGGCACCGAATGAACACGCTCGATTCCACCCGCGAGCAGCTCGCCGCCGTCAATGCATTCTTCGAGGCGCAAAAGGCGCTGTCGGACCACCTCGTCTACGTCGATGACGATGCGGAAAACAGCCAGGGCGAGTCGGACGACCATAACCAGTTAGCAGCATGAGCAAGCACAACATCGAACAATGTGTCCGCGAGAGCCTGGACGTGTACTTCCGGGATCTAGACGGCTCCAATCCGCACGACGTCTATGAAATGGTGATGTCCTGCGTCGAAAAGCCGATGCTCGAGGTCGTGCTCGTACAGGCCGGCGGCAACCAGTCGCTCGCCGCCGAGTACCTCGGCATCAATCGCAATACGCTGCGCAAGAAGCTGCAGCAGCACGGCCTGCTGTAGGCGGCCGTCCCGTCCCCGTTTCCCTGGCTATTGGTGGTTCCATCATGATCAAGCAAGCGCTCATTTCCGTTTCCGACAAGACCGGCATCGTCGACTTCGCGAAGTCGCTGTCCGACCTCGGCGTCAAGCTGTTGTCGACGGGCGGCACCGCGAAACTCCTCGCCGACGCCGGCCTGCCCGTGACCGAAGTGGCCGATTACACCGGCTTCCCGGAAATGCTCGATGGGCGCGTGAAGACGCTGCACCCGAAGGTGCACGGCGGCATCCTCGCCCGCCGCGACCTGCCCGAGCACATGCAGGCGCTGGAACAGCACGGCATCCCGACGATCGACCTGCTGGTCGTGAACCTGTATCCGTTCGTCGCGACGATCGCGAAGGACGACTGCACGCTCGCCGACGCGATCGAGAACATCGACATCGGCGGCCCGACGATGCTGCGCTCGGCCGCGAAGAACCACCGCGACGTGACGGTCGTCGTCGACCCGGCCGACTACGCGGTCGTGCTCGATGAAATGAAGGCGAACGGTAACACCATCGGCTACCCGACCAACTTCCGTCTCGCGACGAAGGTGTTCGCGCACACCGCGCAATACGACGGCGCGATCACGAACTACCTGACGAGCCTGACCGACGAGCTGCAGCACGCATCGCGCAGCGCGTACCCGGCCACGCTCAACATGGCGTTCGACAAGGTGCAGGACCTGCGCTACGGCGAGAACCCGCACCAGAGCGCGGCGTTCTACCGCGACCTCGCGACGCCGGCCGGTGCGCTGGCGAACTACCGCCAGCTGCAGGGCAAGGAACTGTCGTACAACAACATCGCGGATTCGGACGCGGCGTGGGAATGCGTGAAGACGTTCGACGCGCCGGCCTGCGTGATCATCAAGCATGCGAACCCGTGCGGCGTCGCGGTCGGCAACGACTCGGCCGACGCGTATGCGAAGGCGTTCCAGACCGATCCGACCTCTGCGTTCGGCGGCATCATCGCGTTCAACCGCGAAGTCGACGAAGCGGCCGCGCAAGCGGTGGCGAAGCAGTTCGTCGAAGTGCTGATCGCGCCGTCGTTCACGGACGCCGCGAAGCAGGTGTTCGCCGCGAAGCAGAACGTGCGCCTGCTCGAGATCGCACTGGGCGACGGCCATAACGCATTCGACCTGAAGCGCGTCGGCGGCGGCCTGCTCGTGCAGTCGCTCGATTCGCGCAACGTGCAGCCGAGCGAGCTGCGCGTCGTCACGAAGCGCCAGCCGACCGCGAAGGAAATGGACGACCTGCTGTTCGCCTGGCGCGTCGCGAAGTACGTGAAGTCGAACGCGATCGTGTTCTGCGGCAACGGCATGACGCTCGGCGTCGGCGCCGGCCAGATGAGCCGCGTCGATTCCGCGCGCATCGCGAGCATCAAGGCGCAGAATGCGGGCCTCACGCTCGCCGGTTCGGCCGTCGCGTCGGATGCGTTCTTCCCGTTCCGTGACGGCCTCGACGTCGTCGTGGCGGCCGGCGCGACCTGCGTGATCCAGCCGGGCGGCTCGATGCGCGACGACGAAGTGATCGCGGCGGCCGACGAGCACGGCATCGCGATGGTCCTGACGGGCGTGCGCCACTTCCGTCACTGATCGCGGCATGCGGCCCGCGCGGCCGCTGCACGAGAACCCGGCGGCATCACTCCCGCCGGGTTTTTTATTGCGCGGCGCCGTCGCGCGCGACCGGGCGACCGGCTTGCCGCACCATTCGTTGTAGTATCGCTGCATCACGCCACTCTCCTCACTCATGCGAATTCTCGGCATCGACCCCGGCCTGCGCGTCACCGGCTTCGGCGTCATCGACGTCAGCGGCCACCGGCTCGCCTATGTCACGAGCGGCGTGATCCGCACGCCAACGGCCGACCTGGCCACCCGGCTCGGCACGATCTTCCAGGGCGTCTCGACGATCGTGCGCGAACACGCGCCCGACCAGGCCGCGATCGAAAAGGTGTTCGTCAACGTGAACCCGCAGTCGACGCTGCTGCTCGGCCAGGCGCGCGGCGCCGCGATCTGCGGGCTCGTCGCGGGCGGGCTGCCGGTTGCCGAATACACGGCGCTGCAGCTCAAGCAGGCGGTGGTCGGCTACGGCCGCGCGACCAAGACGCAGATGCAGGAAATGGTCACGCGGCTGCTCAACCTGTCCGGCCAGCCGGGCTCCGACGCCGCCGACGCGCTCGGCATGGCGATCTGCCACGCGCATGGCGGCGACACGCTCAGCACACTCGGCGGCCTCGCGCCGGCGCTCGCGCAGAAAGGGCTGCGCGTGCGGCGCGGCAGGCTGGTCGGCTGACGTCGGCCGTGCGCCGCGGCACGTACGTCGGCTCGACTGCGTTGGCTGCGTTGACCACCTTCACCGTTCTACCCACGCCCGACACACCCGCGACACGCGCCGCTTCGGCCTGACGGCCGCGCCCATCGGCATTGCGCCGCGCGTGCGCTACACTCGCGCTTTCTTCCTCGCATCCCGTCCTCCATGATCGGTCGCATCGCCGGCATCCTGCTCGAAAAGAACCCGCCTCATCTGCTCGTCGACTGCAACGGCGTCGGCTACGAAATCGACGTGCCGATGAGCACCTTCTACAACCTGCCGCAAACGGGGGAGCGCATCGTGCTGCTCACGCAGCAGATCGTCCGCGAGGACGCACATCTGCTGTACGGCTTCCTGACGCCGCAGGAGCGCACGACCTTCCGCGAGCTGCTGAAGATCACCGGCATCGGCGCGCGCATGGCGCTCGCCGTGCTGTCCGGCATGAGCGTGCAGGAGCTCGCGCAGGCCGTGACGATGCAGGACGCCGCCCGCCTCACGCGGCTGCCCGGCATCGGCAAGAAGACGGCCGAGCGCCTGTTGCTCGAACTGAAGGGCAAGCTCGGCGCCGACCTCGGCGCGCTCGCCGGCGCCGCGTCGCCGTCCGACCATGCGACCGACATCCTCAACGCGCTGCTCGCGCTCGGCTACTCCGAAAAGGAAGGCCTGGCCGCAATCAAGAACGTGCCGGCCGGCACCGGCGTGTCCGAAGGCATCAAGCTCGCGCTGAAGGCGCTGTCGAAGGCGTAACGCGCAGTCGATCCGGCCGTCGAAGCCAGTGTCGCGCCGCCGCGCGGCACGCGCCAGTCGGCCGTTCGGCCAGGTGGTCCGGGCGCCGTCGCGCGGTACAATGGCCGCATGATTGAAACCGACAAACTCGCCACCGAGCAGCGGATCATCGCGGCCACGCCCACCTCGTCGCACGAGGAGGTGTTCGAACGTGCGCTGCGGCCGCGCCAGCTCGACGACTACGTCGGCCAGGAAAAGGTGCGCGGCCAGCTCGAGATCTTCATCGAAGCCGCGAAGCGCCGCGCCGAGCCGCTCGACCACGTGCTGCTGTTCGGGCCGCCGGGTCTCGGCAAGACGACGCTCGCCCACATCATCGCGCGCGAGATGGGCGTGAACCTGCGCCAGACGTCGGGCCCCGTGCTCGAGCGCGCGGGCGATCTCGCGGCGCTGCTGACGAACCTCGAAGCGAACGACGTGCTGTTCATCGACGAGATCCACCGGCTGTCGCCGGTCGTCGAGGAAATCCTGTATCCGGCGCTCGAGGATTACCAGATCGACATCATGATCGGCGAAGGCCCGGCCGCGCGCAGCGTGAAGCTCGACCTGCAGCCGTTCACGCTGGTCGGCGCGACCACCCGTGCCGGGATGCTGACCAACCCGCTGCGCGATCGTTTCGGGATCGTCGCGCGCCTCGAGTTCTACGACGCCGGTCAACTGTCGCGCATCGTGCAGCGCTCGGCGTCGCTGCTGAATGCGCAGATCGATCCGAACGGCGCGCTGGAAATCGCGAAGCGCGCGCGCGGCACGCCGCGGATCGCGAACCGGCTGCTGCGCCGCGTGCGCGATTTCGCGGAAGTGAAGGCCGACGGCCAGATCACCGCGGCGGTGGCCGACGCCGCGCTCGCGATGCTCGACGTCGATCCGGTCGGCTTCGACCTGATGGACCGCAAGCTGCTCGAAGCGATCCTGTACAAGTTCGACGGCGGCCCGGTCGGCATCGACAACCTCGCGGCGGCGATCGGCGAGGAGCGCGACACGATCGAGGACGTGCTCGAACCGTACCTGATCCAGCAGGGCTTCCTGCAGCGCACGCCGCGCGGGCGCGTCGCGACGCTGCTCACGTATCGCCACTTCGGGCTGTCGGTGCCCGATGCCCGCCGCACCGAACGCGACGAGTGGGATACCCCGGACGGGAAGTAATCCGTCGCCCGAGCCACACCCGCCATGACGACGCCGCCCAGCCGCCACCCCACGACCGTGCCGGGCCCGCGCTGGGCGGAGCCGATCCGCAAGCGGCTCGTGGCCGGCATCACGCACCTGACGGCCGGCGGCGGCGGCCCGTCGATCGATCTCTCTTCGCCGCCGGGCGACCCCGGGCTGTTCGGCCCCGACGCCGTGTGCTGGCGCGTGCATGCCGATTTCACGTCGATGATGACGGGCGGCATCGCCGCGCTACTGCTGCAGGCGCTCCACCCGCTCGCACTCGCGGGCGTCTGGGATCATTCGTCGTTCCGCACCGACATCTTCGGCCGCTTGCGGCGCACCGCCACGTTCATCACCGGGACGACGTTCGGCAGCCGCGCGGACGCGCTCGCGCTGATCGAGCGCGTGAAAACGATCCATGCGCGCGTCTCGGGCAGCGCGCCGGACGGCCGGCCGTACCGCGCCGACGATCCCGCGTTGCTGACCTGGGTGCATGTCGCGGAAGTGTCGAGCTTCCTCGCCGCGCATCTGCGTTACGTGAATCCGGCGCTGTCGGGCGAACTGCAGGACCGCTATTACGCGGAGACGGCGCTGATCGCGGAGTTGCTCGGCGCCCGCGAGGTGCCGCGTTCGCGCGCCGAGGTCGCCGCCTATCTCGTGCGCATGCTGCCCGAACTCGAAGCCGGGCCGCGTACGTTCGACGTGATGTCCATCCTGCTGAACGTGCCGGTCGCGAAGCCGGCGCTGCGGCCGGCCGCGTCGCTGGTGATGCATGCCGGAATCGACCTGCTGCCGCCGTGGGCGCAACGCATGCTCGGCGTGTCGACGTTCGCGCCGTTGCGGCGCGCGCTGGTCCGGCCCGGCATACGCGCGGTCGCGCCCGTGCTGCGCTGGGCGCTCGTGAACGGCGCGTCAAAACGTGCGCGCCGCCGCGCGACGGCCACGCCGTCCGATGGCACCCCGCCTGCCTGACGGTCCGTTTCTTCCGATCATTTCAATTTGCTGTCAAATAGCTGTGACAAGCTGACGGGCTTGCACCCGCGCACGGTCGCACGTTCTGCTCGTCACCGACGCCCAGTGACCCGCGCGAAGCCCCCCACCCGACCGACGCCCGATGCCCGCGATGCCACGCCTGCCGATCCGTTTCGCCGTTGCCGCCAGCCTGTCCACCGTCTTCGCCCTCGCCGCGTGCGGAGGCGACGATGTCGCCGCCGTCGCGCGCATGGACGCACAACCGCCGTCCGGCGGCACGACGACCGCACCGGCCCCCACGCCGCCCGCGACCACCCCGCCGCAACCGGGCCAGTGGAAAGCCGCCCGCGCCGGCGACCTGATCGACGTGACGCTCGGCGATCTCCATCCGACGCAGGGAGCGATCGGCTACGACCAGATCTACTACAAGCTCGGCCGCTACGAACGGCAGCCCGACAAGAAGTTCGACGACTTCTGCGCGGACGAAGGCCTCGGCGGCGTCGCATCGAGCGGCTACACGGCCCGATCGTCGCTGCGCGAGCCGGCCAGCTACACGTGCACGACGACCGACGCGAACGCTCGAGACCGCTCGATGCTGAACCCCGTCGTGATCGGCCCGAACGGCGATGCGCTGTACCTGACGGACGGCCACCACGGGCTGTCGACTTACTACGAGACGCCCGACGGCGGCCCGGCGCTTCACGTGCACGTCGTCGTCAAGGACAACCTCAGCGACTACTCGGGCGACGCGTTCTGGCAGCAGATGCAAAGCCGCGGCTATCTGCGCCTGAAGAACGGCGACGGCAAGCCGATCACGACCGCGCAATTGCCGACCCACCTCGGCCTGACACTCGGGATGACGAACGACCGCTACCGTTCGCTCGTCTATTTCACGCGCGACATCGGCTACAGCAAACCCTCCCAGGCGACCGACTACCTCGAGTTCTACTGGGCCGACTGGCTGCGCGCGCAGCCGGGCACGTTCGCGCTGGCCGGCTACGACCTGACGCGGCCCGGCGCGACCGATCCCGATCCGGCGAAGGCCGACACGGGCTACCTGAATGCGGTCTGGAATGCGTCGACGCGGATGGTCGCGGCCACCGACCCCGTGATCGACGGCAAGACCGGCGCCGACCTCGGGCGCGCCGATGCGATCAACGGCGGGAAGAAATACAGCAAGGGGGAATTCGACAAGCTGCGCCAGCCGATCACGGCCGACAAGCCCGGCAAGATCGCGTACGCGCTCGACTACAAGACGCGCCACGGGCTGCCGCAGTAAGCGTCACGCCGGAAGGAAGGGAACCCCGGCCCGGCCGTGCCGGACGGCGGGGCCCGCGTGCTCAGAGCACCTTGCGGTACCCGTCGTCATCGTCGCTCGCGGCTTCGAGGTGCGATACGTCGGCCCATTGCACGACCTGCGCGCGGCCATCCGCGTAATCGACGATGTTGATGCTGGTATTGAGCAACTGATAGTTGCGCGGCGCCGACAGCTCGATCCCGTTCGCGAAGCGATACACGCAATCGAGCACGCCGCCGTGCGCGACGCACGCGATCCGGCCGCCCGGATGCGCGGCGACGATCGGTTCGACCGCATGCAGCACGCGGTGATAAAACTCGCGCTGCGACTCGCCGCCCTCCGGCGCGAAGCCGGGATCGCGCGTCTGCCACGCCGCATATGCATCCGGAAACAGCGCCTCGATCTCGGTGCTGTCGTGCCCCTGGAACGCGCCGTACGAGCGTTCGCGCAACCCTTCGCGCAGCAGCAGCGGCAGCCCGAGCACATCGGCAAACGGTTGGGCGGTCTGTTGCGCACGCATCAGGTCGCTCGAATACACCGCGTCGATCCGCGCGCCGTCGCGCGCCTCCCGGCCGAGCCGCGCAGCCAGCCGCTGCGCTTGCGCGAGCCCCGTATCGGCCAGCGGGATGTCGATATGCCCCTGGATGCGCTTGATACGGTTCCAGGCCGTCTCGCCATGGCGGATGAAAAGAATCTGCGTGGTGGCCATCGCGGCACGCCTCCGGGGAAGAATCAGGGCCGCACTTGCAGCCAGAACGTCACGGGGCCGTCGTTGACGAGCGACACCTGCATGTCGGCGCCGAACTCGCCCGTCTCGACGACGGGATGGCGCGCCCGCGCGGCCGCGACGAAATAGTCGAACAGCCGCGCGCCTTCGTCGGGCGGCGCGGCCGGCGTGAAGCTCGGACGCAGCCCGCTGTTGGTATCGGCCGCGAGCGTGAACTGCGACACGAGCAGCAGGCCGCCCGCGCGGCCTTCGCCGTCGATGTTCGATACCGGCAGGTTCATCTTGCCGGCTGCGTCGCTGAACACGCGGTAGCCGAGCAGCTTCGCGAGCAGCTTGTCGGCCGCGGCCTCGGTATCGCCGCGCTCCGCGCAGACCAGCGCGAGCAGCCCCGCGCCGATCTCGCCGGTCGTCCGGCCGCCGACGCGCACGTCGGCGCGCGTCACGCGCTGGATCAGCGCGATCATGCGGTCAGCGTGACGCGTGCGAAGCGGCGCTTGCCGACCTGCACGACGAATTCGCCGGCCTCGACCTTCAGGCCCTTGTCGGACACGGTCGCGCCGTCGATCTTCACGCCGCCCTGATCGATGTTGCGCAGCGCTTCGCTCGTCGACGGCACGAGGCCTGCCTGTTTCAGCAACTGGCCGATCGCCAGCGGCGCGCCGGCCAGCGTGACGGACGGAATGTCGTCCGGCACGCCGCCCTTCGCGCGGTGGTTGAAGTCCTCGAGCGCGCGCTCGGCGTCGGCCTGCGAATGGAATCGCGCGACGATTTCCTGCGCGAGCAGCACCTTGAAGTCGCGCGGGTTGCGGCCGCCTTCGGCGTCGCGCTTGAAGCCGGCGATTTCATCGAGGCTACGGAACGACAGCAGCTCGAAGTAACGCCACATCAGCGTGTCCGAGATGCTCATCAGCTTGCCGAACATGTCGGTCGGCTTCTCGCTGATGCCGACGTAATTGCCCTTCGACTTCGACATCTTCTCGACGCCGTCGAGGCCTTCGAGCAGCGGCATCGTCAGGATGCACTGCTGTTCCTGGCCGTACTGCTTCTGCAGTTCGCGGCCGACCAGCAGGTTGAACTTCTGGTCGGTGCCGCCGAGTTCGAGATCGGCGTTCAGCGCGACCGAATCGTAGCCCTGCATCAGCGGGTACAGGAATTCGTGGATCGAGATCGGCACGCCGCCCTGGAAGCGCTTCGTGAAATCCTCGCGCTCGAGGATCCGCGCGACCGTGTAGCGCGACGCGAGCTTGATCATCCCGTCCGCGCCGAGCGGCATCGACCATTCGCTGTTGTAGCGGATCTCGGTCTTGTCGCGATCGAGCACGAGCGCAGCCTGCTCGAAGTAGGTCTTCGCGTTCGATTCGATCTGCTCGCGCGTGAGCGGCGGGCGCGTCGCGTTGCGGCCCGACGGGTCGCCGATCAGCGACGTGAAATCGCCGATCAGGAAGATCACCGTATGGCCGAGGTCCTGCAGCTGGCGCATCTTGTTCAGCACGACCGTATGGCCGATGTGGATGTCCGGTGCGGTCGGATCGAGGCCGAGCTTGATGCGAAGCGGCGTGCCGGTGGCTGCGCTGCGCGCGAGCTTCTGCGCGAACTCTTCCTCGATCAGCAACTCGTCGACGCCGCGCTTCGTGACGGCGAGCGCATGCCGGACTTCGTCGGTGATCGGGAAAACGGGCTTGGAACTGGGTTCGGTGCTCATCGGTGCCAGGAAGAATGTCGCAAAAACAGGGATTTTCCCATAACTTGCGCGCGCATCGCTTAACGACGCGTCACGTTGCGCGGATAATCGGGCGCAAGGCGCGCGGGACCGGCCCGCGCCGCACGATCCAGGAGAACCCAACGTGCCGCAACGACCGCCGCAGCATGCCCATCCGGCAGACGGCATCTACTTCGGGCTGATGTCTGGAACCAGCATGGACGGCGTCGACGGCGTCGCCGTGCGTTTCGAGGCCGGCCGCGCGCCGGTCGTGCTCGCGGAAGCGTTCGTCGGCTTCGCGCAATCGCTGCGCGACGCGCTGTTCGCGCTGCAGCAGCCCGGCGACAACGAGATCGACCGCGAATCGCTCGCGGCGAATGCGCTCGTCACGCGCTATGCGGTGTGCTGCCATGAATTGCAGCGCACGGCCGGGCTGTCGCGCGACGAGATCCGCGCGATCGGCGTGCATGGCCAGACGGTGCGCCATCGCCCCGAGCGCGGCTATACGCGCCAGCTCAACAATCCGGCGCTGCTCGCCGAGCTGACCCAGGTCGACGTGATCGCCGATTTCCGCAGCCGCGACGTGGCCGCCGGCGGCCACGGCGCGCCGCTCGCGCCGGCGTTCCATGCGACGGTGTTCGGCGCGCCGGGCGAAACGCGGGTCGTCTGCAATCTCGGCGGGATCAGCAACATCACGATCCTGCCCGACGCGGGCGGCGACGTGTGCGGCTTCGACTGCGGCCCGGCGAATGCGCTGATCGATGCGTGGGCGACCCGCCATCTGGGCAAGCCGTACGACGACGGCGGCAAGTTCGCCGCACGCGGCACCGTCCACGCGCCGCTGCTCGACACGTTGCTCGACGAACCGTATTTCACCGCGCCGCCGCCGAAAAGCACCGGACGCGACCTGTTCAATCCCGCGTGGCTCGATACGAAGCTCGCCGCGTTCGCGCAGGTGGCGCCGGAGGACGTGCAAGCCACGCTCACCGCGCTCACCGCGGTGTCGGTCGCACGCGAAATCGCGCAGCACGCACCGGGCTGCAAGGCCGTGTTCGTATGCGGCGGCGGCGCACGCAACCCGGTGCTGCTCGATGCACTCCGGCACGCGCTGCGCGAGGCCGGCGTGCCGGCCACCGTCGACACGACGGCCGCGCTCGGCGTGCCGCCGCAGCAGGTCGAAGCGCTCGCGTTCGCGTGGCTCGCGTACCGCTTCACCGCGCGCCAGCCCGGCAATCTCGCGACGGTCACCGGCGCAGCCGGGAACCGCGTGCTTGGCGCGCTCTATCCGCGCTGATGCGATACTCGCCGCGCGGCGAGCGCTACAAGGCGGGCACGTATAAAAAAACGGGGCATGAAGCCCCGTTTTTCATTCCGGCGAACCGGCGCGGATCTGCCGTGCGCTCAGACCGAGAACGACGAACCGCACCCGCAGGTGGTGGTCGCGTTCGGATTCTTGATCACGAACTGGGCGCCGTTGAGGTCGTCCTTGTAGTCGATCTCGGCGCCGACCAGGTACTGGTAGCTCATCGAGTCGATCAGGAGCTGGACGCCGTTCTTGTTCATCACGGTGTCGTCCTCGTTGACTTCCTCGTCGAACGTGAAGCCATACTGGAAGCCGGAGCAGCCGCCACCCTGCACGAACACGCGCAGCTTGAGGTCGGGATTGCCCTCTTCGTCGATCAGTTGCTTGACCTTGTCGGCCGCGGCGTCGGTGAAGACGAACGGCAGCGGCATATCGGTCGTCGTTGCTGCGGATTCGGTAACAGCGTTCATTCGAACTCTCCAAAAAGCTTTAGCCGCTATTGTAGGGCCGATCAGAAGATCGTGCTGATGTCCATGAAATCAATAGGTTCTTGTCGATTTCATCAAACGTGCCCGCGCGGGGGCCGCCGCAGCGGCCCGGAAGCGGGCATAAAAAAACCGCCAGCGTGAACGCTGGCGGTTTTTCCGGCGGACGCCGCCCGAAGGCGGCGAGGCCATGAAGCGGAATTAACGCTTCGAGAACTGCTTTGCGCGGCGTGCCTTGCGCAGACCGACCTTCTTACGCTCGACTTCACGCGCATCGCGCGTGACGAAGCCTGCGCTCGACAGCGACGGCTTGAGCGTCGCATCGTAGTCGATCAGTGCACGGGTGATGCCGTGGCGCACTGCGCCTGCCTGACCCGTTTCGCCGCCGCCGTTGACGTTCACCTTGATGTCGAACGTCTGGCCGTGGTTCGTGAGTTCCAGCGGTTGACGCACGATCATCAGCGACGTTTCGCGCGAGAAGTAGTCAGCGATGGGCTTGCCGTTGACGATGATGTCGCCCTTGCCAGCCTTGATGAAGACACGTGCGACTGCGCTCTTGCGGCGGCCCGTACCGTAGTTCCAGTTACCGATCATGTGGGTCCCCTTAGATCTCGAGCGCCTTCGGCTGTTGAGCCGAGTGCGGATGCGTCGCTTCTGCGTAGACCTTCAGCTTCTTGATCATCGCGTAGCCGAGCGGGCCCTTCGGCAGCATGCCCTTGACCGCCTTCTCGAGCGCGCGGCCCGGGAAGCGCTCTTGCATCTTGCCGAACGTCGTTTCATAGATACCGCCCGGGTAGCCCGAGTGACGGTAGTACTTCTTGTCCAGCGTCTTGTTGCCCGTGACCTTCAACTTGCTCGCGTTGATGATGATGATGAAATCACCAGTGTCGACGTGCGGGGTGAACTCAGGCTTGTGCTTGCCGCGCAGACGGCGTGCCACTTCGCTGGCAACACGGCCGAGAACCTTATCCGTCGCGTCAATCACGTACCATTCGCGCGTCACCTCATGGGCTTTTGCGGAAAACGTCTTCATGATCGATCCAAAAAAAATGCTTTGCCCGATGTGTTCTTCCTGCTTGTCTGTGTGCGCTTCGAGGCGCGGTGCAGGCTCTCCCTGTTCTTTTTCCGTGGGCATGAATGCGGAAAAGCCCTGAATTATAAAGGAAATACGGCTGCGTGGTCAAAGAGAATCCACGCCCCGTGTTCGCGGCGGCCGAAATGGGCCAAAATCCGGTCGTGCCCCGACAAGCCAGGCGAACCGAGCGCCTGCGGCGGCACCCATCGACGCGCGGCACATGACCTTGCCGCGCCAGACCGGCCAAACCCGAAAAAACAACAAACCAGCATGATGAAACAACGACTTACGCCCTTCCTCGCGGCCGCGCTGCTGGCCGCCGCGGCGCCGGCCGTCGCCGCGTCCGGCTGCGAAGCCAAGCTCGACGCGCTCGATGCACGCATCGCCGAAGCCCGAACCGCCCATGCCGAAGACCGCATCGTGCGCCTGCGCGCGGTGCGCGAACGCGTCCGCCACTTCTGCGCACGCGGCCACGCGTCGGCCGCCCCTGCACCGGCGCCGGAGGCCGACTCGCGCGGCACGCCGGACGCGACGTCGCAGCCGGCCGCGCGACAGCCCGCGTGACGGTGCCGGCGCGCGCAAGCCGCGCGCCGATGTTTGCATGGGACGAAAAAAAGCCCGAACGGCTGGTTCGGGCTTAATCCACCTCAGGAGGAGGGTGGAGGAGACATTCGGAGGTTGCCGCAGCGCGACAACCAATGAGACTCATTATACGAATGCCCGACCGACTCCACAAGAAAATTTGCATTACGAAATCGACTCCCACGATATGGGATACCAGTCGAAAAGCTTACGCAAATGAATTTCCATTCAAAATCAAGTACATAAGTGCGTCACGCACGACTTCGAACCGCCCGCATCTAGAGCAAAACCCCTAAATTCAGCAGGGAAATCGCCGCTCGCCGCGCCGCTCGCTCGGCGCCGGCATTGCTCGTCTTGCAGCGCATCAGCCGACCGTTGCGCCGCGGGCTACAATGCCGGATCGAATCCGAATCAGGCAACGCTGGAGCGCAAGCATGGAATGCAAAGTAAGCTGGATGGGCCAGGACGGCATGGCGTTTTCCGCCGAGACCGGCAGCGGGCATCTCGTCACGATGGACGGCGCGCCCGAAGGCGGCGGCCACAACCTCGCGCCGCGTCCGATGGAGATGGTGCTGCTCGGCACCGGCGGCTGCACGGCTTACGACGTCGTGCTGATCTTGAAGAAGAGCCGCCAGGAAGTGAGCGGCTGCTCGGTCACGCTGAAGGCCGAGCGCGCGAGCGAAGATCCGAAGGTGTTCACGAAGGTGCACTTCCACTTCACGGTCACCGGCCGCAACCTGAACCCGGCCACGGTCGAGCGCGCGATCAACCTGTCGCACGACAAGTATTGCTCCGCGTCGATCATGATCGCGAAAACGGCCGAACTCACGCATTCGTTCGACATCGTCGCCGCCTGATCGCGCGGCGCGCGCATGAAAAAAGGGCCGGCGCTCCGCAGGGAGCGCCGGCCCTTTCGCATTCGAGCGGCAAAGCAGGCCGATAAGCCGGATTCTGTGCACGCCGCGCGCCGAAGCGCGCAACGCGTGGCAGTCATTCCTCTAGGCGCGCCATTGCTGACGCGCTCAAGCTTCCTACCCGCAGACGAGACGGGGGCCCCGTCCTGCATCCGAAAATGCGCGCCTGCCTACTTGGAATTGCTCCGGGTGGAGGTTACCGTGCCGGCGAACGTCGCCGTCGCCGCGGTGCGCTCTTACCGCACCGTTTCACCCTTACCTGATCCCGGCTTGCGCCGGGCCATCGGCGGTTTGCTTTCTGTTGCCCTGTTCCGCGTGTCGCCACGGATGGCCGTTAGCCATCACCCTGCCCTGTGGAGTCCGGACTTTCCTCGCCCCCGCGCGCCCGAAGGCGGCGAGGCCGCGACTGCCTGGCCTGCTTTGCGACGCGCATTCTAGCACTGCGCGTCGCGGTCGGCAGCGCGCGAGCCGCCGCCACGGCGAAACACGGCCGGATCGACGCGACCGGGTTCGCGCGGCGGCGCGCCGCTCACGCGAGTTTCCAGCCGATCGCCTCGCCGCCGCGCAGCGGCACGACCGGCGTATCGCCCGCGAAGATCTCGCGCGGCAGCTCCCACGCCTCGCGGCGCAGCGTGACCGTCTCGGCGCTGCGCGGCAGCCCGTAGAAATCGGCGCCGAAGAAGCTCGCGAACCCTTCCAGCTTGTCGAGCGCGTCGGCGGTGTCGAATGCTTCCGCGTACAGTTCGAGCGCGTGCAGCGCCGTGTAGCAGCCCGCGCAGCCGCACGCGGTTTCCTTCGCGCCGCGCGCATGCGGCGCGCTGTCGGTGCCGAGGAAGAAGCGCGGGTTGCCCGACGTCGCGGCCTCGACCAGCGCCACGCGATGCGTCTCGCGCTTGAGCACCGGCAGGCAGTAGTAATGCGGGCGAATCCCGCCGACGAACAGCGCGTTGCGGTTGTACAGCAGGTGATGCGCGGTGATCGTCGCGCCGAGCAGACCGGGCGCCGCGTCCGCATCGCGCACGTAGTCGGCCGCGTCCTTCGTCGTGATGTGCTCGAACACGACCTTCAGCCCCGGGAAATCGCGGCGCAGCGGCGTCATCACGCGGTCGATGAACACCTTTTCGCGGTCGAACAGGTCGATCGACGCATCGGTCACCTCGCCGTGCACGAGCAGCGGCATGCCGGTTTCCTGCATCGCCTCGAGCGTCTTCGCGCATTTCGCGAGATCGGTGACGCCATGGTCGGAATTCGTCGTCGCGCCTGCCGGATACAGCTTCACGCCGTGCACGAAGCCGCTTTCGCGGGCACGGCGGATTTCGTCGGGCGGCGTGTTGTCGGTCAGGTACAGCGTCATCAGCGGTTCGAACGTCATCCCGGCCGGCAGCGCGGCAAGGATGCGCGCACGATAGGCCTGCGCCTGCGCGGTGGTCGTGACCGGCGGCTTCAGGTTCGGCATGACGATGGCGCGGCCGAACTGGCGGGCGGTGTGCGGCAGCACGGCGGCGAGCATGTCGCCGTCGCGCAGGTGCAGGTGCCAGTCGTCGGGACGGGCGAGCGAAAGCGTCGCCGGGGAGGAAGCGTTCGAGGCAGTCATAGGAGGCGTCGTGAGGAACGGGCTTGCGATCGGCGGGGCCGGAACGCGCGTGCACGGGCCGATTGACGGCAAACCGCAACACGGGGCCTTTGGCCAGCGGAATCCGCTTTTTACCGCTCAGGGCTCGGTGATATGCTAGAAGCCGCATTGTACCGGGGTTCGCCCGGTTCGTTACCCCCGCTTCAGCCTGCCGCCCCACGTAAAATGTGCCAACTCCTTGGAATGAACTGCGCCGCGCCGACGGACGTCACATTCTCCTTCACAGGTTTCGCGGCCCGGGGCGGGCTCACCGATCACCATGCCGACGGCTGGGGCATCGCGTTCTTCGAAGACAAGGCCTGCCGCCTCTTCATCGATCACCAGGCCTCGGCCACGTCGCCGATCGCCGAAATGGTGAAGCGCTACCCGATCAAGTCCAAGAACACGATCGCGCACATCCGCAAGGCGACGCAAGGGCACATCCTGCTCGAGAACAGCCATCCGTTCATGCGCGAGCTGTGGGGCCGGCACTGGATCTTCGCGCATAACGGCGACCTGCAGGACTACGCACCGGACATGGACGGCAGCGTCTACCATCCGGTCGGCACGACCGACAGCGAACAGGCGTTCTGCGTGCTGATGCAGGGGCTGCGCGAAGCCTTTCCCGGCGCGCAGCCGCCGCTGCCCGAGCTGTTCGAGCGGGTCGGCGAACTGACGCGCGGCATCACCGATCACGGCGTGTTCAATTTCCTGATGTCGAACGGCCAGGCGCTCTTCGCGCACTGCTCGACGCGGCTGCACTATCTCGTGCGGCGCTGGCCGTTCTCGACCGCGCATCTCGTCGACGAAGACCTGTCGATCGACTTCGCGAAATACACGACGCCCGAGGATCGCGTCGCGGTGATCGCGACGCAGCCGCTCACCGACAACGAAGTCTGGACCGCATTCGAGCCGGGCGAGTTGATCATGTTCCAGTGCGGCGACGTCGCCGCGCGGATGCAGATTCCGGTGCCCGAGCGCGTGCTCGAGAAGCTGCGCAACCCGTCGCTCGACGCGTCGGCGTCCGCGCCGCGCACGGCGGTGCGCGAAGCGCTCGCCACCGCGGCCGACGGCGATGCCGACGACGCGATCGATTTCTGAAGCGCGGCATCGGCCGCGTCCGCTTTCTGCTCGCTTCCTGCTTGCCGTGCGTGCGTCATACGATGCGTCCGACGACGCCCGTCATCGACGCAAATCGCCCGGCTCCGGCCAATACGGTTTTATTTTCGCCACCACCGGCGCAACGAATCGACGTCACGCAACATTCGCTTGATTTTATTAATTTACAAGTGAAAATAAGTAAAAGATGAAGCGGACAAAATAACCGTCAATTAAAACAAAAATCCCGGGCCCGCATTTTATCGCGCGTCACCCGCCGAAACCGTGCGCTATCCCACCGACTCCAGCAGTCCTGCCAATTTTCAAAGAAATCCCCTCAAACCCGCCACCACCATGGCTTTCGGTTCGATCAACCACACAAATCAAAAATACAACGCATTACGGTTCGAATCATTACAGTTTCCCCTTTCTCGATAATCGACGACTGCCCGAATCAGTAGACTCGCCCCATCCTCGGTGTAACGAAACACGATTGGCGCGACACGCAGCCACAGCCGCCGCACGCCCCTTCGGATCATTTCCCCACCGCGGAATGCGAATTCGCCGAATCGCGGCGAATGCCACGTCAAAAGAAGAAAGAGGGGTATGTCGTGAATCACTCATTTCGATCGATATGGAGCGACGCCGCCGGCTGCTGGGTCGCGGTGGCGGAAACGGCTCGGGCGCGCGGCAAGCGCTCGGGCAGCGAAGCGGGCTCGAGCCGCCGCACCGCGCACAAGGTGGCGCACCACGCGGCACGCCGCTCGCCGCTGCGCGTCGCGGCGCTCGGGGCCGCGCTGGCCGCGCTGTCGACCGGCGTGGCGCACGCATCGACGTGCGGCGACGGCGCGACCGTCGCGAGCGGCGGCACCTGCGCACTCGGCAGTTTCAGCCCGACCGTCAACGACAACCTGGCCGGCGCCACGACCGTGTCGGGCGGCGACACGGTCGGCGTGGCAGGCGCATGGACGGGCGTCCCCGGCGACCCGGGCTATACGCTGACGCCGCTCGGCAGCGCGACCCTCGTGTCGGGCAACCCGAACCAGCCGCTGGTCTCGCTCGGCGGCAAGACGCAAAGCGTCAGCACGCCCGACTCGATCACGGCCGCCCACACGTCGGTCGCCACCTACAACTCGGCCGAATTCGCCGCATCGACGGCCGGCTCGACCAACGTGCCCGTGTACCACGACGTGAACGGAGGCCAGTACGTGAACACGCGGCTCGGCACCGTCGACAACACCGGCGGCACGCTGAACGTGTCGATCGGCAATGCCGCGAATGCGCCCGACGCGACCGGCAACGCGATCTCGATCGCACCGAAGCAGACCGACCTGACCTTCGCGGACGGCACCGGTGCGGCAAAAAGCGTCGTCAACTGGAATTCCCGCAACCAGATCTGGCTCGGCACCGGCGACTATCTCGCCAGCGGCGGCCCGGTCGGCCAGCTCCAGCTCGACGTGCCGGCCTATGCGGGCGCCTTCACCGCGTTCGACGGCAGTCGCTGGACCGTCACCGATGCCGCATCGCTCGCCGCCTACAACGACTTTCTCGTGCGCTCGGTCCAGAGCGGCGCGCTCGGCTCGCAGGCCGCCTACGACACCGCGTTCGGCCAGGCCGTCACGTTCTCGCAGCAAACCTTCCAGTACGCGAACAACGTGTCCGCCGGCGACAAGAACACGCTGCCGATCGATCACCTGTCGGTGATGCACGGCACGGGCGCGAACGCGACGCTGCACATCGGCAAGGATGGCCAGATCGACTTCCGCGGCACCAACACGATCGAATCGAGCTCGGCCGTGCTCGCGGAAAACGGCGCACACTTCGTCAACGACGGACGCTTGTCGGGCGACTTCACGCTGGTGCGCCTGCTGAGCGGCGCGAGCGGCGTCAACAACGGCGCGATCTCGTCCGGCTACGCGTCCGGCAACAACGTCGACACGAGCGGCAGCACGCCACCCGACAATTTCGGCTTCCACGCGTACACCGAGGGCAACGGCGTGTACGCGAGCGGCGCGGGCACCACGTTCGCGAACAACGGCGTGATGAACGTCGGCGCCTGGACGCTCGACGGCAACCGTCCCGACCTGCAGAACTACGCGGTGGCCGCGACGGACGGCGCGCGCGCGTCGAACGCCGGCACGATCAACGTCGGCGTCAACGCGACGACGCTCGATAGCCAGGCGATCGGCGGTCTCGTCGCCGGCGGCAGCTTCACGAACGAAGCAAGCGGCACGATCTATCTGGGCCGCGCTGCGCAGTACGCGCCCGGCCAGGCGGCAAACGACGTCGCGCTGTCCGCGCACGCGTACGGCATCCTGCTCGGCGCGTCGGGCACCGCGAGCAACCTCGGCACGATCGTGATCGGCTCGCAGACGCAGAACGGCGCCGCGCTGGCGAGCATCGGCTCCACTTCCGGCACGCTGACCAACGCGGGCGCGATCGTCGTCAACGGCGCCGCGCCCGGCACGCCGCTCGCCAACGTCGGCATGCTCGCCGCCGACACCGCCGCGACCGTGACCAACACGGGCACGATCACGCTGAATGGCGTGAACGGCATCGGCATCATGGTCGTTGGCACCGGCACGCACGCGACGACCGCGACGTCGACCGGCACGATCGACGTGGCCGGCGGCCTCGACCCCGCGTCGGACACACGCAACTACGGCGTCTGGGCCGAAGGGCCGCTCGCGAAGGCCACGCTCGACGGCGCGCTGAACCTGACGGGCACCGGCGCGATCGGCGTGCATGCCCGCTCGGGCGCGACGATCGACGTCGGCGCGAACGCGGTGCCGGCCTTCATGTCCGGCACGAACCAGATCGGCTTCTACGCATATGGCGCAGGCTCGAAAATCAACGTCGCCGCGCAGCACCTGAGCGTCGACACCGACGACTCGACGCTGTTCCGCGTCGCGGGCGGCGCGGCCTACACGGGCGCGTCGGCGGCCGGCACGCTGACGACCGACGTCAACGGCCAGCGCTCGCGCGGCGTACTCGCGACCGACGCCGGCACCACGCTGTCGACCGGCAACGCGGTCTACCACGTCAACGGCGCGAACGGCGTCGCGATCGCCGTGGAAGGCGGCGCGAAGGGCACGATCGACGCGGGTGCGACGATCGACCTGAACGCGGCCGGCGCGACCGCGGGCATCGTCGACGGCCAGGCGCACGACCTCGCCGGCGCGAACGCCGGCGCGCCGGTCGCGACGACGCTGACCAACAATGCCGCCGTCACGTCGTCGACCGCCGGCGTGACCGGCTTCGTCGCGCAAAACCTCGGCACGCTCGAGAACCGCAGCACGGTGCTGCTGACCGGCGCGGGCTCGACGGGCGTCGTGGCCGGCACGCTCGGCACGGTGAACAACGCGTCGACGATCCGCGTCGCCAACGGCACGGGCGCGCTCGTGCAGGGTGCGTCGGCCACGCTCGCCAACGCGGGTTCGATCGAAGCCGACGACGGCGTCGCGGGCGTGCGCCTGACGGGCGCCGGCGCATCGGTCGCGCTGTCGGGCGCCGGCACCGTCATCGCGAACGGCAGCGCCGACGGCGTGCTGATCGACGCGACGGTCACCGGCGGCGGCATCGCGGCCGGCGCGACGTCGATCGCGGTCGGCGGCTCGGGCAGCGGGATCCGCAACCTCGGTGCGAATGCAACGGTCGCGCTGTCCGGCACGCAGATCGCGACGACCGGCAACGGCGCCGCCGGCGTCACGTCGACCGGCGCCGGCGCGCACATCGCGGCCGATGCGACCACGGTCGTCCGCACGAGCGGCGCCGACGCGCGCGGCCTGTTCGTGTCGGGGGCCGATTCCACGCTCGCGGCCAACGGAACGACCGTCGCGACGACCGGCACGAACGCCCATGCGATCGTCATGGACGGCGGCGCGACGGCCCTGCTGTCGGGCGCGAAGATTTCCGCATCGGGTGCCGCGGCCGATGGCGTCGTCGCGCAAAACGGCGGCCGCATCGCCGCTACGGGTTCGTCGCTCGCCAGCGCCGCCGGCAACGGCGCAACCGCGAACAGCGGCGGCGTGCTCGCATTGACCGGCACGGCGCTCACGGGCGCGACGGCCGGCGTGCTGACGTCGGACACGCTCGCGAACGGCGCGACCAGCTCGGTGCTCGTCGACGGCGGCAGCGTGACGTCCGCCACCGGGCCGGCCTTCGCCGCGCGCGGCGGCATGGCCGACATCGCGGTGCGCAACGGTACGGTCGTGACGGCCGGCAACGGCACGCTGCTGAACCTCGCGAACGGCAGCAACGTGACGTTCAATGCATCGGCGGCGAACCTCGCGGGCGACATCGTTTCCGACGCGTCGAGCACCGGCAACGTGTTCCTCGCGAACGGCACGACGCTGACCGGGAAGATCGACCCGGTCGCGCTGACGGTCGACGGCACGAGCACGTGGCGCATGACGGGCAGCTCGGTGCTGAGCAGCCTGAACAACGCGGGCCTCGTCGCGTTCGCCGCGCCGACCGGCTCGCCGACGCTGACCGGCAGCTACAAGACGCTGACGACCGGCGGCTACGTGGGCAACGGCGGCACGATCGCGCTGAACACGTATCTCGGCGCCGACGCGTCGCCGACCGACCGGCTGATCGTGAACGGCGGCGCGGCGAGCGGCACGACCGGCCTGAAGATCGCCAACACGGCCGGCACCGGCGCGCAGACGACCGGCGACGGGATTCCGGTGGTCGTCACGGCCAACGGCGGCACGACCGCCGCGTCGGCGTTCCATCTCGCGGGCCCGGTGCAAGCGGGCGCATACGAGTACCGGCTCTATCGCGGCGGGCAAGGCGATGCGAACGGCTGGTACCTGCGTTCGCAGCTCGACCCGACCGACCCCGGCGACCCGATCCACCCGTCCGGCGGCGGCGACGGCGGCATCAACGGCAACGGCGGCACGCTCGCGTATCGTCCGGGCGTTTCCGGCTACGCGATGACCCCGCTGCTGAACGTCGACTATGGCTTCTCGACGCTCGGCAAGCTGCACGAACGCGTCGGCGACATCTACAACGTCGAGCAGCAGCAGCCCGGCAATCGCGACGGCGTGTGGGGGCGCATCGGCGGCCAGAGCCTCGATGCGAACGCGGGCCGTTTCTCGGCCGACGAACGCACGTTCTTCGCGCAGTTCGGCAAGGACTGGACTGTCGACCAGGCGCCGAACGGCGCCGGCAGCACGCATGCGGGCGTGACGGCCAGCATCGGCGTGTCGAACGCGAGCTTCAGCGACATGGCGCGCGCGGGCTCGCCCAACCTGTCGACGTCGACCGGCTCGGTCGAGATGCACGCGCAGAGCGTCGGCGGCTACTGGACGCGCTACCTGTCTGACGGCACCTACTTCGACAGCGTCGGGCAGGTCACGCACTACGGCAACCGCTATCGCGACAGCTACGGCAACGAAGCGTCGCAGAACGGCTTCGGCGTCGCGCTGTCGCAGGAAGTCGGCAAGCCGTTCGCGATCGGCGCGTTGCCGGTCGCGGTCGAGCCGCAGGCGCAACTGATGTATCAGTATCTGAAGCTGAACGGGTTCAACGACAACGTGTCGGCCGTATCGGGCACGACGACGAATGCGCTGCGCGGCCGCGTCGGCGTGCGCATCTTCCGGCCGAACCTCCAGTCGAGCGCGGGCGGCAGCGCCGCGACGCCGTACTTCACGGCCGACGTGCTTCACGACTTCCTGTCGCCGGGGCAAACCGTCGTCGGCGGCACGCCGTTCGCGACGCATCTCGGGCGCACCTGGTACGAGCTCGGCGTCGGCGTGACCGCCGGCTTCGGCAAGTCCGGCGAGTTGTACGCGAACGCGAAGATCGCGCGCAACATCGGCGGCGATTACCGGCGCGGGATCGTCGGGCAGGTCGGCTACCGGTACAGCTGGTAACGCCCGGCCGCGGACGAAAAAAAACCGCCCGGCGGCCTGCCGGGCGGTTTTCGCATGGGTGCGCGCAAAACGCGCGAACGCTCAGTGCAGGATCTTCGCGAGGAAGTCCTTCGCGCGTTCCGATTTCGGATTCGAGAAGAAATCGTCCTTGCGGTCGTCCTCGACGATCGCGCCCTTGTCCATGAAGATCACGCGGTGAGCGACCTTCTTCGCGAAGCCCATCTCGTGCGTGACGACCATCATCGTCATCCCTTCCTGCGCGAGTTCGACCATCACGTCGAGCACTTCGTTGATCATCTCCGGATCGAGCGCGGACGTCGGCTCGTCGAACAGCATCGCGATCGGGTCCATCGACAGCGCGCGCGCGATCGCGACACGCTGCTGCTGGCCGCCCGACAATTGGCCCGGAAACTTGTGCGCATGCGCCTTCAGGCCGACGCGATCGAGCAGCTTCATGCCCTTCTCGTTCGCCTCGTCCTTGCCGCGGCCGAGCACCTTGATCTGCGCGAGCGTCAGGTTCTCGGTGATCGACAGGTGCGGGAACAGCTCGAAATGCTGGAACACCATCCCGACCTTCGAGCGCAGCTTCGACAGGTTCGTCTTCTTGTCGCCGACCGACTGGCCGTTCACGAGGATCTCGCCCTGCTGGAACGGCTCGAGGCCGTTCACGGTCTTGATCAGCGTCGACTTGCCGGAGCCCGACGGGCCGCACACGACGACCACTTCGCCTTTCTTGACCTCGGTCGTGCATTCGGAGAGGACCTGAAACTGGCCGTACCACTTCGAAACGTTCTTGATGGAAATCATCTTGTGACCTTTTTCTGGAGACCCTTGACGAGAGCAGACGCCAACGAGCAAATCACGAAATAGCATGCGCCGGCGAACAGGACCATCTCGACGGTCGTGCCGTCGCGATCGCCGATGTTGGCGGCCGTGCGGAAGAAGTCCGCGAGACTGATCACGTACACGAGCGACGTATCCTGGAACAGGACGATTGCCTGCGTGAGCAGCAGCGGCACCATCGCGCGGAACGCCTGCGGCAGGATCACGAGGCGCATCGCCTGCGCGTAGTTCATGCCGAGCGCGAACGCGGCATTCACCTGCCCGCGCGGCACCGCCTGGATGCCGGCGCGGATGATCTCGGAATAATACGCGGCTTCGAACAACGAGAACGCGACCATCGCCGATGCGAGGCGGATGTCGATCGTCGGCGACAGCCCGAGCACACCCTGCAGCAACTGCGGCACGATCAGGAAGAACCACAGCAGCACCATCACGAGCGGGATCGAGCGGAACACCGTCACGTACGCTTTCGCGAACCACGCAAGCGGCTTCACGCCGGACAGCCGCAGCAGCGCCAGCAGCGTGCCCCAGACGATGCCGACCACGATCGCGATCAGCGTGATCTTGAACGTGACGATCGCACCGGACCACAGCGTCGGCAGCGCGCCGGGAATACTACTCCAGTCGAACTGATGCATCACTTGCCTCCGATGTAGCCGGGCAGCCGCGTACGGCCTTCGATCCAGCGCATGAACGCCATCACGACGAGGTTGATGACCACGTACGCGAGCGTCACGGCGATGAACGACTCGTAGGTCTGCGCGGTGTAGTCGACGAGCTGGCGCGCCTGCGCGGACAGGTCGAGCAGGCCGATCGTCGACGCGACGGCGGAGTTCTTGAAGATGTTCAGGAATTCCGACGTGAGCGGCGGCACGATGATCCGGTACGCGACGGGCAGCAGCACGTAGCGGTACGTCTGCCATTGCGTGAAGCCCATCGCGAGGCCGGCCGCGCGCTGGCCCTTCGGCAGCGCGTTGATGCCCGAGCGCACCTGTTCGCACACGCGCGCACCGGTGAACAGGCCGAGACAGACGATCGACGCGGTAAAGAACTGCGTGCCGGGCGGCAACTGCTTGATCCAGGTGCCGATCGATGCGGGCAGCAACTCGGGTATCACGAGATACCAGACGAAGAACTGCACGATCAGCGGGATGTTCCGGAAGATCGACACGTACACGGTGCCGATCGCGGCGAGCCACTTGTTCGGCACGGTGCGCAGCACGCCGAACAGCGACCCGACGATCAGCGCGATGACCCAGGCGACGAGCGACACTTCGATCGTCACCCAGAAGCCGGACATCAGCCATCCGAAATAAGTCGTCGGCTCGCCGGTCGACACGGGGCTCAGAAAGATGCCCCAGTTCCAGTGGTAAGACATGGGCAAGACTCCAGCAAAAAGAAACGGAAGAAGCAGCGCCTCTTCCGTTTCAGTAGCGTCATTTCTGCATCAACGGCCGTGTGGTCAGTCGAGCGCCTTGTCGTTCGGGTTCGCGTACAGCTTCTTCATCGACTCGGACAGCGGGAAGTTCAGGTTCAGCCCCTTCGGCGGGATCGGGTTCTCGAACCACTTCGCGTAGATCTTCGCGGCTTCGCCCGACTTCTCGACTTGCGAGATCGCGTCGTCGACGACCTTCTTGAAGTCGGCGTCGCCCTTGCGCATCATGCAGCCGTAAGCCTCTTCCGATTGCGGCGTGCCGACGATCACCCATTCGCCCGGCTGCTTCGCCTTCGCGCGCTCGCCCGCGAGCAGCGCGTCATCCATCATGAACGCGACCGCGCGACCCGATTCCAGCGTGTTGAACGAATCGCCGTGATCCTTCGCGCTGATGATGTTCATGCCGAGCTGCTTGTCGTTGTTCATCTTGCGCAGCAGGCGCTCCGACGTCGTGCCGGCGGTCGTCACGACCGTCTTGCCCTTCAGGTCGGCGAAATCCTTGACGCCCGAATCCTTCTTCGTCATCAGGCGCGTGCCGATCACGAAAATCGTGTCGGAGAACGCGGCTTGCTGCTGACGCTCGAGGTTGTTGGTCGTCGAGCCGCACTCGATGTCGACCGTGCCGTTCTGCACGAGCGGGATGCGGTTCTGCGACGTGACGGGGATGTTCTTCACCTGCAGGTTCGGCAGGCTCAGCTTCTTCTTCACCGCGTCCACGATCTTCAGCTGGAATTCGCGCGAATAGCCGACCACCTGCTGGTTCTGGTCGTAGTAGGAGAACGGAATCGACGATTCGCGGTGGCCCAGCGCGATCACGCCCGTGTCCTTGATCTTCTTCAGCGTGCCAGTCTCCTGAGCATGCGCGCCGCTTGCGAACGCGCACAGCGCCGCGGCCATCAGGACTGCCTTGTGGTATTTCATTTTGGTCATCTCCTTGGCTAAAACCCGCGCCAGTGTATCAAAGTAATATTTTTGAAAGTACTGGTTGTTTACCGCACTACGAATCGCCCTGTGCGAAGCCGTCCTCCCGGCTCCGGCGCGCCAGATGCGCGCGCGGGCGGTGCCGGATTCGGCACCGCCCGCGAGGGTTCACATCCGCAATCGGGTGGATTGCGTCATGAATCTTTCATGGTCGATGATCAGGGGTAGAGGCCGCGCATTTCGCGCGCCATCAGGATGCGCTTGCACGCGACGATGAACGCCGCCGTACGCACCGTCACCTTGTGCTCTTCCGCGACCGCCCACACGCCGGCGAACGCTTCGCGCATCACGCGCTCGAGACGATGGTTAATCTCGTCTTCCGTCCAGAAGAAGCTCGAGAAATCCTGCACCCACTCGAAGTACGACACGGTCACGCCACCGGCGTTCGCGATCACGTCGGGGATCACGAGCACGCCGTTCGCGCTCAGGATGTCGTCCGCCGCGGTCGTCGTCGGGCCGTTCGCGCCTTCGACGATGATCTTCGTGCGGATCTTCGCCGCGTTCTTCTCGGTGATCTGGTTTTCCAGCGCCGCCGGGATCAGGATGTCGGTCTCGACCGTCCAGAACTCGTCGTTCGGCATCGGCTCGGCGCCTTCGAAGCCCGCGACGCCGCCCGTGCGTGCGACGTGGTCGAGCAGCTTGTTCGAATCGAGGCCGGCCGGCTGGTAGATCGTGCCCGTGTGATCCTGCACCGCGATCACCTTCGAGCCCGCTTCCTGGAACAGCTTCGCCGCGATGCCGCCGACGTTGCCGAAGCCCTGCACCGCGATGCGCGCGCCTTCGATCTCGAGGCCCTTCTTCTTCGCCGCTTCGCAGCCGACGACGAACACGCCGCGGCCCGTCGCTTCCTTGCGGCCGAGCGAACCGCCGAGCGCGATCGGCTTGCCGGTCACGACGCCGGTCGACGTCTGGCCCTGGTTCATCGAGTACGTGTCCATCATCCACGCCATCACCTGTTCGTTGGTGTTGACGTCCGGCGCCGGAATGTCGGTGTTCGGCCCGATGATGATGCCGATTTCGCTGGTGTAGCGGCGCGTCACGCGCTCGAGCTCACCACGCGACAGCTTGCGCGGGTCGACGCGGATGCCGCCCTTCGCACCGCCGTACGGCACGTTCACGGCCGCGTTCTTCACCGACATCCATGCGGACAGCGCCATCACTTCCGACAGCGTCACGTCCTGGTGGTAGCGCACGCCACCCTTGCCCGGGCCGCGCGACACGTTGTGCTGCACGCGATAGCCTTCGAAGTGCGCGACGGTGCCGTTGTCGAGCTCGATCGGGCAGTCGACGATCAGGATGCGCTTCGGACGCTTCAGCGTTTCGAGCCAGCGCGACAGCGAACCGAGGTACGGCGCGACGCGATCGACCTGCTGAAGGTAGTTGCCCCACGGGCCGAGATCGTCGGCGTGCAGGTAGGACGGGATGGACTGCTGTTGCGAAGACATGGACACTCCAACGTTCAACGGATTGCGCACATTGTCGAAAAACCCCTTTTTTTTATCCAATGCCGTTTGTTTATTCGATTATGCGTTTCTTGCATGATCGCGATTTTTCGCAAATCCACGGTCGATTCGCGCAAGAACGCCCGCGATCGGCCGTGCATCGCGTTCGTGGAAAACCGGATGGGACCGGCGGGGGCCCGCCGCCGGACAGCGGTCCGGCCGGCGCTGCGAGGGCGCAGTCAGTCGGGTGACCCGGCCGGCCGGATTAACCGCCGGCGGTTAACCGGCAGTATCGCCGGTGGTCTCGCGCAATTCGTCGCGCACGACGTCCCACAGCGCGCGCACGAGCTTCTGCCGCGGATCGTCGCCCTGCAGCGCGAGCTTGTCGCAGTACAGCCGGATCTCCATCGTCAGCGTGAACGGATGCGCGCCGCCGCGCGCCGACCGGTCGAGGCGGATCAGCCGGCCGCCCGCGACCGCATCGTCGACCGCGCTGTGCGGCAGGAACGCGACGCCGTGGCCCGCGAGCGCCATCGCCTTCAGCCCTTCGGCCATGTCGGTTTCGTACACGCGATCGAGAAACAGCCGCGTCGGCGCGTTCGCGATGATGACTTCGGTCATCCGGCCGAGATACGCGTTCGGCGTATACGACAGGTACGGCACGCGCGCGTCGGCCGTGCCCGGCAGCGTATGGCGCGGCCGGCCCGCGCGGCCGGGCGCCGAAAACGGGCTGATCGGCTCGCTGCCGAGGACCAGCATGTCGTAGCGCGCCGGGTCGAGCGCGACCGGGTGGCTCGGGTGGTGGTAGCCCATCACGAGGTCGCAGCCGCCTTCGACGAGCGACAGCACCGCGTCGTGCACGTTCAGCGCGCGCAGCCGCGTGTGCACCTGGCCCATCTTCGCCTCGATCCGCTCGAGCCAGCGCGGGAAATACGTGAGCGACAGCGTGTGCGGCACCGCGAATTCGATCGTCGGCACCGGCGCGCCGACGTGGCCGCGCAGCAGCGTGCGCGCCTCGTGCGCCTGCGACAGTATCGTCAGCGCCTGCTCGTAGAAGATCTGCCCGGCCTGCGTGAGCCGCGTCGGATAGACCGAACGATCGATCAGCTCGGTCGCGAGCCATGCCTCGAGCGCCTGGATGCGCCGCGAGAACGCCGGCTGCGACACGTGCCGCAGCTCGGCGGACCGGCTAAAGCTGCGCGTCTCCGCGAGCGAGACGAAGTCTTCGAGCCATTTCAGTTCCATGCAGGCGGGCGCGGCGGGCGGCGGTCGGGAAGAAGCCTGCATTCTACCGGCGGGCGGGCCCGGCCGGCGGCTTGGCGGACAGCCCGGCGAGCCCGCGCGGGCGCCTGCCGACACACCATTCGCGTGCCGCCCGGGCATCGCTCGCCGGCGGCGCACGCGGCCGGACCGGTTCGGCCGGAATCGACGCGCGCCGATGGTAAAATGCCGGATTCTCCTCCCCTCGTTCGCCCCGGCCCCAAAAGGCCCTGCCCGATCATGTCCGACACTCGTCCCGATACGCTTTTCGCGCTCACCGCGCTCTCGCCCATCGACGGCCGCTACGCCAGCAAGACCGAAGCGCTGCGCGACTGGCTCTCCGAAGCCGCCTTCATGCGCCACCGCGTCACCGTCGAGGTGCACTGGCTGATCGCGCTGTCGCGCGCCGGCTTCGCGGAAGTCCCGCGCTTCTCGGAAGCCTCCGAGCAGTTCCTGCTGCAGCTCGCCGAGCGCTTCACCGCGCACGACGCCGCACGCATCAAGGAAATCGAGCGCGTGACGAACCACGACGTGAAGGCCGTCGAATACTGGCTGAAGGAATCGGTGAAGGGCCAGGCCGAACTCGAGAAGGCGAGCGAATTCATCCACTTCGCGTGCACGTCCGAGGACATCAACAACACGTCGCACGGGATGATGCTCGCCGGCGCGCGCGAACACGTGATCCTGCCGGCGCTGCGCACGGTCTACCAGCGCCTCGTCGCGCTCGCCCACGCGCATGCCGAACAGCCGATGCTGTCGCGCACGCACGGCCAGCCGGCCAGCCCGACGACGCTCGGCAAGGAACTCGCGAACGTCGCCGCGCGCCTCGCCCGCGCGATCGCGCGCATCGAGAAGGTCGAGATCCTCGGCAAGATGAACGGCGCGGTCGGCAACTTCAACGCGCATCTCTCGGCGTATCCGGAATTCGACTGGGAAGCGTTCTCGCGCGACGTGATCGAGAACCGCCTGAAGCTCACGTTCAACCCGTACACGATCCAGATCGAGCCGCACGACTACATGGCCGAACTGTTCGACGCCGTCGCGCGCGCGAACACGATCCTGCTCGACCTCGACCGCGACGTATGGGGCTACATCTCGGTCGGCTACTTCAAGCAGAAGACGAAGGCCGGCGAAATCGGCTCGTCGACGATGCCGCACAAGGTCAACCCGATCGACTTCGAGAACTCGGAAGGCAACCTCGGCCTCGCGAACGCGACGCTGCGTCACCTCGCCGACAAGCTGCCGGTGTCGCGCTGGCAGCGCGACCTGACCGACTCGACGGTGCTGCGCAACATGGGCGTCGCGCTCGGCTACTCGCTGCTCGCGTACGACTCGCTGATCCGCGGCCTCGACAAGCTCGAAGTGAACCCGCAGCGCCTGAACGAAGACCTCGACAACTGCTGGGAAGTGCTCGCGGAGCCCGTGCAGACGGTGATGCGCCGCTACGGCATCGAGAACCCGTACGAGCAGTTGAAGGAACTGACGCGCGGCAAGGGCATCACGCGCGAAGCGCTGCAGGAATTCGTCGGCACGCTGGCGATCCCGCAGGATGCGAAGGACCGCCTGCTCGCGATGACGCCGGCGTCGTACATCGGCAAGGCCGTCGAACTCGCGAAGCGGATCGCGTAAGCGCCGCCGTCGCCCCACGCAAAGAAGCCCGATGCGAAGCCATTCGCATCGGGCTTTTTGTTGCCTGCCGCAGCCGATCAGAACGAAATCATCCGCCCCGGATTCAGCGCGCTCATCACGCTCATCGCGGCCTTCGCGGCCGGAATCGCGATCGGCGACAGCTGCCGGCCGAGCGGAATCGCGCGATGGTCGATGCCCGTGAGCATCGAGAAGTCGTCGTTGCGGCCGACGAAATCGTCGCAGATCGCCTTGCCGATCCGCACCGTCTGCGCGACGCCGTGCCCGCTCCAGCCCTGCACCATGTACATCGGCACGCGGCCGTCGGTCTTGCGGCTGTCGGTCGCGCCGTTCAGCGTGAAGTCGCTGATGCCGCTCCAGCAGTAGTCGAGCGCGAAACGTCCGTCGTGCTGCGGAAACACCGTGTTCAGCCGCGTCAGCAGATACGCGTTGACGTCGGACTGCGCCCAGCAGCTGCCGGTGCCCTGCCCGCCGAACAGCAGGCGGTTGCCGCGCACCGGCCGGTAGTAGTCGATCTGGAACTGCGTGTCGTACACCGGCATGCCGGCCGGCATCAGCGTCGCGACGTCGACGTCGAGCGGCGCCGTCACGCTCACGTACGTGAAGAACGGCACGGTGGTCGCCGCGCCGTCGTCGAGCAAACGGAACGTCGTGTTGTGCAGCGCGAGCACGACGCCGCGGCGCGCGGTGATGGTGCCGCCCGGCGTCGTCGCGACGACGCCCGCGGGCGTCTCGTCGAGTTCGAGCACTTCGGTGCCCTCGAACAGCGCGCCGCCGTTCAGCCGGAAGCCGTGCACGAGACCGCGCACCAGCGCGAGCGGATGGATCTGCCCGCCGAGCGCGTCGATCGCCGCGCCGTGATACAGCCCCGAGCGCACGTATTCGTCGTGCAGCTGATGGCGGCCGACGAGCGTCACGCCCGCGTCGCCGAGATGGCGGCGCGCATCCGCGCCGTCGAGCAGCGCGCTCATGTGGCCAGGGTGAACCGCCGCCGTCACGTGGCCGCGCTTGCGGTCGACATCGAGCGCGTAGCGCGCGCCGATTTCGTCGATCAGGTCCATCGACTCGGCCGACGCGAAGCGCCACAGCCGCTTCGCATCGTCGTGCGACAGGTGGTCGATCATGTCGGCGGCTTCCCAGCGCGCGAGGCCGGGCGTGAGTTGCCCGCCGTTGCGGCCCGACGCGGCCGAGCCGACGTGATGCTTGTCGACGAGGATCGTGTCGACGCCCGCTTCCGCGAGATGCAGCGCGGCCGATGCGCCGAGCAAGCCCGCGCCGATCACGAGCACGTCGCAGACGGCGTCGTGCGCGAGCGGCGCGCTGTTTTCATGGTGCGACAGCGACGCTTCGTACCAGTTGGCCGGGCGTTCGCCGTCGTAGCGGGCCGGATCGCACCAGTTCCAGTTGTCTTTTTCGATACTCAGTTGCGTTTGCTCGAAACGCGATTCGCCCCGGATCAGGGGTTGGTTATGGGAAGTCATGATTGCACTTGCATGGTCTTGGGCCGCCTGTCGAAGGGCCTCGTTGCTGAGAGGCTTCGCGGGTGGGGCAGCCGGTTCCACATGGGTGTCAACGAGAAAAGGGGCGCGATGGCCCGTGTTGACGGCGGCACGCTCGTGCCGCCTGGATCCCGGACTGTGCGAAAGCACGTATTGAAGGTGCCGGGACACCCAATTTCTACACCGCAGAAATAATTCTACAGTGTAGAATAAGCTTTCGTCAAGTTTACAGCCGGCGCCATGCCGGCCTGCCAACGTGCCCGCCTCGATGAAAGACAAACCCGCCCAGGGGCCGCGCGGCCTCGACAAGGACGCGCTCGTCGCGGCCGCGCTCGCGCTGCTCGAAGACGTCGGCGAAGCCGCGTTCAGCGTGCGCAAGCTCGCGCAATCGGTCGGCTGCGACCCGATGAGCGTGCTGTATCACTTCAAGTCGAAGGACGGCCTGAGCCGCGCGATCGCGAATGCACTGTCGCGCTCGCTCGTGCCGGTCGATCCTTCCCTGCCGTGGCGCGAACGGCTGCGCGATCTCGCGCGCCAGTACCGCGCGCTCGCGCTGCGCTACCCGGCCGCGTTCGCGCTGCTGCAGCGGCACATGAGCACCGGCCCGGCCGATCTCGCGCACATCGAGGCCGTGCATCGCGCGCTGACCGACGCCGGCATCCCGCGCGCGGCGCTGCCGTCGGTATGCGTCGGCTGGTACGCGAGCGTGATCGGGCTGGCCGCTGCCGAAGCGGGCGGCCTCACACGGCCCGCGAACGACGTCGAGCTCGCGGAAATGCATGCGCTATCCGATGCCGCGCATCCGCTCGTCAAGTCGGCCGCGCCGCTCTATGCACAGCTCGATCCGGCGGTCGTGCACGACACGATGCTCGACGTGCTGCTCGACGGGATCGCCCAACGCGCACACACGGCCTGACCGGCGTCCGCCCCGCCAATGAAAAAAGCGCCCGCAATGAACTGACCCCACGAAGTTGGACGGTTGAAGACTAGGTGCCCAAGGGCTGAGTCCTGTATTGCACGGGACTCAGCCCTTTCAACTTGAGCTTAATGCGTTC
>NZ_CADFEH010000051.1:0-40670 GCF_902833155.1 Burkholderia sp. BCC1047 | reverse complement strand
TGCGGATTCAACCGGTCGATGCAACACACTAGAATCTGCGCAAGCAGCGGAGGTGTTGCAAATGAAGCAGAGGCCGAGGATCTACTATTCTGAGAGTCAGAAAGCACTCATGTGGGACCGCTGGCGCAAAGGTGAAACGATTCATCAAATTGCCAAACTGTTCGATCGGGGCCACTCTTCGATACAGCGGATCCTGTCAGAGGCCGGCGGCATCGAGCCACCGCAAAGACATCGCGCACCGCAGACATTGACGCTCGCGGAACGCGAGGAAATCTCTCGCTGCCTGGTGAGCGGATTATCGATTCGGTCTATCGCGGCCAAGCTGGGACGTGCTCCTTCCACGATCAGCCGCGAGCTGCAGCGCAACGGAGGCAGCCAAGGGTATCGAGCGAGCCGGGCGGATGAGCTCGCCTGGGATCGGGCACGTCGCCCGAAGATTTGCAAATTAGTGAGCAACCAGACGCTGGCGCGAGTTGTCGCTGCAAAGCTGAAGCTGCAGTGGTCCCCTGAGCAGATTTCTGGTTGGCTCAAACATGCGTATGCCGTCAACAAGGACCATCTGGTGTCACACGAGACGATCTATCGGAGCCTCTATATTCAAGCTCGCGGTGCCCTGAAAAAGGAATTGCTTGAACACTTGCGACGCTCTCGAGCGATGCGCCGGTCTCGCCATCACACATTGAAAACCGAAGACCGCACGAACATTCGCGACGCTGTATCGATCAGTGAACGCCCCGCGACGGCGGAGGATCGCGCGATACCCGGGCACTGGGAAGGTGACTTGCTGTTTGGCAACGCTACCAGCCAGATTGCGACTCTTGTCGAACGTCAGAGTCGATACGTGATGCTGGTAAAAGTAGCCGGTAAGGATTCCGAGGCTGTGGTCAACGCGCTGATACGACACGCCAGCAAGTTACCTCGAGAACTATATAAATCGCTGACCTGGGACAGGGGCACGGAAATGGCTGATCACAAACGCTTTACCGTGGCGACCAAGATCCAGGTCTATTTCTGCGATCCGCAGAATCCGTGGCAACGCGGCTCGAATGAAAACATGAACGGACTGCTGAGGCAGTACTTCCCGAAAGGTACCGACCTCTCTGCCTATTCCCAAGCCCAACTCGACGCTGTAGCGAGGCGTCTCAACGAGCGTCCGCGTAAGACGCTAAACTTTGACACACCCGCCCAGCGGTTCCATCAATCCGTTGCATCGACCGGTTGAATCCGCAGCCGGTGACGGTTCCTGCCATTTCAGATGGCTTGCTGCCGCCATCGCCCGCAGAGGCGGTGCTGCACGGCTGATCGCGTTTGAAGGGAAACGTCAATGGGTGCAGCAATGAGATTGTCGAGTCTGGTTGGCCGCATTTTGGCAGGGTGTCTGCTTGTGACGGCCATGACTGCTTGTGGCAAGTCGGAACCCACCTACAGTGGAATTTCAGTCATTGGCCGGAATTATCTGCCGTACAACATGGGCGGCTTCACGATTGCCGACGCGTTTGGAAATACGGCGAGCGGGGGCGGCGACGATCCGCCCGGTGCAGGAGGCGGTAGCGTGAAATGTTGCTACAAGCTCAAGGGCACGGAATTCGTCGTCAAGTGGAATTACTACGATGTCGACCAATGGCATAAAGGGAACAAGCAGATGTTCCATGCCGAGACGAAAGTGTCGATGCCACAGTCCCAGTCGCCGGACGATGTCGGGGCGCGGATTCTCGAAGTGCATTTCTTTCCAGACCGGCACGTCGAATTCGAGTTTCCAGGCAAGATGCTTGACGACGCGCGACTGCCTATTGTCGATGTCGTGAGGTGGGCGAAACAGTACCAGACGCAACTGGAGAAGCGATATGACGAGCGCGAGGATCAGCAGTTTCGTCGTATCGCTCGTGTCGTCGCGTCGGCGTGGCTGAAATACCGTCTTACCGACCGCGATGATCTCGAGCAGTATGCGTATTACGCGTTGCTCGTGAACAGCCGGTTCGATGCACATCCGGCGGTCCAGCACATACTGCAGACCGCCGCCGGCAAGCCGGGGATGTTCGCGAAGTCGATGCAATCGCTGCCGAAGCGTGTGTTGTCCTCGCTGTCGAACGACGCGTTCGAAGCAGCGACGGTGCCGGCGATATCCGATGGTTTGCTGCCACCGCTGCGTGCAGAGGATGCGCTGTATCGGTGATCGTATCGGGTACGTATCGGATGCGATTTGCGATGCATGCGATCGGAGTCTTCTGCAGGAACGCAGCTGTGTGGCGTAAGTTTGCGACCGCCGTTTGCGACGGCAAGGTCGACACACTCACTCGCGGAGCGAATGCGGCAGAAAGCGCTGTTCGACCCGACGAACGAAAATATCCAGCCGGTCGCGGTGCCGGCCGTTCCCGACGGCATGCTGCCGCGGCCTTGTGAAGAGCGTGCTTGTGCCTGATTTCATGCAATACGCTGCACCGAAATTCCACGCGATCGTTCCAGACCGTCACGGCGCACGCGCAGCTCGCGGACGGTTCCTCGCCGCGTTGCGCGTCGCCGCCGCAGGCTTGCTGTTCGTGTCGATGGCGGCGTGCAGCAAGTCCGATCCGACCTACACCAGCATTTCAACGGAGGCGCTGAACTACCTGCCATACAACCTCGTTCGGTTCACGATCACCGACCAGTTCGGCAACAAGGCACGCGGTGGCGGCGACCTGGAACCCGGGGCCGGGGAAGGCAGCATCGCCTGCTGTTACTTGCTGAAGGGCAACGATTTCAAGGTTCAGTGGACGTATTACGATGCGGACGACTGGCGACCGGGTGAGCAGGTGAAGAAACAGCAGGCGGAGACGAACGTTTCGTTGCCGCCAACCAAGGAGCCGGATTCGATCGGCTCGCGCATTCTCGAGGTCCACTTCTACCCCGATCACCATGTCGAACTGGTATTTCCTGGCGAGATGCTGGGCAGTACCAGATTGCCGATCGTGGACGTGTCGCGTGACTTGACGAAACAGTACGGCAAGCGGCTCGACAAGAAGTACGAGGACAATGACGCTCAGTCGCATCGCAGGATTTCGAGAACCGTTGCGGAAGCCTGGATCAAGTACCGCTTCACAGATCGCAGCGACCTCGAGCAATACGCCTATTACGCGCTTCTGGTGAATCCCCGGTTCGACGCGCACCCGGCGGTGCAGAAGCTCATCCAGTCGAGCAAGGGGAAACCGGGCGCATTCGCGAAGGCGGTCGCCGCCCTGTCACCGACCGTTGTGAAGGAGCTTGGGCAGAACCGATTCCAGGCGGTTGCGGTCCCGTCGATTCCGGCGGGCCTGGTGCCGCCGCCACGTGAGGAGAATAGCCATGGCCGGGGCTAACGATCGAAACGCCATTCGACTCGATCCGGACGACGCTACGCCGCAGAGCGTGCGAATGGCAGTCGACAAGATGGCGACCGCCAACTATCCAAAGGGCGACTGTCTGCCGTGCGGGGCAACGATCCGTATCGGCGTATTCTTCGATGCGTTCGGTCGCAGCAGGGACGAAGACGATCCGGACAGCGGACTGTACTCGAACATCTCGCGTCTTTTCGATGCGCACCGCACCAACCTGGACGTCGATCGTCCCGTGAATCAGTTCTGGTTCCGTCTCTACTATTCGGGCCTCGGGACGGATCTCAACGCGGATGCCAAGTCGAACGACTGGCTCAATGCAGGCCTAGCCGCGGGGAAAATGGTCGGCAAGAAGGTGCTCGCCGCAACGAAAGGCGTTGCGGAGTCAGTCGCCCGTGTGAACCAGCCGATCAAGCAACTGGACGTGAAAGGTCGCGTGACGACGGCAGCCAAGCAGTCCGCCTCGGAGTTCTCGTTTCGGCCGATGCTGAGTGCTTTCAACGACTTCAAGAAGGACATCCAGAACATCCCCCGTACCGCGCGCCGCATCGCGAACGTACTGGACGCGTCGCCGGAGCGAATCTGGGAGCGCACGAAGGCAGGCGGCATCGCGGTGTTCCGGAATGCAAAGAACGACGCGAAGCGCAATCCGCTCAAGATCGTGCAATCGACAGTCCGTCAGGTCATTACGGGAATCGCGATCGAAAACGTACCGATCGTGCGCGATGCGCAGGTGATGAGCGCGTACTTCGGCACCGGCGTCGATTCGCGGCTCGTTGCCGCGAGGGACCAGTTGGAAAAAGCGGTCGAGGCGGTCAAGGGGCAGGCGTCGAAGATTCGAAAGATCGAAGTATCGGTGTTTGGTGCCGATCGTGGTTGCGTGCTGGCACGCGCGTTCGTCAACGATCTGGCGACCAAGTACAAGCGTCGCGACGATCAGGATCTTGCGCTCAACGGCATTTCGCTCGAAATAAAGTTCGTCGGTCTACTGGACGCGGTGTCGTCGATCATGTCGGAAGAGGCCGGCGAGATTATCGGCATCCTGCCGTTTCTCGGAACCATCAAGCCGAATTACAAGGACCGGTCGCTTGCCGTGCCCGCAAGCGTGCAGCGATGCGTGCATTTCGCCGCCGCTCACGAGATGCGCATGTACCAGCGCCTCGACAGCCTGGAAAAGACCCGTGCCGAGCAACGGCTCTATCCGGGAACGAGCAGCGACATCGCGGGCGGTTCGTTGCATGGCTCGCTGGGCTTCAATGCGGAGCTGATGCGTATTCCGCTCAGGGACATGCTGTTCGAAGCGCTCAAGGCCGGTAGTGCGCTTCTCGACATGGAAACGCTAGCCAAGCGGCGGCCTGACGTATTCAGTCGCTTCTCGATTGCGACGCCGATCACCTACGAAGGCAAGCAATACAGGATCAGGGCGCTTGTCGATGCGTACCGCAAGGTCGTTCCGGACACGCGAGGCGTGAACTTTCTGCCGCATGCGGAGGTATTCCTGCGCTGGATCGCCGTGCGATACCAGGACCCGGAATTCCGTCATTCCGTGACCGACCCGGCGACCGAGTGGCGCAAGGACGTCGAGAAAGCCGACTACGATCGGCGCGACGCAAAGGCGAAGCTCGACTGGGCGATGATGGGCAGCCAGCGGATGGACTCGCCCGAGATCCAGAAGCTGAAGCTCGCGAAGCAGGCGGCGGACAAGCGTTACAACGATTTATGGAAGGATGTCCCGCCGAGCAACTACATGACGGTCTGGCAGCGTCTCGACAAGGAGGCTAAGGAGATGACCGGCAAGTGGGAGAAGATGCGGCCGGAATACGAGGCCGAGCAACAGCGCCGCTTCACGCAGTCGTTCAACAACAAGCCGACCTATACGCCGCTGTTTCTTGCGCCCGCGTTTGCACGCCATGTCGAGCTGAACGAGGACGAGGTTGCGCTGGTCAAGGCCTGGCAGCAGGGGTATGCGGGAAAGAACCCGCTTCCGTCCGAGGTGATGGCGATGTTCGACATGCTCGTCCACGATACGTTGCTGACGAGCTGGCAGGATCACGTACTCGCGCCGTCACTGTACTTCAGGACACGGGACAAGGACGTGTTCGGAAAGACGGATTATGCGAAGGAGGACAAGCAGCGCAAGAGTGACGATCTCACCGCCGAACGAGTCGACCAGGCGAGCAAGCAGAGCCAGCAATGGGCGAAAGGTTACCAGGGCACGCCACCGACACATTGACATCCTTCAGCGGCGCGCAATCGCGTACCGCTGACACCCGGTCGCACCGGGGGGATCATCCCGAGCCGCCCCCCCGCCAACTCACTGCCCCACCCGGAACTCGATCCGCCGATTCCGCGCCCTGCCATCCGCCGTATCATTCGGCGCAATAGGCTGATCCGGGCCCACCCCCGTCGTCGTCATCTGCTGCGGCGGAATGCTCTTCGTGATCAGATAACCCTTCACCGCATCCGCGCGCGCCTGGCTCAGCGCGATGTTCGACGTCCGGTTCCCCGAATTGTCGGTGTGGCCGATGATGTCGACCGTGCGGTTCTGCATCTTCGCGAGCGCAGCCGCCATCTGGTCGAGAATCAGCTTGCCCTGCGGCGTCAGCGTCGCGCTGCCGGTCTCGAACTCGATCGTCCGGTTCGCGAGCGTCTGGTCGAGCACGCCCTGTTCGGACGCCGACACGCGCAGCCCGTTCTTGATCGTATACGTCGGGTTCAGCGTGTTCGCCATGTCGCTCGCCAGCTGCTGGCGCTGCGCCTCGTTGTGCACCTCGCCCTTCATCTCGATCTGCGTGCCGTTGATCTTCAACTGGCCCTTGCTGATCTGCTTGAGCTGCGCGCCGAGCAGCTTCTGCACGTTCGCGCTCCAGTTCGGCGGCGTCGCGACGTCGCCCACCTCGACCTGGTCGACGACGTTCGTCGCGCCGTAGGTGTCGCGCAGCTTCTGCAGCACGGCGGCCTTGGTCGCCTCGTCGGGCACCTTGCCGCCGACCACCACCTGGCCGGGCGTTGCATTCGCGGGCGGCGGCGCGATCGTGCCGGCGGCGGTGCCGTGCACCACCGTGCCCGACGCGCCGCCGGCGTTCGGGTTCGCCTGCGGCAGCGCGGTCGTCGCGACCGTGCCGTTGCCGACCGGCGTGACGGTCGCGCCCGTGTTCTGCGCGAAGGCCGCGCCGCTCGCGACGAGGCCGGCCGCGAACAGCGCGGCGAGGGCGGGCGAGACGGCGGCCGACAGGCGCGCGCGCCGGACCTGAATCGTGCGATGCATGCCGTCAGCCTCCGATGAACGCTTCGCGGAACGCGTCGATGGCGACGCGCAGCGAGAGTTGCGGTTGGTCGAGGTAGCTGACGAGCTTGCTGATCTGGTGATCGTTTTGCGCATGGGCGTCGATCCACTCGGGATCGTCGATGTCGATGTTGTGGGCGGCGTAGGTCTGCGGGTCGACGACGCTCAGCAGCGTCTTCGCCGACGCGCCGTTGAAGCCGATGACGAGCCGTTCGCGTTCGGCGATCGTGCCGATGAAGATGGCGAGCTCGAAGTCGGCCTGCGCGACGAATGGCGCGATCAGCTCGAGCCAGAACGCGGCGACGAGGCTGCGGTAGAACGGATCGACCGGCAGCGGCAGCGTGAGGCCGCGTTCGATGTGCGACGAGCCGCTCTGCATCACCGGCCGCAGCAGCGAGCCGAGCGCGAGCATCGCGCCGCGCAGCCGCACCGGATGACCGCTTTCGAGCAGCATCTCCTGCAGGCCGTGCAGCGACTGGTGTTCGACGAAATCGTTGAAGGTGCCGTCATGCGACGTGCCGGGGCCGCCGACGTCGATCGGCACCTGCGTGTCGCCGAGCGCCTGCAGCGCGCCGGGCGGCTCGTCCTTGCCGAGCAGCGGCGGGATCTGCGCGGCGACGCGCGACCACAGCCGCGCGAACGCGAGCGGGCTGCGCGCGAGGAACGCGAGCGGCCGGTCGACCTCCAGCGCGGTGGCGCCGAGGAACGGGAAGCGGCGCATCGACACGTCGTGGCTCGCGACCATGTGGCCCGCGATCGCGAGCTTGCTGCGCGAACCGAGGAACGCGAAATGCATCGGCTTCGCGTCCTCGTAGACGATCTTCCAGCGCGGATCTTCCGCGAGCAGCTCGAGCGCCTGCGCGATCCAGCGATCGAGCGTCTGCAGCAGCTGCGGATTGTGCGCGCTCTTCACGAAGTCGCCGCGCGACGGAATCTTGCCGAAGTAGGCGATTTGCGCCTGTACGGTTTGCGTCATTGCGCCCTCTGTGCATTCGTTGCGTTGGCGGCCGCGACGGCCGGCGCGGCGCCCGGCGTGCCGGTGCCGGCTTGCGTCGCGTTCTGCGCGGCGCCCGCGCTCGCGTCGGCGACCGACGACGGCAGCTGCAGGCCGCGCAGGCCTTGCTGCTGCGGCTGGTCGCCGCCACCGGCCGACGGTTGCGACGTACTGATGATGCGCATCGTCACCGACACGTTCACGCTGCCCTGTGCCCACGTCAGGTCGAAGGTGCCGTCCGGACGGCGCTTGCGCTGCGCCGAGTTGATCAGCTTCTCGAGACCGTAGCGGCCCGGCTCGTTGACGAGCTGCACCGTGCGGCCGTCGAAGGTCGTCGCGGACAGCGTCGCGCCCGGCGAGCCCTGCGGGTTCGGCCACACGAAGTTGGTCCACTGCGGCGGCGTGTTGCGGTAGCGCAGTTGCTGGCCGTCGATCGCGATCGTGTATTCCGTCGTGCCCGTGCTCGGTTGCGGCAGGATCTGGAACACGGTCTGCGGCTCGGACGACGCGGCCGCGCTGCCGGCGGCGCCGCCCGCGAGCGGCGCGACCCAGCGTGCGAAGCCGTTCGTGAAGTCCGGCGTGAGCCCGATGCCCATGTCGCCCCACGTGCGGGCGGCGAGCGTGTCGCCGCGGCGCACCGCGAGCGGTCCGAGCGTCGTGCCGACGAACTTCGCGATCGAGCCGTCCGGGCCGAACACCTGCGCGATCTCGCCGGCGCCGGCCTCGACCTTCGCGTTCGCCGCGAACGGGTACTTGGTCGCGAGCGAGCTCTGGAACGGCTGGTAGACCTGCGCGTTCCACACCTTGTTGACTTCGGCGCTGGCCGGCTGGATCACGACCGCGAACGCCTGCATCAGCGGCCGCACCAGCAGCGGGCGCAGCGACTTGCGTTGCGAATCGGTCAGGCCCGTCAGCATCTGCTCGTCGACGAGCTTCAGCGAATCGGCGAGTTCCGAACCGCTGCCGTCGAGCGTTTGCTGCATCAGCTGGCGCGCGCCCGGCCCCGGGTCGCCCTGGTTCTTGATCACGTTGAAGCGGGTGCGGACCTTCGACAGCGACTCCATGTAGCCCTTCAGCATCGACGTGCCGTCATGCGTCGCGACGATCCGCGCGAGGCCGACGAACTCCTGGCCGATCGGCCCCATCGGCACCTCGGCCGGATTGCCGTTGATGTCGATGTTGGCTGCCGCCATCTGGCCGGCCTGCGAGCGCGTGAACAGTTGCTTGACCCAGTTCACGACGCCCGTCTGCGCCTTCTTGATCGTCACGTTCGCGAGCGACGGGTTGTCCCACGACGTCTGGTCATACGCGGTCTCGAGGATCTTGCGGATCGGCGAATCCTGCGGGTCGCCGAGGCGGTTCATCCCGTCGACGGCCTGGCCGAAGCTGGTGAAGCCCTGCACCGCGATGCCCTGCATGAATTTCTGCCAGTGCTGCGCGTACTCGGTCTTGTACATGCCGACGAGCGTCTTCTGGATCTGCTCGGGGCTGCCCTCGAGCGTCAGGTCGTCCTGCGTCGACGTGTTGAGCACCCAGTCCTTCGCCTGCAGTTCCTTGGTCGCCGCATCGCGGATCGCCGGCTGCACGTAGTCGAACCACGCTTCACGCGTGAACGTGCCCGGAATCGCGTAGCTGCCTGCCACGAGCCCCTGGTTGCCGTCGCCGACGATGCGCGCGATGGTCATCGGCGCGAAGCGGGTCGACGCACGGGCCTTGATTTCCTCGTACACGCGCTGGCGGGCCGGCATGCCGCGCACGACGCGGCGCAGGTTCTCGCGGGTCTGGTCGACGAGCGCGAGGTTCGCGTCGATCATCGGCCAGTCGTTGTCGTTCACGCGCGACAGGTAGAACGAGATCATGCGCTCGGCGCTCCGGATCATCTCGTCGCGCGGCATGTTGCCGCGATTCGTCTCGAGCCAGCCGCGCCAGAAGCGGGCGAGCTGGTCGGTCAGGTGCGCCTGCTCGACGTGACGCTTGTCGGACAGCATCAGGTAGGTCTTCAGCGCGTTGTACGCGTCCTGCACGTTGGTCGGCGACGCGTCGCTGTAGAGGCCGCCCTGCGGCGCGGCGGGCTGCTGCGGGGCGGCGGCCGGCGCGGCGCCCGACGCGGCCAGCACGGCGCCGGCCTGCGGCGCGGCGCCTGCCGCGTTCGTCGACACCGGCATCGTGCCGCCCTGCACGGCGCCCGATTCCGGCGGGCGCGTCATCGGCACCAGCTGCTCGGGGTGCGCGTTCACGTCCTTCATGAACGACGCGAGGTTCTGCGACACGGGAGCCAGCAGGATCTGGCGCACGCCGTTGTAGTACTCGGTCAGCAGGTGCTGCTCGAGACGGTCGCCCTGGTACAGGCCGAGCGACACCGACAGCGGCTTGTCGCGGCGGAACTGTTCGAGCTGCTCGATCCGGTCTTCCAGGATGTCCATCGCCTGCAGGCGCGACTGCAGGTCGTTGCGGCCCTGCTGCAGGCGCGTGACGTTGTCGAGGTCGGCCTGCACGTTCGACACGAGCTGCTGGTTGCCGATCGTCGACCAGGTCCAGCCGCCCAACGCGAGCGCAAGCGCCGCGACGAAGCCGAAGAAGGTCGCGTAGCGCAGCCGCGTCTTGGTCGGGCTCGCGAACTGGCGCACCGTCTGGCGGTCCGCGAAGATCACTTTCGAGAACAGGTCGCGCAGGAAGAAGCCGTTCTTCGAGAACGCGCTGTGCGGTTTCGGCAGCGCGCTGCCGTCGAGGCCGAAGCGGTGCGCGATGCGCTGCGCGGCCGCGCTGTTGGTTTCGCCTTCCTGCAGCGCGCTGGTGAAGTAGAAGCCGCGGAAGATCGGCTTGTACTGGAACGGGTTGTTCTCGAACAGCGTCGCGAGGAATGCGCGCAGCGACGGCTTGATCGTCGAGAATTCGAGCGGGAAGCTCAACTGGCCCGGCGACAGCTGGTTGCCGCGCGACAGCGACAGCTGCGCGACGCTGATTTCCTTCAGTCCTTCGTAGAGTTCCTCGAAGTGCGTGTCGAACTGCGCGACGACGTCGCGCTTGTCGTCGGGCTCGTAGGGCAGGGTCGCGCCCCACACGCGGTCGTACTCGTGCTTGTCGCTGCTGCTGAAGAATTCGGTGAAGCCGGTGATCAGGTCGGCCTTCGTGAACATCACGTAGACCGGCGCGAACACTTCGAGCTTTTCCGTCAGCTCCTGAACGCGCTGACGAAGGTTCTTCGCGAGGTTGATCGCGAATTCCGGGCGGTTGCCGGTGAGTTCGGCGATGCTGGCCGTGACGATGATGCCGTTGATCGGCGCCTTCGGGCGGTAGCGCTTGAGCAGCCCGAGGAATCCGAGCCACTCGCTGCGGTCTTCCTCGTGCACCGAATAGCGGCCGGCCGTGTCGAGCAGGATCCCTTCGGTCGTGAAGAACCAGTCGCAGTTACGCGTGCCGCCGATGCCGTGGATCACGGCGCTGTTCTTGTCCGCGAACGGGAATTGCAGGCCGGAATTGAGCACGGCGCTGCTCTTGCCCGCGGCCGGGTTGCCGATCACGATGTACCACGGCAGTTCGTACAGCGCGGAGCCGCCCGACACCTGGCCGATCTTCGACGTCTTGATCGTCTTCACCGCGTCCGACAGGCGCGTGCGCAGCACGTCGAGGTCGGCCGTCTTCGCGTCCGGCGCAAGCGCGGCGGCGGCCGGTGCGGCGATCTTGCCGGTTTCCGCCTGCTCTTCCAGCACCTGGCCGAGCTGCTGGTTCGCGCGCTTCACGCGCCAGCGACGCCACAGCGCGACGACGAGCCACAGCGCGAGGACCGCCGCGAACGCGATCGCCGCCCACAGGAGCGGCAGCTGCAGCATGTCGGCGACGATGAACAGAATGGCCGCTAGCGCGACGATCCCGACGATCGAGAGCGTACGCGGATGAGTCAGCACGTTGAGGATGCGTTGCATAGGACGTTCAGGTTCCGGTGCGATTCGATGAGGCGACGCAGGCGCGCCGAGCGGCAAGGGTGGCGCCGCGATGTGTCGCCATGCTGTCAAACGGGATGAAGGGGGCTGGCATCAATGCGCCCGCGGCATCGGAGAAGGCGCGCGCATTAACGAAAGGACGCTGTGAGATTTAAAACGGAAGCGGCGGCCGGAAAAAATCGCGCACCGGAATGCCCGATTGTTTGCGCCGCCCAAATCGTTTCCTGCCGGGTGATTAAAAAGCCCCATGCCGCCCTCATTATTTCTTGTCCGGCAGCGCTGACTAGCTGCCGCGTCCCAGTTTAAAACCGGGTTTATGGTATTCCACGTGCCCGAGATCCATCATTTTCCATCGGCCGCCCCAGGTCAGGCCGACTTGCTCGGCGACCTGGCCGTACAACTGGTAGCCGCGCATCGCCCACGGATCTTTCTCGGAAATGACCAGCTTGCCGTCGCGCAGGAACGCGTTGTCGGCCGCCAGCCCGAACTGGTGATAACTCTGGAAGGCCGCCGCATTGGTCACGTTCGTGCCCATCTGCGCGAGCCGGTTCTGTCGTTCCGGGCTCCGGTAGCCTTCCAGCAGCGCCATTTCGTAACCATGTTGTTCGTGCATGATCTTGTAGACCAGCAGCAAACGCGTCCGGAAATCCGGGTCCAGCAGGTTCCAGTCGCGGCTTGCGTCCTTCAGCGCCGGGCGGACCTGTTCGACTTCCTTCGTGGCAAAGACTTCCGGCGGCAACGGCGGCGGCGGCACGAGTTGTTCGCCCTGCAACAGCGCGGCGATCTTCTCGTCGGGCACGCGCGCGGTGTCGTCGTACTGAAATAATTGCCGACCGCGTAACGCAATGGCCACCAATGGCGGCGTCGCAAGAATACCTGCCGACACCATAATCATCAAGCGCCGCCGAACCAGTAAATTTTGCACGTCACTAAATGCACCGCGCGTCACGCTTGCCGATTTAACAATCTGACTCCGCGCGCGGGCGGCGCGAGCGTTCGCACGGCGCGTGAGACGGCCGTGAAACTGGGCCACGGATTCGAAAACGGTCGCGCGGATACCCGGTAAAAGCAACAGTGCCGCGATGGCGACGGCAAGGGCGAAATAGGCGACGAGTGCGACGGCAATCAACGAAATCCCCGGAAATTGGAATTGATTGTGTTTTGCAATGCTTGCTCTTAGAATCAGGCTGCTTCGAGAGGCCGGGCTATATTATCGCGGTGAATTAAACCAGGATTCAATGAGACGCTGAATGAGTGCGCCGGAAAATTCAAATTCGAAAACTCCGCCCAGCCTGCTGTCCGATACTAAACCGGCAGGCGAGGGAGGACCTCGGCAGTCGCGCATTCTCGCGGATCTGGAAGGGCGTGTCACGCCGCCCGCCGAGCCGCCGCGCCGTTCGCTGAAGGCGCCGATCGCCGCCGTCGTGGCGTTGGTCGTGGCCGTCGGCGGCTGGGGCGCGTGGCGCATGCAGCAGTCGTCGGGCGAGCAGCCCGCCGCGATCGCGGCCGCGCCGGCATCGGCGGCGGCTGCGCCGGCCAAGGCTGCACCGGCCAGCGGCGCCGCCGTGCAGCTCGCGCAGAATGGCGCATCCGCTGCACCGGCCGCGCAACCGGCGACGATCGTCAACGACGATTCGGCGTCCCAGACCGTTGCATCCGCATCCGCTTCCGCCGCGGACAACAGCCGCCTGTCGCGTGCGCTCGCCAACGGCGCCGACGAGGGTTCGGGCGCGGCGGCCACGGCCGGCGTCGCCGCAACGGCGGCGGCCGCGGCAGCGGCGACGACCAAGACGGCGAAGGCCGACGCGTCGAAGAGCACGAAGGTCGCGGCCCACGGCAAGACCGACGCGAAGGCCGATACGAAGGCTGAAGCCCGCAAGCATCGCAAGGAACAGCAGGCCGAGCTCGCGCAGGCGAAGAAGCGTCGCGAAGCGGCGCCGACCCGAACCGCGAAGGCGGGCGCGAAGGACGATCCGGATGCCGATCTGCTTGCGGCGCTCGTCGCGCGCACGAAGCCGGCCGACAAGAAACTCGCCGCGCAGAAGGCGCAGGCCGTGCCGACCAAGACGGCCGCGACCGGCGGCTCGCTGGGGGCGCGCGTGAAGGAGTGTTCGGAGCGCGGTTTCTTCGAGGATCAGCTGTGCCGCTGGCGCGTGTGCGACGGCCACTGGGGCAAGGACCCCGCGTGCCCGAGTGCCGCGCAGTCGGAGACGCGGCAGTAACGCGCGTCGCGCACGCCACGATGCTTCCCTGTCAGCGCCGCCCATCGGGCGGCGCGTTGTTTTCAAAGGCACGGAGAAGCTGCCGTATGATGCCGCGTGATGCTGTCACGAAGGCGTCACGCCCGTCGGGCATACGTTTCCTTTCTTTTTCCGGCGCGGGCCCGCGACCCGCGATGTGCGGCGCGCCGCGCGCCGCACCACCTTCGACACGATGGACCTGATCGTACAGACTTACGGCGCCGATACGTCCGGCATGGTGTGCGGATTCCGCTTCGTTCCGGGCGGCGCCGGCGCGCTGCTCGATGCCGACGCGGCCGCCGCGTGGCTGCGCACATGCCGCGAGCACGGCGCGGCCGCATCGGGCGATTTCGTCTGGCTGCATTTCAATCTCGCGCACGGCGCGAGCGAGCGCTGGATGCGCACGCATCTCGGGTTGCCCGACAGCTTCTTCGAATTTTTGCACGAAGGCTCGCGCTCGACGCGCATCGAGCAGGAGGACGGCGCGTTGCGCGCGATCGTCAACGACGTGATGTTCAACCTCGAACTCACGCCGTCGGAGATCGCGACGCTGTTCGTCCACGTCGAGCGGCGCATCATGGTGACCGCGCGGCTCAAGCCGCTGCGCTCGGTCGACACGCTGCGCGCGTCCGTGCGCGACGGCGAGCTGTTCCGCTCGCCCGCGGAGCTGCTCGTGCATCTGCTGCGCGATCAGGCCGACCTGCTGATCCAGATCATGCGGCGCACGAGCATCGACGTCGACCGCATCGAGGATCGCTTCCTGTCGCAGCGGCTCACGTCGAGCCGCAGCGAGCTCGGCGCGATGCGCCGCACGCTGACGCGGCTGCAGCGCATGCTCGCGCCGGAGCCCGGCTCGGTCTTCCGGCTGCTCGCGAAGCCGCCCGCGTGGCTGCACACGGAAGACGTGCAGGAGCTGCGCGAGTCGACCGAGGAATTCTCGCTGGTGCTCGCCGATCTGGCGGGGCTCAACGAGCGGATCAAGCTGCTGCAGGAAGAGATCGGTTCGCGCCTCGACGAGCAGAACAACCGGACGCTGTTCACGCTGACGCTCGTCACCGTGATCGCGCTGCCGATCAACATCGTCGCGGGCTTCTTCGGGATGAACGTCGGCGGCGTGCCGTTCTCGGAGAACAAGCACGGCTTCTGGCTGATGGTGCTGCTCGTTGCCGGCTTCACCGCGCTGGCCGCGTGGTGGGCGTTCCGACGCCGCGACGATCGCTAGCGCGGCATCGGGCGTGGCATCAACGCAGCAGCGCGATCGCGCGTTCGCCGATCACCATCCCGAGCAGGCCGACGAGCGCAACGAGCGGCGGGGCCGGCGAGCGTACGTGCAGCAGCGCGTACAACACGCCGACACCGATGCCCACCGCGAGCGAGGTTACGTAATCCATCATGACGGTCTCCCGTGGGTCCGGTGTCAGGGCTTGAGGATGACGCGCTCGCGCGCACCGGCCAGCACCGCGCGATACGCGTCGTGCGCACGCTCGAGCGGGTACACGTAGTCGTCGCCGATCGGGAACGGGCGCAGCGTGCCGTTGCCGAAGCCGGGCGCGAGCGTGTCGAGGATCTGCGCGACCGCGGCCGCGCCGAGCTGCAGCGAATCGATGCCCACGAACGTGTGCTGGCCGCGATAGAACGAGAGGATGTCGAACGGCACGCTGCGCTCGATCGTCGAGATGAAGATCTGCCGCGCGCCGATCGCCATCGACGCGTTCGCCGCGTCGAAATACGGGCTGCCGACCGTGTTGTAGACGACGTCCGCGCCGTGGCCGCCGGTCAACTCGCGCACCGCGTCGGCTACGGTCCGGCTCGACGCGTCGATCATGTGGACGTCGCCCGACGCGTGACCGCGATAGTCGCCGGGCCCGCGCTCGACGCCGATCACGGTCGCGCCGCGCGCGCTGGCGAGCTGGATCGCGGCCTGACCGACCTTGCCGTTCGCGCCGAACACGAGCACGACGTCGTCGGCCGTCGGCATCCCGGCGCGACGGAGGCCTTCGTACGCGGTGACGAACGGCACACCGACGCCGGCCGCCTCGTCGAGCGTCAGCACGCCCGGCTTGCGACGCACGTGCGCGGCGTCCAGCACGAGCCATTCCGCATGCGAACCGTCGCGCCCGACGCCGAGATCGCCGCCCGAGCCCCACACCGGCGCGCCGATCCAGTCGTCGGGGCCGCTGCGCACGATGCCGGCCCAGTCGCGCCCGGGTGTGCGCGGCCACACCGCATGCGGCATGCGGCCGAGCGCGGCCTTCACGTCGCTCGGGTTCACGCCGGCCGCGTGCACCTCGATCAGCACCTGGCCGTCGGCCGGTACGGGCGGGGCGATGTCCCGGACCCGCGCGTCGAGCGACTCGATGTCGGCGGCGGGGGTGTCGAAGCGGATGCTGCGCATGATGATCTCCGTGAAGATGGCGGCTGCCCGGCCCGGCGGGCCGGCGCGTGCGGCGGATGAAACCGGTGAATGCAGTCTAGTGGGCCCGGTTTGACACGGAAACGTGCAAAGGCGGATGATTGTTTTGCGTTATCCGCATAGCCAATTCCGCAGGCCCCCGCATGGACGACTTCCTTTCCCCGCACCTCGCGCTGTTCGTCGACGTGGTCGACCAGCAGAGCTTCTCGGCGGCCGCGCGCCGGCTCGGCGTCGCCGCGTCGTCGGTCACGCGGCGCATCGACCGGCTCGAGACGCAGCTCGGCATCCGGCTCCTGCATCGCACCACGCACGCGCTGCGGCCGACCGAGGCCGGGCAGCTTCTATATGGGCGCGCGACCCGCATGCTGGCCGAACTGCGCGGACTACAGGAAGACCTGCACAGCCAGCACGACGAACCGGGCGGCCTGCTGCGCATCGACTGTCCGGCGCCGTTCGGCCGGCGGCACCTGATGGCTGCGCTGGCCGCGTTCATGCAGCGTCATCCGGCGCTGCAGGTCGATCTCGTGCTGACCGACAGCATGGTCGACCTGCAGGGCGCACGGCTGGGCTCCGACGTCGATCTCGCGGTGCGCATCGGCCCGCTGGAGGACACGCGTTTCGTCGCGACGGTGCTGGCGCCGCAGCGGCGCGTGCTGTGCGCGAGCGCGGCCTACCTCGCCCGGCGCGGCGAGCCCGCCTCGCCCGACGCGCTCGCCGGCCACGACTGTCTCGCGTGGCATGGCGCGCCGCCGCCCGGCGCATGGCGCTTCGGCGAGCGCCGTCACGTGCCGGCGCAGCCGCGGTTTCGCAGCAATCATTCGGAAGCGCTGCTCGAGGCGGCGATCGACGGGCTCGGTCTCGCGCACCTGCCGACCTGGCTCGTGGCGGACGCGCTGCGCGACGGACGGTTGCGCGCGCTGCTGCCGCAGTACGCGGCGGCGCCCGAGCCGGCGACGATTCACGTGCTGCGTCAGCAGCCGCGCGGCAGTGCGCGCACGTCGCGGCTCGTCGCGTTCCTCGCCACGTGGTTCGCGCAGCCGGCGTGGGATGCCGCATGGGCGTGACGGCCGGCGAACGCCGTGCCGCATGAAAAAAGGGCCTCGCATGCGAGGCCCGTCAACAGGTCGGAGAAACCGGTACGCCGGCCGGCGCCGCGGGTCGCGCGGCGCCGGCCGGATCTGCACCGTTACTGCGTTACTACCTTGCGCGGCTTGAAGAGGCCCTGGTATTGCCGTGCCGGGCGTTCCTTCGTCACCGGCTCGATGCCGCCAAAGGTCGGCGTCTGGCGCAGCTTCATCGCGGCCGGCGAAGCGACCGAGCCGATCGACGTCGAGCGCGAAGCCGGCGCGAGGTTGTTCGCGACGAGCAGCGCCGCTTCGCTCTTCAGGTTTGCCAGCAGCACCGGATCGGTCGAGCCGTTCACCTGCGTGAGCAGCCCGCTCCACGCCGCGTCGCTGTAGTTCACGACGTAGTAGTCGAGACCGCTCGGGTCGGCGACCACGCCCGTGCAGCCGTCGATCCGCGTCTGCGCCTGCGTGTCCTTCAGCGCGAGCGTCGTGCGTTTCGCGAGACCCTGGCCGTACGCGAGCGTGATCGGCACCGTCCATTGCAGGCCCGGATACGCGTTCTTGTTCGGGAACGGCTGCTGTTTCAGCGTGACGATCGTCTGGTTCTTCGTCATGTCGCACTGCGTGTCGAGCGAGATCAGCGGCACGCCGGTCTGACGCACGTAGCTGTCGCCGATCGGGCCGACCGCCACGCCGCTTTCCTTCGACAGCGCGTCCCACAGACGCTTCGGCGTCCCGTTGCCGAACGAGTAGTCGACCAGGTACTGCTGGAGACCCTTGCGCAGCGTCTGCTCGCCGAGATAGTTCTCGAGCGTCTTCAGCACGTGGCCGCCCTTGTCGTACGTGAACGCGCTCGCGCTCAGCACGAAGTCGTTCGACGCCCAGTCGTTGAAGTTCGGCGCGACCGGGAACGCGTTCGGGCCGATGTCACGATTGATCACGCGATACTTGTTCTTCACCTGGTCGAGCCAGCTGAACTCGTCGGGGAAGAACTGGATCGTCGTCTTCGTCTCGAAGAACGTCGCGAACGATTCGTTGAGCCACACGTTGTCCCACCAGTCGGTCGTCACGAGATCGCCGAACCACTGGTGCGCCACTTCGTGCGTCAGCACTTCGTTGCCGTAGCGCGACATCGGCTGGCCCGGCTGCGGCAGGATGTCGTCGGCGAACTCGAGGATCGAGCCCCAGTTCTCCATCCCGCCGAAATTCAGGTCCTTCTGCTCCTTGAACGCGTCGTTCGCGGCCACCGTGTCGAACTTCGTCAGCGGCAGCGGGATGCCCGTGTAGCGGTAGTAGTAGTCGAGCGCCTGCTTGGTGCGGTCCATCGCCGGCTTCGCCCAGTCGCTCATGCCCGGCGGCGTGAACACGCGCAGGTGCAGGCCGCCCTTGCCGCCCGGCAGCGGGCTCGTGAAGTCGTCCTCGTAGGTGTCGAACAGGCCGCCGCCGAAGAACAGCAGGTACGACGGCATCGGCGGGGTCTTCTCGAACTGCACGAGCTTGTAGCCGCCGCCGACGTTGGTCGACGGCTTCTCGGCCGCGTTCGACACGACGCGCCAGTTCTGCGGCACTTCGGCCGTCACTTCATAGGTCGGGCGGAACGCCGGCTCGTCCCAGCCCGGGAACCACTGGCGCGACAGGTTGGTTTCGCCCTGCGTCAGGATCGCGCCGCTCGTCTTGCCGTCGGTGCCCTTCAGGTCGACGCGGAACACGCCTTCCGCGGCCGAGCAGCCCGGATACGGATCGTCGCCGCAGCTGCCGCCCGTCTGGTTGACCGGATCGTCATACGACTTGAAGTTGATGATGCCCGACCACTCCATGTGCAGCGAATAGTTGCCCGGTGCGATCGTGCCGGCGGTGGGGCGCAGCTGATAGAAGTCGCCCTTGTCCTGCGGCGTCGCGATCAGCTGGATGTTGCCCGGCTGCAGCGTGATGCGGCCGTTGGTGAACTTGATCCGGTGGCCGGCGATCACGATGTTGTTGACCGGCTTCAGCACCTTGATCTCGACGTCGGCGCGGCCGTCGAACGCGTTCAACGCGTCGTTCGGGCGGAACCACAGCCGGTAGTTCACGGGCACCACGGTGTCCGGCAATTCGACAGGCGAAACGCTCTTGTCGACGTTCGATGCGCTCGGCGGCGCGGTGACGGCGGGCGACGAGCCCGTATGCGGCGCGCCGGCGGAGCTGAGCGCGGAAGCGGAGCCCGCACCGCCGTCGTCGCCGCCGCACCCGGCTAGCGCGAGTGCGGCGACGAGCGGCAGATAACGCATCTTGCGAATATGAATCGACATGACTGAAACCTCGATTGTTGAAAGAATCGTTCAGTGCTGCGAAAACACCGGCAAAAGCGATCCCCTCGCCGTTTAATCAACAGCGAAAAAATGGCAATGACGGATTATTCGAAAAAGACGGCGGCCGACTACGTGAAGGTAATCATGGTTTACTGCCCCCTCTGAATTTCCGGATGTCGTTTAACTGGCCGGTTCAAAATGGCCGGGCGCGTGTTGTACTGAATTGATTTCGCGCGCACGACACGGGGCCGCGCGCCCGGCGCGGGCGCGCAATCCCTTTGAACCGACGACCTACGGGGCTGGCCGGGCCAGGCCGCAGGACGGATGGACAGCGTGTCGCCGTCCCGTAAATTCGCCGTCATGCGGCTTCAAGGTTTGTCGGCTTGCTCCCAGGATGCGTAAATATACTTGATGGTTTTGGGTAAAGGAAACGAAAAATTTAGAAAGAGCATCTATTGAATTCCGGGCGCTTCATTGAATGCCGGAAGTCATTAATGCGCTTTCCGTTTAGCCGGAAATTTCGTAGTTTTAATCTATTAACGATATTGCGTTGCCGCGGAAACTACGAAATCCGGTGACGGGCGGCACGGCCGGTACAGGCTCGGTCGGTACAATGCAGCGACGCGCCCCGTTCACCGCTTGCCGCGAGGAGACCTTCCCATGCCACGCACCCTGTCCCGTCTCGCACCGCTGCGCGCCGTGCTGCTGCTGTTTGCCGTCGGGTTCCTGCTGGGCGGTTGCGCGGCGCTCATGCGCGAGCCGGTGCGCGTGTCGGTCGCCGGGCTCGACCCGCTCGTCGGGCAGGGCCTCGAGATGCGCTTCAGCCTGAAGTTGCGCGTGCAGAATCCGACCGATGCGCCGATCGACTACGACGGCATCTCGGTCTCGCTCGACCTGAACGGCGCGCCGTTCGCGAGCGGCGTCAGCGACCGGGCGGGCACCGTGCCGCGGTTCGGCGAGGCCGTGCTCGACGTGCCGGTTTCGGTGTCGGCGTTCGCGGCTGCGCGGCAGGCGTGGAACCTGCCCGGCGCGGCCGCGAACGGCGAACTGCCGTATGCGCTGCGCGGCCGCCTCGCGGGCAGCGGGCTGGGCACCGTACACTTCAGCGACGCGGGCACGCTGCGCCTGCCGACCCTGCCGGGGTGGGGCGGATAGATCGTTCGGGTAACTTCAACGTCGGTCAAGTGTGTCCGAAAATTCACCATTTAACAGTCTTTGACGCTTATCTTCGTGAGATGTCGACTTTTGTCGATGGGCCCCCTTACACTTGCCGATGTCCGAGGGTCGGACATTCTTTTAGGGGAATTCCATGGCGGCAAAATTCGAGCTCAAGAAGGCCACGAACGGCCAGTACTACTTCCACCTGAAGTCGGCGAACGGCGAGATCATCCTCGCGAGCGAGCGGTACGAGGAGAAAAGCGGCGCGAGAAACGGGATCGCGTCCGTGCGGGAAAACGCGCCGCTCGACGAGCGCTACGAGCGCAAGCTCGCCCACAACGGTGAGCCCATGTTCAACCTGAAGGCAGCGAACCACCAGGTCATCGGCACGAGCGAAACGTACAGCAGCGCGCAGGCACGCGACAACGGCATCGCGGCCGTCAAGCGCGATGCGCCCACTGCGGAAACCTTCGATCTCGCCTGATCGACGGTGGCGCCGCGCGGATGCCTTCGGGCAGCCGTCGCGGCGCCCGTTTTGCCGGGTCGGGCAAAGCGCGGTATGGTGTGGTCCGCGCGGTGAATTCTCGCCGCCGTTGAAGCCAACCGTACCGAGTTCGCGTGACCGATTTCCCGCTTTTCCACTGGACCGACGCCGACGGCGCCGATCATGCCGTGCGCTGGCGCTCCGAAGCCGGCGTGCAACCGCCGAAGCGCGCGGTGCCCGCCGACGACCGCCTCACCGCCGATGCGGCCTACCGTCTCGCTTGCGAGGGCACCGCGCTCGTCTGGCAGGGCGACTTCCAGAATGCGCGCCAGCTCCTGCAGGCGATGGCGCGCCGTGTCGAACGCAAACCGAAGAAGGCGAAAGCCGCGGCCGGCGTCGACGCGTTCAACCTGCATCGTCTCGCGCAATCGCAGCGCGCCCGCACGCTCGGCATGCTGCTGATCCCGCTCGACGCCGATTACACGATCCCGCTGCGCCGCGCGCCCGACGTGCGGGCGGCCTGCGAGGAGGCGTACGGCCCCGGCGGTGTGCCGTCGGTCGTGTCGCTGCGCGAACTGCTCGGCCTCGTCGGCGCGCACGAGTGGCGCAAGAAGGGCGTGCCGATCCCGGCGCTCGGCGGCGCGCCGATCCATCCGCACTACGGCGTGTTCTCGCCGGTGCGCGGCGAATACGTCGAGCTCGTCGCGCGTGCGCCGCTGCCGGCGACGTCGCTCGCGTTCGATATCGGCACGGGCACCGGCGTGCTGGCGGCGGTGCTCGCGTCGCGCGGCGTCGAGCGCGTCGTCGCGACCGACCAGGATCCGCGCGCGCTCGCCTGCGCGCGCGAGAACGTCGCGCGGCTCGGCCATGCGGGCCAGGTCGAGATCGTCGAGGCCGACCTGTTTCCTGCCGGCCGTGCGCCGCTCGTGGTCTGCAACCCGCCATGGGTGCCGGCCCGGCCGAGCGCGCCGATCGAATACGCGGTCTACGACCCGGACAGCCGCATGCTGCGCGGTTTCCTCACGGGGCTCGCCGCGCATCTGGAGTCGGGCGGCGAGGGCTGGCTGATCCTGTCCGATTTCGCCGAGCATCTCGGCCTGCGGCCGCGCGACACCCTGCTGCAATGGATCGACGAAGCCGGCCTCGTCGTGCTCGGCCGCGACGACATCCGCCCCGCGCATCCGAAGTCGACGGACGCCGACGATCCGCTGCATGCGGCGCGTCGCGCCGAGGTTACGTCGCTGTGGCGGCTCGGCGCCCGGGCCTGACCGCGTATTTTCGGTAAACTACCGCCATTCCTCACGAATTTCCGCCGCCGGGCCGTGGTCGACCGACCGTGGCCCGGCGTCGCTTCACGATGTCGAACAAGACCCACGAAATCCGCCCGGAGCAGTCCGTCGAGCTGCTGAAGGAACTGCACATCCTCACCCGCGACGGGAAGCTGAACCAGGACAGCCGGCGCAAGCTGAAGCAGGTCTATCACCTGTTCCAGTTCATCGAGCCGCTGCTCGCCGGCGTGCAGGCCGACAAAGGCCACGTGACGCTCGTCGATCATGGCGCCGGCAAGTCGTATCTCGGCTTCATCCTGTACGACCTGTTCTTCAAGCAGCAGCCGGGGCACGGCACGCCGGCGTTCGCGTCGCACGTGTACGGCATCGAGACGCGCGAGGAACTCGTCGCGCGCTCGACCGAGCTTGCCGCGCGGCTCGGGTTCGGCGGCATGTCGTTCCTGAACCTGTCGGTCGCCGATTCGATCACGTCGCCGCAACTGCCCGACACGGTCGACGTCGTCACCGCGCTGCATGCGTGCGACACGGCGACCGACGACGCGATCCGCTTCGCGCTCGCGAAGCGCGCGCAGCACATCGTGCTGGTGCCGTGCTGCCAGGCGGAAGTCGCGGGCGTGCTGCGCAAGAACAAGGGCAAGTCGCTCGCGAATGCGCTGACCGAGGTGTGGCGGCATCCGCTGCATACGCGCGAATTCGGCAGCCAGATCACCAACGTGCTGCGCTGCCTGCAGCTCGAGGCGCACGGCTACCAGGTCAGCGTGACCGAGCTGGTCGGCTGGGAGCATTCGATGAAGAACGAGCTGATCATCGCGCAGTACAAGAACCTGCCGCGCCGCAAGCCGGGCGAGCGGTTGAACGAGATCCTCGCGATGTTCGGGCTGGCCGAGCTGAACGAGCGTTTCTTCGTCGCGCAAGCCGCCGCGGCGGGCGACGCCGCCGTCGAGCCGGCCGAAGGCTGACGCGCGCGCGGGCATGGCGCCCGCGCCACGCACGTTGCACGCTCACACGTCGTCGCCCGGCCGGCGCATCCATTCGCGCCAGCCTTCGTGGCCAAGGCGGCGCAGCGTTTCCTGATTCTTTTCGTAGATCGCGGACGCGTCCGGGAACGCGTCGACCGCGCGTGCGATGCTGTCCTCGCGCAGCAAGTGCAGGATCGGATACGGCGCGCGGTTCGTGTAGTTCTCGATGTCGTCGGGTTCGGTGCCGTCGAACTGGTATTGCGGATGGAAGCTCGCGATCTGCAGCACGCCGTCGAGCCGCAATTGCCGCACGAGCCGCTCGGCGAAGAACAGCGCATCGTTGTAGTCGACGAAATCGGCGAACGCGTGCGGGTAGATCACGAGCGTCGTATCGATCTGCTGCGGGTCCGCCGCTTCCAGCGCGCGCAGCTCGGTTTCGAGTTCGGCGAGCGCGTCTTCCAGCGTCGTCGCGTTGCTGATCGCGTAGCGCACCTGTTCCTTCACGTAGACGCTTTTCGCGAACGGGCACAGATTGAGCCCGATCACCGCGCGCGCGAGCCAGTGTCGCGTGGCGGCGAGGATGTCGTCGTGCGAATCGGGGCGGGTGTCGGTCATCGTGATACCAGTCGGGCGGAAGGGCGAAGAGGGCCGCATTGTAGCGGGCGCGCCGCGGACGAACGCCCGCGGCCCGTCACGCGCAGGCCGCCTCGATCAATTGCGTGACGAGTGCGGGCGCGGTGCCGATCGGCGTTTCGCCATGCCGGTAGGTCTGGCTGGCCGCATAGATGCCTTCGACCACCAGCGCGAGCGCATCGGCGAGCGCCTTCGGCTGCCGCGCGCCGGCGCCTTCGCACAGTGCGACGAGCCGTTTCATCAGCTGCTCCTTGTTCTGCGCGACGCGTTCGCGCGCCGGGTGCGACGCATCCGGGAATTCGGCGGCGACGTTGACGAACGGGCAGCCGCGATAGTCCTTTTGCGTCGCGCGCTCGGCGAGATCGGCGAAGTACTGGATCAACTGCGCCTTCGGCTGGCCCGGATGCTTCGCGGCGCTCGTGTCGAGCCGCTCGAAGAAGCACGCGTCCATCCGTTCCAGATACGCGAGGATCAGCTCGTCCTTCGACGAGAACTGGCGGTACAGGCTCATCTTGTTGACGCCCGCGCGTTCCACCACCGCCTCGACGCCGACCGTGCGCACCCCTTCCTTGTAAAACAACTCCTCGGCGGCACGCAGCAGATGCTCCTGCGCGGTGGCGCCGTCGATCGGCCGGCGCGTGCGCCGCGCCAGCGGTTTGGCGACCTCGATGCCCGACATGATGGCCCTCGACTACGTAATGGATTGCTTGACATGTTACCGACTGGTAACTACGATCGCAACACAGTTGTGACCGGTCGGTAACAATCGCGGCCGGATCGACAGACGAATGCCAAGCGTCGGCCCGGGTCAGCCGATGTTGAAATGCGCGGCGGAGGTGGCCTGGTCGGGGCGGCGTGGTGCGATGGCGCCGGAACCGCCAACTGGAGAACGTGAAGATGAACTGGGCAGTGACACGAATCGGCGGGCGCTTCCATTACGGATGGCTCGCGGCGGCGGTGGTATTCCTGATCCTGCTGGCGGCGGCCGGCACGCGCGCGACGCCGAGCGTGCTGATGGTGCCGCTCGAACGCGAGCTCGGCTGGAGCCGCGCGGCGATTTCGCTGGCGATTTCGGTGAACATCGCGTTGTATGGCCTGACGGGCCCGTTCGCGGCCGCCGCGATGCAGCGCTTCGGGCTGCGTCCGACGATCCTCACCGCGCTCGTGACGATGAGCGCGGGCGTTGCGCTGTCGTCGATGATGACGCAGAGCTGGCAGATGGTGCTGATCTGGGGGCTGATGGTCGGCTGCTCGACGGGCGTCGTCGCGCTGACGCTGTCCGCCACCTTCGTCACGCGCTGGTTCCATGCGCGGCGCGGCCTCGTGATGGGGATCCTGACCGCGAGCACGGCCACCGGCCAGCTCGTGTTCCTGCCGATGCTCGCGGCGATCGCGCAGCGCCACGGCTGGCGGCCGGTCGTGCTGGTCGTCGCGGTGGCGGCCGCGATCGTGATTCCGCTGGTCGCGTTCCTGCTGCCCGAGCGGCCGGCCGACGTGAAGCTGCGCCCGTACGGCGAGCCGGCCGATACGCCGGCGGCGCCCGATGCGACGAAGGAGAATCCGCTCGCGGTCGCGTTCCGCACGCTGCTGATGGCGAGCCGTTCGCGCGACTTCTGGCTGCTGTTCTTCAGCTTCTTCATCTGCGGCGCGAGCACCAACGGCTATGTCGGCACGCACCTGATCGCGATGTGCAGCGACTACGGGATGACCGAAGTGCAGGGTGCGTCGCTGCTCGCGGCGATGGGCGTGTTCGATCTGTTCGGTACGACGCTGTCGGGATGGTTGTCCGACCGTTACGACAACCGCGTGCTGCTGTTCTGGTACTACGGGCTGCGCGGGCTGTCGCTGATCTACCTTCCGCATGCGTTCGGGATCGATTTCTTCGGGCTGCCGCTGTTCGCGATGTTCTACGGGCTCGACTGGATCGCGACCGTGCCGCCCACCGTGCGGCTCGCGACCGACGTGTTCGGCAAGGCCGCGGCGCCGGTCGTGTTCGGCTGGATCGTCGCCGGCCACCAGCTCGGCGCGGCGTTCGCGGCGCTCGGCGCCGGGCTGCTGCGCGCGAGCCTCGGCACCTACACGATCGCGTCGATGATCTCGGGCGGGCTGTGCATCGTCGGCGCGCTGATCGTGCTGCGGATCAATCGCGGCCCGTCGCGCGCGGCCGCGCAGGCGGCCTGAGCGCGGCGGACCGGCCGGCCGCACACCGCGGCCGGCCATTGCACGCGCGGCGATTTGCATAGCGCGGCAGGATCGGGCGCGCTGTCGCCCAAGCGGGTATGCTTGCGGTTCGCCGGGCGTTCGCGCCCCTTCATCGATGTCAGCGAGGAACCGCATGTCCGTCAAACCTGCTCCCACCACTGTTTCGATTCACGATCTGATCGCGGGCCGCTGGAGCCCCCGCGCGTATTCGGATGAAGCCGTCAGCGCCGGCGATCTCCACGCGGTGCTCGAAGCGGCACGCTGGGCCCCGTCCGCGTACAACGCGCAACCGTGGCGCTTCATCGTATTCGATCGCACCCAGGACGAAGACGCGTTCAAGCGCGCGTTCGCGACGCTGGTGCCGTTCAACCAGGGCTGGAATGCACCGGCGCCGGTGCTGATCGCGGTCACCGCGCACACGCTGACGCCGAAGGGCGAGCCGGCGCCGACCGCGCTGTACGACGCCGGCGCCGCCGCGATGTCGCTGGTGCTGCAGGCGCACGCGCTCGGCCTCGCCGCGCACCAGATGAGCGGGTTCGACGCGAAGGCATTCCGCGACGCGTTCGCGATTCCGGCGGATGTCGCGATCGTGTCGATCATTTCGCTCGGCCACTACGGCGACGTCGACAAGCTCGATCCCGTGCTGCGCGATCGCGAGAAGGCGCCGCGCACGCGCCACGCGCTCGGCGAAGTCGTCTACGCGGGTGCGTGGAAGAAGAGCTTCGACGCAGCGGCCTGACCCCGCGGGTGGGCAGGCTGCGTCGCGCATCCTGTCCGCGCCCGTTTCCGGCGCGCCACGCCGCGCGCCGTCGCCACCGGCGCCCGTTGCGCGGCCCCGGTGGCGGGCCCCGGTTGTGATCCCGCGGGCTTCATGTTAAAAAGCCGGTCCTTTCCGTTTTCGCGCCGGCCTGCTGCGGCAATTTCCCATGACTTACTGCGCGATCGATTTCGGCACGTCCAATTCCGCCGTGGCGCTGCCCGACGGCGATGGCATGCGCCTCGCGCCCGTCGAGGGCGACCACCTGACGCTGCCCACCGCGATCTTCTTCAACAACGACGAGGAGACGGTCGAATACGGCCGGGCGGCGCTGGCTTCCTATATCGACGGCTTCGACGGCCGGCTGATGCGCTCGATGAAGAGCATCCTCGGCTCGCCGCTCGCGGAAACGACGACCGATCTCGGCGACGGCAGCGCGATCGCGTACACCGAAATCATCGCGCGCTTCCTGACGCACCTGAAGCGCAAGGCCGAAGCGCGCGCGGACGCGCCGATCGGCCGTGCGGTGCTCGGCCGGCCGGTGTTCTTCGTCGACGACGATCCGCGCGCCGACCGTCTCGCCCAGGATCAGCTCGAGGCGGCCGCGCAATCGGTCGGCTTCGCGGACGTTCACTTCCAGTACGAACCGATCGCCGCCGCATTCGACTACGAATCCCGCCAGCCGGCCGAGCGTCTCGTGCTGGTCGCCGACATCGGCGGCGGCACGTCCGACTTCTCGCTGGTGCGCGTCGGCCCGGCGCGGATGGCGCGGCTCGAGCGCAAGGACGACGTGCTGGCGCACCACGGCGTGCACGTCGCGGGCACCGACTACGACCGGCGTGTCGAGCTGGCGGCGATCCTGCCCGCATTCGGCTACCGTTCGCTCGACCCGGAAGGGCGCGAGCTGCCGAACAAGATCTACTTCGATCTCGCGACCTGGCACCTGATCAACACCGTCTACACGCCGAAGCGCGTCGGCGAGCTGAAGCTGATGAAGCACCTGTACCAGGACGTGCGGCAGTACGACCGGCTCACGAGCGTGGTCGAGCAGCGGCTCGGGCACGCGCTGATGGCGCGTGCGGAAGAAGCGAAGATCGGCGTCGCGGCGGGCGGGGAGACGATGATCGACCTGAACGACGTGGAAGAGGATCTGCTGATCGCATTCGACGCGAATCGCCTCGTCGACGCGAGCCGCGACGATACCGCACGCATCGTCGACGCCGCGCGCGAGACGGTGCGGCTCGCGGGCGTGGCGCCGCGCGACGTCGGTGCGCTGTATTTCACCGGCGGTTCGACGGGGCTTGCATTCCTGTCGGGCGCGCTCGCCGGTGCGTTCCCGGATGCGCAGCCGGTGTTCGGCGATCGCCTCGCGAGTGTCGCGACGGGGCTCGGCATTCACGCGCAGCGACTGTTCGGCTGAACGGCGGGCGGCTACGGGCCGCCATGCGCCACCATGTAGGACGACCGGCGCGCAAAAACAAAAAGCCCCGCCGAAGCGGGGCTTTTTTACACGAATAATCGCGCCAAGCTTAGACCGGACGGATGTTCGCAGCTTGCAGACCCTTCGGGCCCGTCTTCACTTCGAATTCAACCTTCTGGTTTTCTTGCAGCGTCTTGAAGCCTTCGACGCGGATTTCCGAGAAGTGCGCGAACAGATCGTCGCCGCCGCCTTCCGGGGTGATGAAGCCGAAGCCCTTTGCGTCATTGAACCACTTGACGGTACCGGTTGCCATGTTACTTGTTCCTAAAAAAATAAAACGGGGCCGAGGCCCATGGGGTGCGGAAAATCAAGGAAGGGGTAATAGGACCAACCGGAGTACCGTTGATGGGCGAACTACGAAAGAACCAATTCACTCGCCGCTTGAAATCCTGCGAAGTCCTTTATACGGCTAATCCTTCTGACGGTCAACCGTATTCCCATGCTCTCAGGGTTATTGCGGATATCCGGTTTACAAAGCTTGCAAGCGATGCGAATTTTTTGTAGGGGTCGATCGATTTTGGCGCCACGTTCGAGGTGCAACCGTTAAACTACGCGCCGCGTGGACGGGTTGCCCCGATCGGGTAACCCTCCCCCCAAGAATGCGTGCGCGGCGCGCTCCGAGCCGATCCCGGACCGCAGGCCGACCATGCTTTTTGAGACACAGGAGAGGATGTGAAGAGTTCTATTCAACGGAACATCGGCCCGTTTGCATTGATGCTGACGGGGCTGGGTTCGATTATCGGCTCGGGCTGGCTGTTCGGTGCCTGGAAGGCCGCGAAGATCGCCGGTCCGGCGGCGATTTGCGCATGGATCATCGGTGCCGTCGTGATTCTCGCGATTGCGCTGACGTATGCGGAACTGGGGGCGATGTTCCCCGAATCGGGCGGCATGGTGCGTTACGCGCGCTACTCGCACGGTTCGCTGGTGGGCTTCATCAGCGCATGGGCCAACTGGATCGCGATCGTATCCGTGATCCCGATCGAGGCCGAAGCATCGATCCAGTACATGAGCACGTGGCCGTATCCGTGGGCGCACGCGCTGTTCGTGAACGGTGAATTACAGACGCTCGGGCTGCTGCTGTCGGCCGTGCTGGTCGTCGTCTACTTCATGCTGAACTACTGGGGCGTCAAGGCCTTCGCGCGGGCGAACACCGCGATCACGATCTTCAAGTTCCTGATCCCCGGCCTCACGATCCTCGGCCTGATGCTGTCGAGCTTCCATTCGGAGAACCTCGGCACCGCATCCAATGCCAGCTTCGCGCCGTACGGCTGGTCGGCCGTGCTGACCGCGGTCGCGACGAGCGGCATCGTGTTCGCGTTCAACGGCTTCCAGAGCCCGGTGAACCTGGCCGGTGAAGCGCGCAATCCGTCGCGCAGCGTGCCGTTCGCGGTGATCACGTCGATCCTGCTCGCACTCGTGATCTACGTGCTGCTGCAAATGGCGTATATCGGTTCGGTGAACCCGGCCGACGTCGCGAAGGGCTGGGAGCACTTCAACTTCTCGTCGCCGTTCGCGGAGCTCGCGATCGCGCTGAACCTGAACTGGCTCGCGATCCTGCTGTACGTCGACGCGTTCATCAGCCCGAGCGGCACCGGCACGACCTACATGGCGACGACCACCCGCATGATCTACGCGATGGAGCGCAACAACACGATGCCGAAGATGTTCGGCAACGTGCACCCGATCTACGGCGTGCCGCGCCAGGCGATGTGGTTCAACCTGCTCGTGTCGTTCATCTTCCTGTTCTTCTTCCGTGGCTGGAGCTCGCTCGCGGCGGTGATCTCGGTCGCGACGGTGATCTCGTACCTGACCGGCCCGATCAGCCTGATGGCGCTGCGCCGTTCGGCGACCGACATCGAGCGTCCGCTGTCGATTCCGCTGATGAAGCTGATCGCGCCGTTCGCGTTCGTGTGCGCGTCGCTGATCCTGTACTGGGCGAAGTGGCCGCTGACGGGCGAAATCATCCTGCTGATGATCGTCGCGCTGCCGGTGTATTTCTACTTCCAGGCGAAGTCGGGCTGGACCGGCTGGGGCGCCGACCTGAAGGCCGCGTGGTGGCTGGTCGCATACTTGCCGACGATGGCCGTGCTGTCGCTCATCGGCAGCAAGGAGTTCGGCGGTCATGGCTACCTGCCGTATGGCTGGGACATGCTGATCGTCGCGGCGATTTCGCTGGTGTTCTACTTCTGGGGCGTGAATACCGGCTACCGGACCCAGTATCTCGACGAGCGCGAGTCGCACGACGAGATCCTCGAAGGGGTCGGTGTCTGACGCGTGACCTGTCGCCGGATTCGGCGGCGGCAGGATGCAGCGCAAAAAAGCCCGCCCGAGCGCGATATTCGGGCGGGCTTTTTGTTGACTGGCTCGGCGGTTGCACCGCCGTCCGGGTTCAGGCGTCGGCGTTCGCGAACACGTAGTTCGTCATCGCGAGCACGCGCTGGTAGGTGCCGAGCGACTGGATGCCGAGCCGGTAGTCGTCGTCCGCCGCGCCGAGCGCCGTGAAGACCGGCAGCAGGTGCTCGTCGGTCGGATGCATCAGCGCCGCGTGCGGCGCTTGCCGGCGATAGTCGAGCAGCGCATCGACGTCGCGCGCGGCCAGTTTCGCCTCGAACCAGTCGGTGAATTCGGCGACGCGCGGGTCCGCATCCTCGGGCGCCGCGCCGAAATCGGCGGCGCGCAGGTTGTGCGTGATCTGGCCCGAGCCGATCACCATCACGCCTTCGTCGCGCAGCGGCCGCAGCGCGCGGCCGAGCGCGAAGTGATGCGCGGCGTTCGCGCGCGGCTGGATCGACAGTTGCGCGACCGGCACGTCGGCTTCCGGAAACATCAACAGCATCGGCACCCACGCGCCGTGATCGAGCCCGTGTTCGGTCGTCGCGGTCGCGATGCCGGCCGCGTTCAGCAGCGCGGCCGCGCGTTCGGCGACGTCCGGTGCGCCTGGCGCCGGATAGCGGATGTCGTACAGCGCCTGCGGGAAACCGTAGAAATCGTGGATCGTGTCCGGATGCGCGGCGACGCTCGCGACCGGCTGTTGCGTGCCCCAGTGCGCGGACAGCATCAGCACCGCGCGCGGGCGCGGCAACTCGGCGCCGAGGTGCGTGAACGCGCCGGACGGCAGCGTCGGGTCGATCGGCAATGTCGGGGCGCCGTGCGACAGGTACAGCGAAGGCAAGCGGTTCATGGTGATGACCTGCAAAAGGGACTGCCTGTGACTATAGGCGCGTACCGTGTATTGATAAATCGGCGATCGAGAATTTGATTGACGCTTGTTTGTTGATAATCGTGGCGACGGCAGGCGATCGAATGCGGATTCGCATCCAAAGGTGTGAAATCGATGGAGTTGCAGTGCGAATCGAAGGAGATCCGCGCAGAAGGATGGCTTACTGCGCGTGCCGGATGCCGGGCCACGGCGTCGTGAGCGGCGCGCTGAGCGCGAACAGGTCGAGCACGCGCGTGACGGTCTGGTCGACGAGTTCCTCGATCGTCTTCGGCATCGCGTAGAACGCGGGCAGCGGCGGGAAGACGATGCCGCCCATTTCGGTGACGGCGGTCATGTTGCGCAGATGCGCGAGGTTGAACGGCGTTTCGCGCACCATCAGCACGAGACGGCGGCGTTCCTTCAGCGTGACGTCGGCCGCGCGCGTGATCAGGTTGTCGGACAGCCCGTGCGCGACGCTCGCGAGCGTCTTCATCGAGCAGGGCGCGATCACCATGCCGTCGGTCGCGAACGAGCCCGACGCGATCGTCGCGCCGACGTCGCGCACCGAATGCACGACGTCCGCACGGCGTTCGACATCGGCCTTCGGCAGCTTCAGCTCATGCTGGATGTTGAGCCAGCCGGCGTTCGAGATCAGCAGATGCGTTTCGACGCCGCCGGCGGCGCGCAGCAGGTCGAGCAGCCGCACACCATAGATCGCGCCGGTGGCGCCGGTGATCGCGACGATCAGCCGGCGCGGCGGCGCGCTGGGAGATGCCATCGAAAAGGGGCGGGTGCCGCGTGTTAGGCGGCGGCGAACAGTTGCTGGAGTTCGCCCGACTGGTACATCTCCATCATGATGTCCGAGCCGCCGATGAATTCGCCCTTCACGTACAGCTGCGGGATGGTCGGCCAGTTCGAGAATGCCTTGATGCCCTGGCGGATTTCGTCGTCCTCGAGCACGTTGACCGTCTTGAACTGGTCGACGCCGCAGGCCTTCAGCACCTGCACGGCGCGGCCCGAGAAGCCGCACATCGGGAATTGCGCGTTGCCCTTCATGAAGAGCACGACCTGGTTTTCGTCGACGATTTGCTTGATACGTTGTTGGGTGTCCATGACTGACCTTGCGTTTGCGGGGCGTTAGATCGAAATGATAGCGGATTTCAACCGGGCGGGCCGGCCATCAGCCCGGCAGGCGGCCGCCGGTCGTGCGTTCGATGGCGGCGAGATCGGCCAGCGATTCGACCGCGACGAAGCCGTGCGACGCCAGGATCGCGCGGACGGCTTCGGCCTGGTCGTAGCCGTGCTCGATCCAGAGCGTGCCGCCCGGTTTCAGATGTGCGCCGGCGCCCGCGACGATCGCGCGGATCGCGCTGAGGCCGTCGGCATCGTCGGTGAGCGCACCGCGCGGCTCGAAACGCAGGTCGCCTTGCGCGAGGTGCGGGTCGTGCTGCGCGATGTACGGCGGGTTGCTGACGATCGTATCGAACGCGAGCGCGGGATCGAGCGCTGCGTACCAGTCGCTCTGCAGCCAGTGCAGCGGGCCGCCTGGGCGCCGCGCGTCGAGCAGTTTGTCGGCGTTGCGTTGCGCGACCGCGAGCGCGGCCGGCGAGCGGTCGAGCGCCCAGACGCGCGCATCGGGACGCTCGGCCGCGATCGACACGGCGATCGCGCCGCTGCCGGTGCCGAGGTCGAGCACGGCGGCATGCGGCAGCCCGCCGATCGCGTCGAGCGCGGCTTCGACGAGCAGCTCGGTTTCGGGGCGCGGGATCAGCACGTCGGGCGTCACGTCGAACGGGCGGCCGAAGAACTCGCGCATCCCGACCAGTTGCGCGACGGGCTCGCCGGCGACGCGGCGCGCTTCCAGTGCGCGGAAGCGTTCGACCGCGGCGTCGTCGAGCGGCGCGTCGCCGCGCGTGATCAGCTGCGTGCGGGTCCAGCCGAGCGCATGCGCGAGCAGCACGCGCGCATCGACCGGATCGAGCGGCGATGCGCGTAGCAGCGCGTCGGCGGTGGTGTCGGACATCGCGGCCTCAGTCGGCTTCGCCGAGCGACGCGAGCAGCTCGGCCTGGTGCTCGGTGACGAGCGCGCCGATCAGTTCGTCGAGATCGCCGTCCATGATCGCCTCGAGCCGGTACAGCGTCAGGTTGATCCGGTGGTCGGTCATCCGGCCCTGCGGGAAGTTGTACGTGCGGATTCGCTCCGAGCGGTCGCCGGAGCCGATCAGGCTCTTGCGCGTCGCGGCTTCCTTCGCGTGCTGCTCGTGATACTGCTTGTCCTTGATGCGCGCGGCGAGCACCTTCAGCGCACGATCCTTGTTCTTGTGCTGCGAGCGATCGTCCTGGCATTCGACGACGATCCCGGTCGGGATGTGCGTGACGCGCACCGCCGAATCGGTCTTGTTGATGTGCTGGCCGCCCGCGCCGGACGCGCGGAACGTGTCGATGCGCAGGTCGGCCGGATTGATCTCGACCTCGCCGATTTCGTCCGCTTCCGGCATCACGGCGACCGTGCACGCAGACGTATGGATGCGCCCTTGCGTCTCGGTGGCCGGCACGCGCTGCACGCGATGGCCGCCCGATTCGAACTTCAGGCGCGAATACGCGCCCTGGCCCGCGATCCGCACGATCACTTCCTTGTAGCCGCCGAGATCCGACGCGCTCTCCGACATCATTTCGACCTGCCAGCGCTGGCGTTCCGCGAAGCGCAGGTACATGCGCAGCAGGTCGCCCGCGAACAGCGCCGATTCGTCGCCGCCGGTGCCCGCGCGGATTTCGAGGAAGATGTTGCGGTCGTCGTTCGGATCCTTCGGCAGCAGCATCTTCTGCAGCTCGGTCTCGAGGCGCGCCATGCCCTCGCGCGCGCTGCGGATCTCGTCTTCCGCGAAATCGCGCATCGACGGATCGGCGAGCAGCTCCTGCGCGGCCGTCTCGTCGCTGCGCGACTGGCGCCATAACGCGTATTGCTCGACGACCGGGCCGAGTTCCGCATGTTCGCGTGTCAGCTTGCGGTACTGGTCGAGGTCGGCCGTGACGTTTTCGCGGCTCAGCAGGTCGTTCAGTTCGGCCAGCCGTGTGGACAGCTGGTCGAGCTTGCGTTGCATGCTCGTCTTCATGGTGTGGAGCGGCGCTCCCGGGCAAGGGGTATTCGGAAAGGATAGGCCGGCGGCAGGGCGACCGGGCGGCGCTAGTGGCCGGATGGGTCGTTCGAGCGCGGCGCGTGCTGGTAGAAGCCGCGCATCAGGTCGATCAGCGAATCGCGATCGGCGCCGTTGACGCGGTTGAGCGCGCTCGTCGGGCCGTGGATCAGCTTGTTTGTCAGCGCCTGCGACAGCGCTTCGAGCACCGCAGCCGGATCGTCACCGCGCGCGAGCAGCTTCTGCGCCTTCTCGACTTCGGCCCGGCGCAGCGCGTCCGCCTGCGTATGCATGTGACGGATCACCGGCACGACGCTGCGCGTGTCGAGCCATTGCATGAAATTCTGCACGCGGGTTTCGATGATCGCTTCGGCCTGGGCAACCGCGGCCTGGCGCGACGCGTTGCCCTCGCGCACGATCGCGCCGAGATCGTCGACGGTGTAAAGGAACACGTCCTTCAGCTTGCCGACTTCGGGCTCGATGTCGCGCGGCACCGCGAGGTCGACCATGAAGATCGGCCGGTGGCGGCGCGCCTTCACCGCGCGCTCGACCGCGCCAAGGCCGATGATCGGCAACGTCGACGCGGTGCACGACACGATGATGTCGAATTCGTGCATGCGCGTGGGCAGGTCGGCCAGCGGCATCGCGCGGCCGTTGAAGCGTTCGGCGAGCCGCTGGCCGCGTTCGGCCGTGCGGTTCGCGACGACGAGTTCGCGCGGGCCTTGCGCGGCGAAGTGCGTCGCGCACAGCTCGATCATTTCGCCGGCGCCGATGAACAGCACACGCTGATCCGACACCTTTTCGAAGATCCGCTGCGCGAGGCGCACCGCGGCGGCGGCCATCGACACCGACTGCGTGCCGATTTCGGTCGTGCCGCGCACTTCCTTCGCCACCGCGAACGTGCGCTGGAACAACTGGTTCAGGTAGGTGCCGAGCGCGCCCGCTTCGGTCGCGGTGCGAACGGCATCCTTCATCTGGCCCAGAATCTGGGTTTCGCCGAGCACCATCGAATCGAGGCCGGATGCGACGCGAAACGCGTGCCGGACCGCTTCCGACTGCGGCAGCGCATAGACGTGCGGCGCGAGCTCGTCGACCGGAATCCGGTGATATTCCGACAGCCAGCGGAGCGCGCCTTCGCGGGCCGCGCGATCGTCGGTCGCGCAATACAGTTCGGTGCGGTTGCAGGTGGAAAGGATCGCCGCCTCGGGCGTATTGGGCGCCTGCGGGCCGAGAAACACGTTCTTGAACGTGACGAGAGCCGGTTTGATTTGCTCGAGCGGAAACGCCACGCGTTCGCGCAGGGCGACAGGCGCAGTGTGGTGGTTGATTCCGATCGTGAGGAGTTGCATATCGAGGGCTATCGTTTAGCCCCATATTATAGCGTTTCAGTGATTTCCTCACTCGCTGCATACCGGGCATCGGCGTGGCGGGGCCGCGAATTTGGGGGTTCGATCGGCACGCGGTCGAGCTGATAGCCGAAGCCGTAGAGCGGCAACAGCCGGTAGCCGCGCTCCGGAAGCAACTGCAATTTGCTGCGCAGCCGGGACGCATGCGTGTCGAGCGTGCGCGACTTCATGTCGCGGCGGCGGCCCCATACCGTTTCGAGGATATGGGCGCGCGACACGGGCCGCGACACGTTCGTGAGCAGCAACTGCGCGAAACGGAACTCCTTCGGCGTGAGTGAAACGATTGCGTCGCCGAAACGCACGAGGCAATGCGTGGCGTCGAATGCGTATTCGCCATACGTTTCGCGCGAGCGAGCGGGTGCGCGCCGTACGCCCGCGCGCCGGCTTAGCGCGTTGACGCGCGCGAGAAACTCGGGCCCGCTCACGGGGCGCACGAGGCAATCGTCGGCGCCCGCGTGCAGGCACGAGACGATTTCGCTTTCGCGCGCCGACTGCATCATGGCAATGGCCGGCAGCCCGGGCAGGACCGCCTGCGCGCGCGGAATGACTTCCTGCGCCGGCTGATCGCCGGCCCAGTGGCCGGTGACCAGCATGTCGCAGGTGTTGTCGGCGGCGAGCCATTCGAAGAATGCGGTGCTGGACGGAAACGCATGGCACACATGACCGCCCGCGAAGAGCAGGCGGTTCAGGAGTGCGCTATGACGCGACTCCGGATCGATCAGAGCGATTCGCATGACGATTTCTTCAATACGGCAGCCGGTGTGCGCTTGCCATAACGTCGAGTCGGCCCCTACACTCGAATGTTCGCGGCGCCCGGCTGGTCTCGGGTTCGATGGATGAATCGATGCTAGCCGCTGGCAACGTTCACGCCTATGGGACGAATCTGAATTTATAGAAGGCGTTGAATGAACTGGTTTGGAATCCTTGTCCTGGGAGCGGCCGTCGGGCTGTTCGGCCGCTGGCTGCATCCGATGCGGCGCACGCGTCGGCCGGCGTGGTGGATCGCGGTGCTCGTCGGCATCGTGGGCGCGGCCGCCGCCCGCATGGTCGGCAATCTCTCGGGACTGTTTTACGATGGCGAGACGCTCGAATGGCCGGTCTGCACCGGCGTCGCGTTCCTCGCCGTAGCCGTGACGGTCGCGCTGTCGGCCCGTCGCTGAATGCTCTCAGGTGAAATCATGAATGCCCGTCTCCCCGAAGTCTCGCCGGTGCCGGCCCGTCTCGCGCTGCTGCGTGACGCGATGGCCCGCGAGAACCTGGCCGCCTATCTCGTGCCGTCCGCCGATCCCCATCTGTCCGAATACCTGCCGGAACGCTGGCAGGCGCGCCGCTGGCTGTCGGGTTTCACGGGCTCGGTCGGCACGCTGGTCGTGACCGCAGAGTTCGCGGGGTTGTGGGTCGACAGCCGCTACTGGGTGCAGGCCGACGCCGAGCTGGCGGGCACGGGCGTGCAGCTGATGAAGATGACGGGCGGGCAGCAGAGCGCACCGCACGTCGACTGGCTCGCGCAGAACGTGGCGGCCGGCGCGACGGTCGGCGTCGATGGCGCCGTGCTCGGCGTCGCGGCCGCGCGCGGGCTGACGGCCGCGCTGAGCGCGCGCGGCATTGCGCTGCGCACCGACGTCGACCTGCTCGACGCGATCTGGCCGGAGCGGCCGGGGCTGCCCGCCGACGCGGTGTTCGAGCACGTGGCGCCGCAGGCCGACACGACGCGCGCGAGCAAGCTGGCCGACGTGCGCCGCGCGATGCACGCGCAGGGCGCGCAATGGCACTTCGTGTCGACGCTCGACGATCTCGCGTGGCTGTTCAACCTGCGCGGCGCCGACGTCAACTTCAATCCGGTGTTCGTTGCGCACGCATTGATCGGCGCCGATCGCGCGACGCTGTTCGTCGCCGACGGCAAGGTGCCGCCGGCGCTGGCCGCGTCGCTCGCGCAGGATGGCGTCGACGTCCGCGCGTACGACGCCGCGCGCGCGTCGCTCGCGGCGCTGCCCGACGGCGCGACGCTGCTGATCGACCCGCGCCGCGTGACGTTCGGCACGCTCGAGGCCGTGCCGGCCGGCGTGAAGCTCGTCGAGGCCGTGAATCCGTCGACGTTCGCGAAATCGCGCAAGACCGCCGCCGAGATCGAGCACGTGCGCGTGACGATGGAGCACGACGGCGCCGCGCTCGCGGAGTTCTTCGCGTGGTTCGAACAGGCCGTCAATCGCGAGACGATCACCGAACTGACGATCGAGGAAAAGCTCACGGCCGCGCGCGCCCGGCGCCCCGGCTACGTGTCGGCGAGCTTCGCGACGATCGCCGGCTTCAACGCGAACGGCGCGATGCCGCACTACCACGCGACGCGCGAGTCGCACGCGACGATCGCCGGCGATGGCCTGCTGCTGATCGATTCGGGCGGCCAGTACATCACGGGCACGACCGACATCACGCGCGTCGTGCCGGTCGGCACCGTCAGCGACCTGCAGCGGCGCGATTTCACGATCGTGCTGAAGTCGATGATGGCGCTGTCGCGCGCCCGCTTCCCGCGCGGCATCCGCTCGCCGATGCTCGACGCGATCGCCCGTGCGCCGATGTGGGCGGCCGGGCTCGACTACGGCCACGGCACCGGGCATGGCGTCGGTTACTTCCTGAACGTGCACGAAGGCCCGCAGGTCATCTCGCACTACGCGCCGGCCGAGCCGTACACGGCGATGGAAGAGGGGATGATCACGTCGATCGAGCCGGGCGTGTACCGTCCGGGCCAGTGGGGCATCCGGATCGAGAACCTGGTCGTGAACCGGGCGGCCGGGAAGACGGAGTTCGGCGATTTCCTCGCGTTCGAGACGCTGACGCTGTGCCCGATCGACACGCGCTGCGTGCTGATCGAGATGCTGCACGACGAAGAGCGCGCGTGGCTGAACACGTATCACGCGACGGTGCGCGAGCGTGTCGGCCGGCACCTGAGCGGCGACGCGAAGGCGTGGCTCGACGCGCGCACGCAGCCGATCTGACGCAACGCGCGGCAACGGCCGGATGGCGATTCGGTCACGATCGAACGACGGCCGGACGATAACAGTGAGGGCAAGCAATGGCGGATACGGCGGTGATCGTGGTCGACATGCAGCGCGGGCTGGTGGAGCGGGCGCGGCCCGCGTACCGGCTCGACGACGTGGTGTCGGGCATCAACCGGTTGACGGCGGCGGCGCGCGCGGCGAACGCGCCGGTGTGCTTCGTGCAGCACGACGGCGACGCGGACGACGACGTCGTGCCCGGCACGTCGGGCTGGGAACTGCATGCGGGGCTGGTCGTCGGCCGCGACGACTGGCGCGTGCGCAAGCAGGTGAGCGACGCGTTCCACGACACGCCGCTCGCGGCGCAGCTCGATCGCCACGGCATCCGTTCGGTGCTGATCTGCGGCTATGCGACCGAGTTCTGCGTCGATTCGGCCGCGCGCCGTGCCGCGCTGCTCGGCTATCGGACGACCGTCGTGTCCGACCTGCACACGACGAACGAGCGCGCGCACCTGTCGGCGGCGCAGATCGTCGCGCACCATCAGTTCATCTGGCACAACAATTCGCTGTCGGGCAACGCGGTGACGCCGCGTCCGCTCGCGGACGTGCTCGCCACGGAGTTCGCATGACGATCAAGGCAGTGGTGTTCGATTTCGGCGGCGTGCTGATCGACTGGAGCCCCGAGTACCTTTACCGTCAGCTGATTCCCGATGCCGCCGAGCGCCGCTGGTTCCTCACGCACGTGTGCGCGATGGACTGGGTGGTCCGCCAGGACGGCGGGCAGACGATCGACGAAGGCACGGCCGAACTCGTCGCGAAGTTTCCGGAGCACGAGGCGCTGATCCGCGCGTTCTACGCGCGCTGGCACGAGATGATCGGCGGCGTGCTCGACGAGGGCGCGGCGCTCGTCGACCGGCTGGACGCGCAGGGCATGCCGCTGTTCGGGCTGACGAACTGGTCCGCGCAGACGTTTCCGTATGCATGGGACAACTTCCCGGTGCTGCGCCGCTTCAAGGACATCGTCGTGTCGGGCCGCGTGAAGCTCGTGAAACCCGATCCGGCGATCTACCGCGAGATGCATGCGCGGATCGACCCGCACCTGCCGGGAATCGCGCCGCACGAGCTCGTGTTCATCGACGACAACGCGCACAACGCGGCGGCCGCGACGGCGCTCGGCTGGCATGGTATTCATCACACGAGCGCGGCGGCGACCGAAGCGCGGCTGCGCGAACTGGGCGCGCTGGTGTAAGCGGCGGGGAAGCCACGCGGGATAAAAAAAGCGAGCCAAGTGAACTGCACCCCAAAAGTTGGACACTAGTCCAACCTTTGGGGTGTTTTACATGACGAAGTACAACGAGCAGTTCAGACAAGGCATCGTTGACGAGTATCTGGCCGGCGGA
>NZ_CADFEH010000050.1:0-45438 GCF_902833155.1 Burkholderia sp. BCC1047 | reverse complement strand
TGCCTACTTCGATGCACGGGGACTGATCTCGATCCGCCGCACGGTGGATCGCCTCCAGAGCATTAACTGAACCGCCGTATGCGGACCCGCACGTACGGTGGTGTGAGAGGGCTGAGGGGGTAACCCCTCACCCTACTCGATGCGACGCTTACGCGCGGGCGGGTGTCGCGACGCCGTAGATTTCGGATTCGTCGTCCTCGTCGCGCAACTGGCGCGCGAGCTGGTGCGCTTCGCGGCGCGTCGCGACGGCCGGCGGCGAGCCCTTCAGCGGCTGGCGCGCGGTTTCGGCGAGCGCGACGACCGACACGATGCCGATCAGCGCGGCGCCCATCATGTAGTACGCGGGCATCATCAGGTTGTGCGTCACGTCGACGAGCCACGCGGTCACCAGCGGCGTCGTGCCGCCGAACAGCGACACCGACACGTTGAAGCCGATCGCGAGCGCGCCGTAACGGATCTCGGTCGGGAACAGCGCGGGCAGCGCCGACGGCATCACGCCGGTGAAGCACGACAGCAGCACGCCGAGGATCAGCAGGCCGCCGAACACCGATGCCGTGGTGCCCGTGTGGATCAGCATCAGCGACGGGATCGACAGCACCAGCAGGCCCACGCAGCCGGCGAGCATCACGGGCTTGCGGCCGACCTTGTCGGACAGGCGGCCGGCGTACAGCGTCATCGGCATCATCAGCACCATCACGAGCAGCACCAGCACGAGGCTGTGCGATTCGTCGAAGTGCAGCGTCGACGACATGAAGCTCGGCAGGTACGACAGCACCATGTAGTCGGTCACGTTGAAGATCAGCACGAGGCCGACGCACAGCAGCAGTGCACGCCAGTTGCGCAGCAGCGTCTCGCGGAAGCGCGTCTTCGGCACGGCCTTGTCCTGCGCTTCGCGCGCTTCGGCCTGGCGCTTGAACGCGGGCGTTTCCTCGAGCTTCATCCGGATGTACAGCCCGATCAGGCCGAGCGGGCCGGCGATCAGGAACGGCACGCGCCAGCCCCACGACAGCAGCGCTTCCTGCGACAGCGACGCGGTGAGCAGCGCGACGACGCCCGCGCCCAGCACATAGCCGATCAGCGTGCCGAACTCGAGGAAGCTGCCCATGAAGCCACGACGCTTGTCGGTCGAGAATTCGGCGATGAAGGTCGCCGCGCCGCCGTATTCGCCGCCGGTCGAGAAGCCCTGCACGAGGCGGGCGACGAGCAGCAGGATCGGCGCCATGATGCCGATCGACCCATAGCTCGGGATCAGCCCGATCGCGAAGGTGCCGACGGCCATCATGATCATCGTGGCGGCGAGCACGCGCTGACGCCCGATGCGGTCGCCGAGCGGGCCGAACACCATGCCGCCGAGCGGACGCACGAGGAACGCGGCCGCGAACGTGCCGAAGGTCGCGAGCAGCTGCGCGGACGGGCTGCTGGACGGGAAGAACACCTTGCCGAGCGTGACGGCGATATAGCTGTAGACGCCGAAATCGAACCATTCCATCGCATTGCCGATGGCCATCGCGCTGACGGCGCGCTTGAGCAGGCTCTGGTCGACGACGGTGATGTCGTCCGCGGCGAGCGGGGCTTCGCCGGACGGCGAAGCGGTGGAAGAGACAGCGGTCGGGCTGACGTGTGTTGCGGTCAAGGTCATGCACTCCTTTGACAGCGCCGGAACGGGCAGGGCCGTCCGACACGGTTTGCCGGCGAGCGCGGTGTCGTGTGCTGCGCGTCGGGGCAGACCTTTAAGCACTTACTGCGCAGGGGGCAGCAAAGGGCCAAGGGGTTGCTTCGACGCGGGCCCGAGGGGCCGTCGCGACAGTGCGCTCATGAAGAATGGGCCGCGTGATGCGAGCGGCAGATGCCGGTGCGGACGAGAGGTCCGGCGTGCCGGCAACGCCCCGGAGGGGCAACGAAACGAGAAAAGCGGGCCTGTCGGGCGGGCTTTCCTGTGGATGCAATTTCGATCGAGGCACCGGCCCGCAGCGTGCGGACGGACTTCTCTCAAAATCGAAAAGACAGAGATTGAATGTTGAAACAGGCGACATGATAGCACGATGACGGACGATCCTGCAAATTGCCCGGAATCGCCCGCCTGGCGGGGCATCCGGCGCGGCCCGCTCGGGTATGATCGGCGGCGCGCGGCGCGGCCGAGCCGTCCGCCGCGACGGGGCTGAATTCGCGAGGAACCGGATGACCGAACTGATCAGGATCGCGGCGCTGTTCGCCGCTACCGCGCTGGCGGAAATCGTCGGCTGCTATCTGCCGTGGCTCGTGCTGAAGGCCGGGCGCCCGGCCTGGCTGCTGGTGCCGGCCGCGCTATCGCTCGCGCTGTTCGCGTGGCTGCTGACGTTGCACCCGAGCGCGGCGGGGCGCACGTATGCCGCGTACGGCGGCGTGTACATCGCGGTGGCGCTGATCTGGCTGCGGGTGATCGACGGCGTCGCGCTGACCCGCTGGGACGTGGCCGGCGCGGTGCTCGCGCTCGGCGGGATGGCCGTCATCGCGCTGCAGCCGCGCGCATGAGCGCGGCCGCGACGCGGGCCGCGGGTATTACGCCGCTTCGGCGGTATCTGTCTCGGCGGACTGGCGCCACACGCAGGTGCCCTTGACCGACTTGTCGAGCTCGTCGAGCTGAGCCTGGTGCGCGGCCAGCTCGTCGTCGCTCGCGACCACAACGGCGAGGTCGAGTGCGGCGAGCGACACGCGCTGGCCGTTCGCCGCACCGCCGCCGACGCCCGCGTCGTCGAGCATGTCGATCACGAGGCTGTCCTGGCCGCGCGTCATCGCGAGATACACCTCGGCGAGCAGCTCCGAGTCGAGCAGTGCGCCGTGCAGCGTGCGGTGCGCGTTGCTGATGCCGAAACGGTCGCACAGGGCGTCGAGCGAGTTGCGCTTGCCGGGGAACATCTGCTTGGCCTGCACCAGCGTGTCGATCACGCCGCCGCAATGCTCGGTGAACGGCGGCAGGCCGAGCCGTGCGAATTCGGCGTCGAGGAAGCCGAGGTCGAACGGCGCGTTGTGGATGATCAGCTCGGCGTCCTTCACGAAGTCGAGGATCTGGTGGGCGACTTCCGCGAATTTCGGCTTGTCGCTCAGGAATTCGGTCGTGAGGCCGTGCACCGCCAGTGCGCCCGGATCGCTGTCGCGTTCGGGGTTCACGTAGAAGTGCAGGTTGTTGCCGGTGAGCCGCCGGTTCAGCAGCTCGACGCAGCCGATTTCGATGAGACGGTCGCCCGTGCGGGCGTTCAGGCCGGTGGTTTCGGTATCGAGAATGATCTGGCGCATGTCGGGAAAAGCAAGAAAATCAGGAAAGGGTGGCCAGCGATTCGACGCCGCGGTTCGCGAGCGCGTCCGCGCGCTCGTTTTCGGGATGGCCCGCATGGCCCTTGACCCAGCGCCATTCGATCTCGTGCTGCACGACGAGCGCGTCGAGCCGCTTCCACAGGTCGGCATTCTTCACCGGCGTCTTCGCCGCGGTGACCCAGCCTTTCTTCTTCCACCCGTGGATCCACTCGCTGATGCCTTTCTGCACGTATTGCGAGTCGGTATGCACGATCACGCGGCACGGCCGCTTCAGCGCTTCGAGCGCGGCGATCACGCCCATCAGCTCCATGCGGTTGTTGGTCGTGTTCGGCTCGCCGCCGAACAGTTCCTTTTCCTTGTCGCCGTAGCGCAGCAGCGCGCCCCAGCCGCCGGGGCCGGGGTTGCCCTTGCAGGCGCCGTCGGTATAGATGTCGATGGTGTCGATTGTCATGAACGTTCTTGGTGAGTGGTCGGGGAGGCCGCCGGCGTCAGGCCCGGTGCGAGCACGGGCTTCTTCATCTTGATCGGGCCGACGAGGCGCATGCCGCGCACGCGCTTGACGGCCGTCACCATGTAGACGGCGCCGAAGATCGGCCACCAGCGGTCGCCGGCGGCCTCCATGAAGCCGTAGCGGGCCAGCCACTGGTCGGTGGCGAGCGGCGGCCGGTAGCAGCCGAAGCGGCCGCGTTCGAGGTCGAAACCGAGCAGCTTGATCCAGTCCTTCAGCCGGATGAACGCGATCTGGTCGCGCGTGGCCGGCACGAACGGGCGGTTCGCCATGCGCCCGAACGACTGCCGCATGCCCCACAGGCTCAGCGAGTTGAAGCCGGTGATCACGAGCTGGCCTTCCGGCATCAGCACGCGCTCGGCCTCGCGCAGCAGGCGGTGCGGGTCGGACGTGAATTCGAGCGTGTGCGGCATCACGATCAGGTCGACGCTCTGCGATTCGAACGGCAGGTCGAGCAGGTCGCACCAGGTCGTGCTGCGATCGGCGGGCGCATGGCCCGCCGTGTGCGCTTCGCGCGCCCACGGATACTGATACGGCGCACTCGCGCCGCTCGCCGGGTCGAGCACGAGGCCGCGATACGGCATGCGGTTCTCGCGCAGCGCGTCGAGCTGCGGCAGGCCAAGCTGCAGGGCGTGGAAGCCGAAGACGTCGGACACGATCCGGTCGAGCTGCGCCTGTTCCCAGCCCAGCACGTAGCGGCCGGGCGGCGAGTCGGTCCAGGCGGGCCAGTCTATAATTTGTGGATCGGACATAACGATGATTGCGCGCCCATGAACGAGCTGGAATACGTGCCGGTTCCGGCATTCGAAGACAACTATATCTGGCTCGTCTCGGACGGCCGCGATGCGATCGCCGTCGATCCGGGTGAAGCCGCGCCCGTACGCCGGGTTCTTGCCGAACGTGGATGGCGGTTGACCGCTATTTTACTCACGCACCACCACGCCGACCACGTCGGCGGTGTCGAGGCGCTGCGTAATAGCCAACCGGACGATGCTCCGCTCCCTGTTTACGGTCCCGCCGCCGAAGCGATCGGCGTGGTCACGCGGCCGCTGGCGGGCGGCGATCGCGTGACGCTCGACGCGCCGGCCGTCGCGTTCGACGTGCTCGACGTGCCGGGTCATACGCGCGGCCACATTGCGTATTTTCAGGCGGCCGGCCAAGGCACGGCCGGTCAAGGCACGGCCGGGCAGGGCAACGCGGAGCCGCACGTGTTCTGCGGCGACACGCTGTTCTCGTGCGGCTGCGGCCGCCTGTTCGAAGGCACGCCCGCGCAGATGCTCGCGTCGCTCGACGCGCTCGCGGCGCTGCCGGGCGACACGCGCGTGCATTGCGCACACGAATACACGCTGTCGAACATCCGCTTCGCGCTCGCGTGCGAGCCCGGCAATGCGGCGCTCGCCGCGTGGCGCGACGACGCGCAGGCGTTGCGTGCGCGCGGCGTGCCGACGCTGCCCACAACGATCGCGCACGAGCGCGCGGTCAACCCGTTCATGCGGGCCGACAGCGCAGCGATCCACGCGACGCTCGAGGCCGAGCTGCACGAAACGGTGACGGATCGTCTGGCCGCGTTCACGCTGATGCGCGAATGGAAAAACCGGTTCCGGTAACGTTTTTCGGAGGACTCCAAAGCTCAAGCGGTGTCTGTAAAAATTGCTCCAAATGTAGGATTTCGCTGAGTTTTCGGTGTTTTTATTGACGTGAAGCACGCACTTCCGTAGTATCGCCTGCAATTTCCAGCCGTCGGAAGCAGAGATTTTCATGCGACTTATATTGAGTGCGATGGTGGTGCTGCTACTCGCCGCTTGTGCGAGCCAGCCCCCTGTCGCCAACACCGCCGCCGATCCGCAGGCGACGTCCAACTACCTCCGTAAATCAGCCACCGCCAAAGAAACGGTCGACGTCGACAAGCAATCCGTCGGCGACCTGACCACGGCAGACTCCGATCTCTGGGCGCGCATCCGCCGCGGCTTCCAGATGCCCGACCTGCAGAGCGATCTGGTCGACATGCAGACGACCTGGTATACGCAGCGTCCCGATTACGTGCAGCGCATGACCGAGCGCTCGCAGAAGTACCTGTACCACATCGTCGAGGAGCTCGAGGCGCGTCACATGCCGACCGAGCTCGCGCTGCTGCCGTTCATCGAGTCCGCGTACAACCCGCAGGCGCTGTCGGTCGCGAAGGCGGCCGGCATGTGGCAGTTCATGCCCGGCACCGGCCGCACGTACAACCTGAAGCGCAACATGTGGCAGGACGAGCGCCGCGACGTGCTCGCGTCGACGAGCGCCGCGCTCGACTACCTGTCCCGCCTGCACGACATGTTCGGCGACTGGTACCTGGCGCTGGCCGCGTACAACTGGGGTGAAGGCAACGTGCAGCGCGCGATCGCGCGCAATCAGGCGGCCGGGCTGCCGACCGACTACCAGAGCCTGCGGATGCCGAACGAGACGCGCAACTACGTGCCGAAGCTGCAGGCGGTGAAGAACATCATCGCGAGCCCGCAGCAGTACGGCCTCGCGCTGCCCGATATCCCGAACCACCCGTATTTCGTGACGGTCACGACGTCGCGCGACATCGACGTGGCGGTGGCCGCGAAGCTCGCGAACCTGCCGCTCGACGAATTCCGCTCGCTGAACCCGTCGTTCTCGAAGCCCGTGATCCTCGGCGCAACCGAGCCGCAGATCCTGCTGCCGTTCGACAACGCGTCCGCGTTCGAGAAAAGCCTGAAAGCCTACAACGGCCAGCTGTCGTCGTGGACCACGTACACGGTCAGCGAGCGTGCGCGCCCGGCCGCGATCGCCGAGAAGATCGGCGTCGACGCCGATACGCTGATGTCGGTCAACAAGATTCCGGCCGGCATGCGCCTGAAGCCGGGCTCGACGATCGTCGTGCCGCGCGGCGATGACGACGACGAGGACATCAGCGCCGACGTCGCCGAAAACGGCGCGCTCGCGATGGAGCCGGACGTTCCCGATACGCGCAAGATGCTGATTCGCGTGCGTCGCAAGCAGTCGATGGCGGCGCTCGCCGGCCGCTACGGCGTGTCGGTCGGCCAGTTGAAGGCGTGGAACCGTACGCACCGCGATCTCGTGATGCCGGGCCAGGCGCTCGTGCTGCACGTGCCGGTCGGCCGTTCGGTGCCGGCGGAACCCGGTCCGGAGCGGATCGCGACGTCAGCCGCCGGTGCGCACATCGAGCGCGCGAGCCTCGCGGTGGGCGGCAAGTCGCATGGTGGCAAGCGCAGCGTCGCCAAGTCGTCGGCGAAGTCGGCGAAGGCTGCTCCCGCGAAAGCCGCGCCGGCCAAGACCGCCGCGCACAAGGGCAAGAAGAAGTAAGCGCGGCCGTCGCGCGCGGCGCAGCGGCCGGTGAGGCCCGCACGATTGCGCTATCATCCGACGAATTCGACGAAACGCCGTCACCGAGGTGACGGCGTTTTCGTTTGTGCGCGGCGCGTCGGCGCTGCGTCGCGCGTCTTCATTCAACAAGGAGAAGCGATGTCGTCGGTGCAGGTGAGGGTGCTCGCGCTGTTTTCGGTCGGGTATTTCGTGTCGTACGTGTTTCGCGGCGTCAATCTGGGCTTCGCGCCGTTCGTCACGCACGAGCTCGGGCTGTCGGCCGCCGATCTCGGCCTGCTCACCAGCCTGTATTTCCTCGGCTTCGCGGGCGCGCAGATTCCGGCCGGCGTGATGCTTGACCACTTCGGCCCGCGCCGCGTGACGGCCAGCATGCTGCTGTTCGCGGCGGCCGGCGCGGCCGTGTTCGGCGCGGCGCACGGCATCGGCATGATGATGGTCGGCCGGCTGTTGATCGGTGTCGGCGTGTCGGTGTGTCTCGGCGCGGCGTTCAAGGCGCTCGCGCAGCATTTCCCGGTCGGCCGGCTGCCGCTCGTCAATGGCCTCGTGATGGCCGTGGGCGGCCTCGGCGGCGTGATGGTCGGCTCGCCGCTGACCTGGCTGCTCGGCTGGGCGAGCTGGCGCGCGATCTGTTTCGGCCTCGCGGTGCTGACGGTGATCGTCGCGGCGTCGATCGGCTTCGGCGCGCCCGACGCGCAGCAGGCGCGCCACCAGGGCGGGCTCGTCAGCCAGTTCAAGGGCACGTGGCACATCCTGACGAGCCGCGCGTTCTGGAAGATTGCGTCGTTCTCCGTCGTCACGCAGGGCGTGTTCTACGCGATGCAATCGTTGTGGGTCGGGCCGTATCTGCGCGATGTCGGCGGGTTCGACGCGCCGCATGCCGCACGCCTCGTGTCGGTGCTCGGCTTCGCGATGATGGCCGGCTGCGTTGGCTTTGGCGCGGCGGCGCGCGTGCTCGCGCGGCGCGGCGTGTCGGTTTACGCCACCTGCGGCATCGGCATGGCGCTGTTCGTCGCGACGCAGCTCGCGATCGTCGCGCGCGTGCCGTTGTCGCCCTCCATGCTGTGGGCCGCGTACGGAATGTTTGGCGGCGTGGGTATCCTGACCTACGCGGTGATGGCCGGACATTTTCCCGCCCATCTGATCGGCCGCGCGAACACGACGCTTACGCTCGTGATCTTCCTGCTGATCTTTGCGTTCCAGATCGGCGTCGGCGCGGTGCTGTCGCACTGGCCGGCGGTCGATGGTCGTTATCCGGCGGCCGCGCACTTCACCGCGTGGGGCGTGCTGCTCGCGCTGCAGCTCGCGAGCGCGGTGTGGTACGTGTGGCCCGCCCGCGGGGCTGGTCAAGCGCACTGATCCGGCGGTACGCTGGCGGGTAGGGCGGCCGCGGAAACGGGGCCGCAGCACGGTGCGCTGCGCCGCCGGACGCGGCGCACACACGATTGGACGGCCATATCCATTGAAGATAGGCCCATTTTCAGGCTATAATTTGAAAGTTTGTGCTGATCAACCTCGCACCCTAGCGCCTACCTCATTCATCCCGTTCATCCGCCGCACGCCGCCTGCCGGGCGATGCCGCGAAGCCTCGTGCGCCACGCGCCGGGTTCGCGTCTCGACAACGCAGGCCGCGTCCAGCTAGCGACCGCGCGCGCCCACGCAGCGCGGCGCTTGCGCGGCAGGGTAAACAGGTCGGCAGCAGGGTGTTCCCCAAGGAGCCTCCCGTGTTGCCGTCTTTTTCTCCCGCCTTGCTTGCACTCGCCGACGGCACGGTCTTTCGTGGTTATTCGATCGGGGCCGAAGGCCATACGATCGGCGAAGTCGTGTTCAATACCGCGATCACCGGCTATCAGGAAATCCTGACTGATCCGAGCTACTCGCGCCAGATCGTCACGCTCACCTATCCGCATATTGGCAACGTCGGCGTCAACGCCGAAGACGTCGAAGCCACGAAAGTCCATGCCGCCGGCCTGATCATCCGCGATCTGCCGACGCTCGCATCGAACTTCCGCATGGACCGCACGCTCGGCGACTACCTGCGCGACGAAGGCGTCGTCGCGATCGCCGGCATCGATACCCGCAAGCTGACCCGCATCCTGCGCGACAAGGGCGCGCAGAGCGGCTGCATCCTGACGGGCTCCGACGACGAAGCGAAGGCGATCGAGCTCGCGCGCTCGTTCGAGGGCCTTGCCGGCATGGATCTCGCGAAGGTCGTGTCGACCACCAAGCCGTTCGAGTGGAAGCAGACGGAATGGCGTCTCGAAGGCGGCTACGGCATGCAGGAATCGCCGAAGTACCGGGTCGTCGCGTACGACTTCGGCGTCAAGTACAACATCCTGCGCATGCTCGCGGAGCGCGGTTGCCACGTGACGGTGCTGCCGGCTCAAGCCAGTGCGGAAGATGCGCTCGCGCTGAATCCGGACGGCGTCTTCCTGTCGAACGGCCCGGGCGATCCGGAGCCGTGCGATTACGCGATCGCGGCCACCCAGGCATTCATCGAGCGCGGCGTGCCGACCTTCGGCATCTGCCTCGGCCACCAGATCATGGGCCTCGCGGTCGGCGCGAAGACGCTGAAGATGAAGACGGGCCACCACGGCGCGAACCATCCGGTGAAGGATCTCGGCGACGGCCGTGTCGTGATCACGTCGCAGAACCACGGCTTCGCGGTCGACGCCGATTCGCTGCCGGCCAACGCGCGCGTGACGCACGTGTCGCTGTTCGACGGCACGCTGCAGGGCTTCGAGCTGACCGACAAGCCGGCGTTCTGCTTCCAGGGCCACCCGGAAGCGTCGCCCGGCCCGCACGACATCGGCTACCTGTTCGACCGTTTCACCGCGCTGATGGACGCGGCGAAGCAGCGCACCGCCTAACGTCATCGACGCAACCGAAGAACGGGAGATTCGCATCATGTTCGGCCACGCACTCGGCATCACGGATATCTGGACCTACGTGTTCGGCGTGATCTTCATCATCCTGCTGCCGGGGCCGAACTCGATGTACGTGCTGTCGCTTGCCGCGCAGCGCGGCGTGAAGGCCGGCTATCGCGCGGCCTGCGGCGTGTTCGTCGGCGATACCGTGCTGATGGTGCTGTCGGCCGCGGGCGTCGCGTCGCTGCTGAAGGCGAACCCGCTGCTGTTCTCCGTCGTCAAGTACGGCGGCGCCGCGTACCTGCTGTACATCGGCGCCGGGATGCTGCGCAGCGCGTGGAGCAAGCTGCGCGCGCGCGGCGACGCGCCGGTCGAGGCGCCGCAGGCGGTCGACGGCGAACGTCCGTTCCGGAAAGCGCTGATCGTGAGCCTGCTGAATCCGAAGGCCATCCTGTTCTTCATCTCGTTCTTCATCCAGTTCGTCGACCCGGCATTCCCGCATCCCGCGCTGTCGTTCGTCGTGCTCGGGGCGATCGCGCAATGCGCGAGCGTCCTGTACCTGAGCACGCTGATCTTCGCGGGCGCGCGGCTCGCCGAGCACTTCCGCCGCCGCCGCAAGCTCGCGGCAGGCGCGGCGAGCAGCGTGGGCGGCCTGTTCATCGGTTTCTCGGTGAAGCTGGCGCTCGCGACCCTGAGCTGAGCGCCGCCGGCCGACCCACGACAACGATTACTTATTGAATTCACAAGCCATGCCAAAACGCACAGACATCAAGAGCATCCTCATCATCGGCGCCGGCCCGATTATCATCGGCCAGGCGTGCGAGTTCGACTATTCGGGCGCGCAGGCTTGCAAGGCGTTGCGTGAGGAGGGCTACAAGGTCGTTCTCGTCAACAGCAACCCGGCGACGATCATGACCGACCCGAACACGGCCGACGTGACCTACATCGAGCCGATCACGTGGGAAGTCGTCGCACGCATCATCGAGAAGGAGCGCCCGGACGCGATCCTGCCGACGATGGGCGGTCAGACCGCGCTGAACTGCGCGCTCGACCTGCACCACCACGGCGTGCTCGAGAAGTTCGGCGTCGAGCTGATCGGCGCATCGCCGGAAGCGATCGACAAGGCCGAAGACCGCCAGAAGTTCAAGGAAGCGATGACCAAGATCGGTCTCGGCTCCGCGAAGTCGGGCATCGCGCATTCGATGGAAGAAGCGACCCAGGTGCACGCGCAGATCACGGCGGAGACGGGCGGCAGCGGCTACCCGGTCGTGATCCGTCCGTCGTTCACGCTCGGCGGCTCGGGCGGCGGCATCGCGTACAACCGCGAAGAGTTCGAAGAGATCTGCAAGCGCGGTCTCGACCTGTCGCCCACGCGCGAGCTGCTGATCGAAGAGTCGCTGCTCGGCTGGAAGGAATACGAGATGGAAGTCGTGCGCGACCGCGCCGACAACTGCATCATCGTGTGCTCGATCGAAAACCTCGACCCGATGGGCGTGCACACCGGCGACTCGATCACGGTCGCGCCGGCGCAGACGCTCACCGACAAGGAATACCAGATCCTGCGTAACGCGTCGCTCGCGGTGCTGCGCGAGATCGGCGTCGACACGGGCGGCTCCAACGTGCAGTTCTCGATCAACCCGAAGGACGGCCGCATGGTCGTCATCGAGATGAACCCGCGCGTGTCGCGTTCGTCGGCGCTCGCGTCGAAGGCCACCGGCTTCCCGATCGCGAAGGTCGCCGCGAAGCTGGCGGTCGGCTACACGCTCGACGAGCTGAAGAACGAAATCACCGGCGGCCAGACGCCGGCGTCGTTCGAGCCGACGATCGACTACGTCGTCACGAAGATCCCGCGATTCGCGTTCGAGAAGTTCCGCGAAGCCGATTCGCGCCTGACCACGCAGATGAAGTCGGTCGGCGAAGTGATGGCGATCGGCCGTACGTTCCAGGAATCGTTCCAGAAGGCGCTGCGCGGCCTCGAAGTCGGGGTCGACGGCCTCGACGAGAAGTCGACCAACCGCGACGAGATCGCGATCGAGATCCACGAGCCGGGCCCGGACCGCATCTGGTACGTCGGCGATGCGTTCCGCATCGGCATGACGGCCGAGGAAATCTTCGCGGAAACCGCGATCGACCCGTGGTTCCTCGAGCAGATCGAGCAGATCATCCTGAAGGAAAAGGCGCTGTCGGGCCGCACGCTCGCGTCGCTGACGTTCGACGAGCTGCGCTACCTGAAGCAGAGCGGCTTCTCCGACCGCCGCCTCGCGAAGCTGCTCGGCGCGACGCCGGAAGACGTCCGCAAGCGTCGCGTCGAGCTGAACGTGCGCCCGGTCTACAAGCGCGTCGACACGTGCGCGGCCGAGTTCGCGACGAAAACGGCGTACATGTACTCGACCTACGAGGAAGAGTGCGAGGCGCAGCCGACCACGAACAAGAAGATCATGGTGCTGGGCGGCGGCCCGAACCGGATCGGCCAGGGCATCGAGTTCGACTACTGCTGCGTGCACGCGGCGCTCGCGATGCGCGAGGACGGCTATGAAACGATCATGGTCAACTGCAACCCGGAAACGGTGTCGACCGACTACGACACGTCCGACCGCCTGTACTTCGAGCCGCTGACGCTCGAAGACGTGCTCGAGATCGTCGACAAGGAAAAGCCGGTCGGCGTGATCGTCCAGTACGGCGGCCAGACGCCGCTGAAGCTCGCGCTCGACCTCGAGGCGCACGGCGTGCCGATCGTCGGCACGTCGCCGGACATGATCGACGCGGCCGAAGACCGCGAACGCTTCCAGAAGCTGCTGCAGGACCTCGGCCTGCGCCAGCCGCCGAACCGCACCGCCCGCGCCGAAGACGAAGCGCTCGCGCTGGCCGACGAAATCGGCTATCCGCTGGTCGTGCGCCCGTCGTACGTGCTCGGCGGCCGCGCGATGGAAATCGTCCACGAGCCGCGCGACCTCGAGCGCTACATGCGCGAGGCCGTGAAGGTGTCGAACGATTCGCCGGTGCTGCTCGACCGCTTCCTGAACGACGCGATCGAATGCGACGTCGACTGCATCTGCGACGGCGAAGCCGTGTTCATCGGCGGCGTGATGGAGCACATCGAGCAGGCGGGCGTCCACTCGGGCGACTCGGCATGCTCGTTGCCGCCGTACTCGCTGTCGAAGGAAACCGTGGCCGAGCTGAAGCGCCAGACGGGCGCGATGGCGAAGGCGCTGAACGTGGTCGGCCTGATGAACGTGCAGTTCGCGATCCAGCAGGTACCGCAGGCGGATGGTTCGAAGCAGGACATCATCTACGTGCTCGAAGTGAACCCGCGCGCATCGCGCACGGTGCCGTACGTGTCGAAGGCGACCAGCCTGCCGCTCGCGAAGATCGCGGCGCGCGCGATGGTCGGCCAGAAGCTCGCGCAGCAGGGTGTGACGAAGGAAGTCGAGCCGCCGTACTTCAGCGTGAAGGAAGCGGTGTTCCCGTTCGTCAAGTTCCCGACCGTCGATCCGGTCCTCGGGCCTGAAATGCGCTCGACCGGCGAAGTGATGGGCGTCGGCCAGACGTTCGGCGAAGCGCTGTTCAAGTCGCAGCTCGCGGCCGGTTCGCGCCTGCCGGAGTCGGGCACGGTGCTGCTGACCGTGATGGACGCCGACAAGCCGAAGGCCGTCGAAGTCGCGCGCATGCTGCACGACCTCGGCTACCCGATCGTCGCGACCAAGGGCACGGCCGCCGCGATCGAAGCGGCCGGCGTGCCGGTGAAGGTCGTGAACAAGGTGAAGGACGGCCGTCCGCACATCGTCGACATGATCAAGAACGGCGAGATCGCTCTCGTGTTCACGACGGTCGACGAGACGCGCCAGGCGATCGCCGATTCGCGTTCGATCCGCATGAGCGCGCAGGCGCACAAGGTCACGTACTACACGACGATGTCGGGCGCGCGCGCGGCCGTCGAAGGCTTGCGCTACCTGAAGGATCTGGAAGTCTATGATTTACAAGGTCTTCACGCTCGCCTAAACTAAGCAGTCAGTTACCTGTCGAAGCAACACGTGCCGCGATTAGGCGGTGTTTCCAGTGCATCGGAAGCGCGCTTAATCGCGGTGATTTTTTTTATAGCCGTTTTTAGCGATTGAGCCGTTTATGAGCACCATTCCGTTGACAAAGCGTGGCGCAGAGCAACTGCGCGATGAATTGCAGCGCCTCAAGTCCGTCGAGCGGCCGGCCGTGATCAACGCGATCGCGGAGGCCCGCGCACAGGGCGATCTGTCCGAAAACGCCGAATACGACGCCGCGAAGGAAAAGCAGGGCTTTATCGAGGGCCGCATCGCGGAACTCGAATCCAAGCTGTCCGCCGCGCAAATCATCGATCCCACGGTGCTCGACGCCGACGGCCGCGTGGTATTCGCCGCGACGGTCGAACTCGAGGATCTCGAGTCGGGCGATACCGTCAAGTACCAGATCGTCGGCGACGACGAAGCCGATATCGATCACGGCCTGATCTCGGTCAGCTCGCCGATCGCGCGCGCGCTGATCGGCAAGTCCGAAGGCGACGTCGCGGCCGTGCAGGCGCCGAGCGGCGTGCGCGAGTACGAAATCATCTCGGTCAGCTACATCTGAAACGGGGCGACCTGATGCCGCATCGCGTGTTCCGTCTGCTGTCGGCCGTGTGGGTCGGCAGCCTGCTGACGATCGGGTATGCGGTCGCGCCCGTCCTGTTCAAGACGCTGGAGCGGATGACGGCCGGTTCGGTCGCCGCCCAGCTGTTCCGCATCGAGGCGATCCTCGGCGTCGTGTGCGGCGTGCTGCTGCTCGCATTGTCGAATCAGCAGGTGCGGCGCGGCAGCACCGAATATCGCCGCGTGCGCTGGATCGTCGCCGCGATGGTCGTGTGCGTGCTGGTCGGGTATTTTGCGCTGCAGCCGTTCATGAACGCGCTGCGGGTGGCCGCGATGGATGCGGGCACCGATATCGCGAATTCGCCGTATGCGAGCCGCTTCGGAATGCTGCACGGCGTGTCGAGCGTGTTCTATCTCGTCGAAAGCGTGCTGGGGCTGATGCTGGTCTGGCGCCTGCCGGCGCGCGACGCCTGAGCGCCACGCCGTCGCGCGTTGCGCGACGACGGGCAGGGCGGCACGGGAATCCGTGCCGCACAGGCGTTTTACTTGTCCTGGAACGGCCGCTTCGTGCTGGCCTGGCGCTTTTTCGCGCGCTTCACGGTGCCGCCTGCGGTCACGCGTTCGTTGCCGCGCACGGTGACCTTGACCGGCCTCGGGCGGCGCACGGGGCTCGCGTTCGGCGACACCTTGACGACCTTGACGGTGCGCGGTGCACGGCCTTTCTTGTCGTCGACGGCTTCGGCCGCGCTCGGCAGCGCGCCGGCACGCCGGCCGCGGGACGGGGCCGCCACCGCGGCCTCGGGCTTCCAGATCACCAGCAGCTTGCCGATGTGCTGGATCGGCGCCGCGTTCAGGCGGTCGCAGATCTCGTCGTAGATCGCGATGCGTTCGTCGCGTTCGTCGCCGAACACGCGGATCTTGATCAGCTGGTGCGCGTCGAGGTGCACCTTGATTTCCTTCAGCACGGCGTCGGTCAGCCCTTCGGCGCCGATCAGCACGACGGGCTTGAGCGCATGGGCCTGGGAGCGCAGCGCGGAGCGCTCGGCGGGAGAAAGCGAAAGGGCGGGCATGGAAATGTCGAAATCTAAATAAGGGCGCGCTGACTGAAAAGCGATCGCGGGACGTTACCGCGTCAGCCGTGCGCCGAAACCACGTAAAATCGCGGCTTGGGCCTGAAAAGGGGCCGCAGCCGCGCGAAGAAGACGCGTATTATCCGCTAAAAGCGCGGCTTCACGAAGCAATGGGCAGCAATCTCTCTCTCGAATGGCAAAAAACCGCTTCAACCAGCACTGGCTGCACGACCACATCAACGACCCGTACGTCAAAATGGCGCAGCGGGAGGGCTATCGCGCGCGCGCCGCGTACAAGCTGAAGGAAATCGACGAGCAGGACAAGCTGATCCGTCCGGGCCAGGTGATCGTCGACCTCGGCGCCACGCCGGGCAGCTGGAGCCAGTATGCCCGCAACAAGCTCGCGCAGGGCAAGAAGCGCGACGCGGAGCGCGAAGGCGGCATCGACGGCACGATCGTTGCGCTCGACATCCTGCCGATGGAGCCGATCGCCGACGTCCACTTCCTGCAGGGCGACTTCCGCGAGGACGACGTCCTCCACCAGCTCGAGGAAGTGCTCGAAGGCCGCGCGGTGGACCTTGTTATTTCGGACATGGCCCCCAACCTCTCCGGCGTGGCCTCGGCGGACGCGGCGCGCATCGAGCATCTCTGCGATCTGGCGCTCGAATTCGCGCAGAACCATCTGAAGCCGGACGGTGCGCTGCTCGTGAAGTGCTTTCACGGCAGCGGCTACAGCCAGATCGTCGAGAAGTTCAAACAGCAGTTTAAGGTTGTCGCGCCGCGCAAGCCCAAGGCATCCCGCGACAAATCGTCCGAAACGTTCATTTTGGGTCGGCAGCTGAAGCATCCGCGCTGATGCGGAACGCGATGCCGCAAACGGGCTCCGGCCCTTGCCGGACAAGCGAAGCGCTATCGCGGCGGTTGTCAATGCTTATGGCAGGGGTGGTCGGACTGGATTAGAATGACCGAGGGGCGCCGCAAGGAAAATGTAGGCGCTCGTCTACGAGTGAAGGAGTGGTGCTTTGAACAACAATATGTTTTCGAAGGCAGCGGTGTGGCTGGTGATCGCACTGGTGCTGTTTACGGTGTTCAAGCAGTTCGACAAGCCCCGCGTCCAGGAAGGCGTGTCCTATTCGCAGTTCATGGACGACGCCAAGAACGGCAAGGTCAAGAACGTCATCGTTCAGGGGCGCAACCTCACCGTCACTCCGGCTGATGGCCAGAAATACCAGATCGTGTCGCCCGGCGACATCTGGATGGTCGGCGATCTGATGAAGTACGGCGTGCAGGTCAGCGGCAAGGCCGACGACGAGCCGAACGCGCTGATGTCCGCGCTGTACTACCTCGGGCCGACGATCCTGATCATCGTGTTCTGGTTCTACATGATGAGGCAGATGCAGGGGGGCGGCAAAGGCGGCGCATTCTCGTTCGGGAAATCGCGTGCGCGGCTGATCGACGAGAACAACAACGCGGTGAACTTCTCCGACGTCGCGGGCTGCGACGAAGCGAAGGAAGAAGTGTCCGAGCTCGTCGACTTCCTGCGCGATCCGCAGAAATTCCAGAAACTGGGCGGCCGCATTCCGCGCGGCGTGCTGCTGGTCGGCCCGCCGGGTACCGGCAAGACGCTGCTGGCCCGCGCGATCGCGGGTGAAGCGAAGGTGCCGTTCTTCAGCATCTCGGGTTCGGACTTCGTCGAAATGTTCGTCGGCGTCGGCGCGGCCCGTGTGCGCGACATGTTCGAGCAGGCGAAGAAGCATGCGCCGTGCATCGTGTTCATCGACGAAATCGACGCGGTCGGCCGTCATCGCGGCGCCGGCATGGGCGGCGGCAACGACGAGCGCGAACAGACGCTGAACCAGATGCTGGTCGAGATGGACGGCTTCGAGGCGAACTCGGGCGTGATCGTGATCGCCGCGACCAACCGTTCCGACGTGCTCGACAAGGCGCTGCTGCGTCCGGGCCGTTTCGACCGCCAGGTCTATGTCGGCCTGCCGGACATCCGCGGCCGCGAGCAGATCATGCGCGTGCACCTGCGCAAGGTGCCGATCGCGAACGACGTCGACGCGGCGGTCATCGCACGCGGCACGCCGGGCTTCTCGGGCGCCGATCTCGCGAACCTCGTGAACGAAGCTGCGCTGTTCGCCGCCCGTCGCGGCAAGCGCATCGTCGAGATGCAGGATTTCGAGGACGCGAAGGACAAGATCTTCATGGGTCCGGAGCGCAAGTCGGCGGTGATCCGCGAGGAAGCGAAGCGCGCCACCGCGTACCACGAGTCGGGTCACGCGGTGATCGCGAAGCTGCTGCCGAAGGCCGACCCGGTGCACAAGGTCACGATCATCCCGCGCGGTCGCGCGCTGGGCGTCACGTGGCAGCTGCCGGAGCATGACAACGAGACGTATTCGAAGGATTACCTGCTCGACCGCCTCGCGATCCTGTTCGGTGGCCGGGTGGCCGAAGAGTTGTTCATGAACCTGGTCAGCACCGGCGCATCCGACGACTTCAACAAGGCCACGCAGACCGCGCGTGCGATGGTTGCGCGGTTCGGCATGACCGACGCGCTCGGGCCGATGGTCTACGTCGACGACGAGAACGATGCGTCGCCGTTCGGCCGCGGCTTCACGCGCACGATCTCGGAAGCGACGCAGCAGAAGGTCGACTCGGAAATCCGTCGCGTGCTGGACGATCAGTACAACCTCGCGCGTCGCCTGCTCGAGGAGAACCGCGACAAGGTCGAGGCGATGACGGCCGCGCTGATGGAGTGGGAGACGATCGACGCCGATCAGATCAACGACATCATGGAAGGCCGTCCGCCGCGCTCGCCGAAGAGCTCGCCGGCTGTCGGCGGCGATTCGTCGGGCGGCGGCAGTGCCGAGGTCAAGCCCGGCAGCGCGCCGGCGCCGGCGACGCCGGCGGCATAATCTCCGCTTTAGCACCGTTCACGGGCTGGTGTGGCTTCACACCGGCCCGTTTTGCATTCATCCACGCCCGTTGCTCGTGTCCGATTCCGCAGTGTCCCCGTTCATTCCCGCGCCGCTCCAGTGCGGCCGCTTCGAACTGACGTTCGAACGCCCGCTCGTGATGGGCATCCTCAACGCCACGCCCGATTCGTTCTCCGACGGCGGCCGCTTCCTCGCGCGCGACGATGCGCTGCGCCAGGCCGAGCGGATGATCGCCGACGGCGCGGACCTCATCGACATCGGCGGCGAATCGACGCGCCCCGGCGCGCCGCCGGTGCCGCTCGACGAGGAGCTCGTGCGCGTGATTCCGCTCGTCGAGGCGCTGCGGCCGTTGAACGTGCCGCTGTCGATCGATACGTACAAGCCGGCCGTGATGCGCGCGGCGCTGGCCGCCGGCGCGGACCTGATCAACGACATCTGGGGGTTCCGCCAGCCGGGCGCCATCGACGCGGTGCGCGACGGCAATAGCGGTCTGTGCGCGATGCACATGCTCGGCGAGCCGCAGACGATGCAGGTCGGCGAGCCCGACTACGGCGACGTCGTGACCGACGTGCGCGATTTCCTCGCCGCGCGCGCGCAGGCGTTGCGCGACGCGGGGGTGGCGGCGGAGCGGATCTGCGTCGATCCCGGTTTCGGGTTCGGCAAGGCGGTCGTCGACGACAACTATGCGCTGCTGGCCGCGTTGCCGGACACGGCGCCCGCGCGGCCCGACGGGCGCGCTTATCCGATTCTCGCGGGCATGTCGCGCAAGTCGATGCTCGGCGCGGTGATCGGCGGCAAGCCGCCGATGGAGCGCGTCGCGGCGAGCGTGGCGGCCGCGTTGTGCGCGGTCGAGCGGGGCGCGGCGATCGTGCGCGTGCACGACGTCGCGGCGACGGTCGATGCGCTGAAAGTATGGAATGCCGTGCGCGCAGCCGCGCGGCAACGATAAGCAAGTCAGAAAGACGAAAGACGAAGGAGGAAGGACCCCATGGGACGTCGATATTTCGGCACGGACGGCATTCGCGGCACGGTGGGCGAAGCGCCCATCACGCCGGACTTCGTGTTGCGCCTCGGCTATGCGGCCGGCAAGGTACTGGCCGGCTCGGCCGACGTCGCGGCAGGCTCGCGTCCGACCGTGTTGATCGGCAAGGACACACGCGTATCGGGCTACATGCTCGAAGCCGCGCTCGAGGCCGGATTCTCGGCGGCCGGCGTCGACGTGATGCTGGCCGGCCCGATGCCGACGCCCGGCGTCGCGTATCTGACGCGGGCGCTGCGTCTGTCGGCCGGTGTCGTGATCAGCGCGTCGCACAACCCGTATCACGACAACGGGATCAAGTTTTTCTCGGCCGACGGCAACAAGCTGCCCGACGACACCGAGGCCGCGATCGAAGCGTGGCTCGACAAGCCGCTCGAATGCGCGCCGTCGGACGGCCTCGGCAAGGCTCGCCGCCTCGACGACGCAGCCGGCCGCTACATCGAGTTCTGCAAGAGCACGTTCCCGGCCGCGTTCGACCTGCGCGGGCTGAAGCTCGTGATCGATTGCGCGCATGGCGCCGCGTACCAGATCGCGCCGCACGTGTTCCACGAGCTCGGCGCTGACGTGATTCCGATCGGCGTCGCGCCGAACGGCTTCAACATCAACGACGGCGTCGGCGCGACCGCGCCCGACGCGCTGGTGCGCGCGGTGCGGGCGAACCATGCCGATCTCGGCATCGCGCTCGACGGCGACGCCGATCGTCTGCAGGTCGTGGACGCGACCGGCCGCCTGTACAACGGCGACGAGCTGCTCTACGTGCTCGTGAAGGACCGGATCGCGACCGACGGCAAGGTCGAAGGCGCGGTCGGCACGCTGATGACGAACCTTGCCGTCGAAGTCGCGCTGCAGCGCGAGGGCGTGAAGTTCGTCCGCGCGGCGGTCGGCGACCGCTACGTGCTCGAGCAGTTGCGCGAGCACGGCTGGCAGCTCGGCGCGGAAGGGTCGGGCCACATCCTGTCGCTCGACCGGCACTCGACCGGCGACGGCATCGTGTCGGCGCTGCTCGTGCTGGCCGCGCTCAAGCGCAGCGGCCGCACCCTCGCGCAGGTGCTCGACGGCGTCACGCTGTTCCCGCAGAAGCTGATCAACGTGCGGATGAAACCGGGCGCCGACTGGAAGGGCAGCGCGTCGATTCGTGCGGCGATCGATGCCGCCGAAGCCGAGCTTGCCGGCAGCGGCCGCGTGCTGATCCGCGCGTCGGGCACGGAGCCCGTGCTGCGCGTGATGGTCGAAGCGCAGCAGGCGGCCGACGCGGTGCGCCATGCGGAGACGATCGCCGACGCGGTGCGCGCGGCGACGGCCTGACCGGGGCGGGCGCGCGCGGCGGTCCGGCCGCCCGCGCGCTGGCTCCCGACGAAGTGTGTGCGGCGCCCTCGGGCGCCGTCGTTTTTGTCAGACGCAAAGGTTTGCGTTACCTAATAGCAGCAAGCTTCGGTAAACGCATCCCTCCCATCGAATCCGGCATCCGACCCCGGAAGCAGACTTCCGGCCGGACCGGGCTTCCCGTCCGTCCGACGCCGCGCTACGATGCGCTCGCACGCCGTTGAAACGGCGTTCATCCCCTCCCTTCGAGCCAGGCAATTCTTGCCGCCCGCGCCGCTCCCACGCCCCGACGCGCGACCCGATATTCCCTTTCAACCAGTCATGTTACTGTCACGCCAGTTTCATCGATTGTCACATTACCGTCATGAGCAGCCCCTAACCTTCGCGGTGCCGTAGTCATCCGCTCACACACTGGAGGTCTCATGAAATTGATGCAAACCGCGATTGCCGGCCTGGCTGGCGCGCTTTTCGCCGTCGCCGCTCAAGCTGCCGACATCACGGGCGCAGGCAGCACGTTCGCGATGCCGATCTATACGAAATGGGCTGCCGACTACCAGCAGTCCGGCGGCGCGAAGGTCAACTACCAAGGCATCGGCTCGTCGGGCGGCCTGAAGCAGATCAACGCGAAGACGGTCGATTTTGCCGGTTCGGACGCGCCGCTGAAGGACGAAGATCTCGCGAAGGAAGGCCTGTTCCAGTTCCCGACGGTGGTCGGCGGCGTGGTGCCGGTCGTCAACGTGCCGGGCGTGAAGGCCGGCGAACTGACGCTGTCGGGCCCGGTGCTCGGCGACATCTACCTCGGCAAGATCAAGAAGTGGAACGACCCGGCGATCGCCGCGCTGAACCCGAAGGTCAAGCTGCCGGATACGGACATCGCCGTGGTCCGCCGCGCCGACGGCTCGGGCACGAGCTTCATCTGGACGAACTACCTGTCGAAGGTCAACGACGAGTGGAAGTCGAAGATCGGCGAAGGCACGACGGTCAACTGGCCGACGGGCACGGGCGGCAAGGGCAACGACGGCGTCGCGGCCTTCGTGCAGCGCCTGCCGGGCGCGATCGGCTACGTCGAGTGGGCGTACGCGAAGAAGAACAACATGACCTACACTGCGCTGAAGAATTCGACGGGCACGGTGGTCGAGCCGAAGACGGAAACGTTCAAGGCCGCTGCAGCCGGCGCGAACTGGTCGAAGTCGTTCTACCAGATCCTGACGAACCAGCCGGGCAAGGACGCGTGGCCGGTCGTCGGCGCGACGTTCGTGCTGCTGCACGCGAAGCAGGACAAGCCGGAGCAGGGCGCGGAAACGCTGAAGTTCTTCAGCTGGGCGTTCAAGAACGGCGAGAAGGCTGCCGACAGCCTCGACTACATCTCGCTGCCGGCGACGGTCGAGACGGAAATCCGCAAGCAGTGGAAGACGAAGGTGACGGACGCTTCGGGCAAGCCGGTCGCCGCCGAGTAAGCCATCCAGCGGTTCGCTGCCCGGCCGTGCCGGTCGGGCAGTGTGTGCGGTAAAGCCGGGCGTTACGGCGCCCGGCGATCAAAAGCAGGCACCCATGTCTGATATTTCATACCCGTCCTCCCGATCGCCCGACAGTGCGCAGCAGCGCGCGCCGAGCCGTCTCGGGGATGTCCTGTTCGGCGGCCTTGCGCGGCTGGCCGCGATCGTGACCCTGCTGCTGCTCGGCGGGATCATCATTTCCCTGATCATTGCGTCGCTGCCGACCATCCAGAAGTTCGGCCTCGGCTTCCTGTGGCAATCCGAGTGGGATCCCAACTCGGACATCTACGGCGCACTCGTGCCGATCTACGGCACGATCGTGACGTCGATCATTGCACTCGTCATCGCGGTGCCGGTCAGTTTCGGCATCGCGCTGTTCCTCACCGAGCTCGCGCCCGTGTGGCTGCGCCGTCCGCTCGGCATCGCGATCGAGCTGCTCGCCGCGATTCCGTCGATCGTGTACGGCATGTGGGGGCTGCTCGTGTTCGCGCCGATCTTCGCCGAATATTTCCAGAAACCGATCGGCCGGCTGCTCAAGGACGTGTGGGTGCTCGGCCCGCTGACGTCCGGCGCGCCGATCGGCATCGGCATCCTCGCGGCCGGCGTGATTCTCGCGATCATGATCATTCCGTACATCGCGTCGGTGATGCGCGACGTGTTCGAGGTCACGCCGGTGCTGCTGAAGGAATCGGCATACGGGATCGGCTGCACGACCTGGGAAGTGATGTGGAAGGTCGTGCTGCCCTATACGAAGACCGGCGTGATCGGCGGCGTGATGCTCGGCCTCGGCCGCGCGCTCGGCGAAACGATGGCCGTGACCTTCGTGATCGGCAACACGAACCTGCTCGACAGCGTGTCGCTGTTCGCGCCGGGCAACAGCATCACGTCGGCGCTCGCGAACGAATTCGCGGAAGCGCAGCCGGGCCTGCACACGTCCGCGCTGATGGAGCTCGGCCTGATCCTGTTCGTGATCACGTTCATCGTGCTGTCCATCTCCAAACTGCTGCTGCTTCGTCTCGAGAAGGGAGAGGGCAAGAAATGAGCGAGCCCATCATGAATTTCCCGGGGCCGAGCGGCGCCGCGCTCGACGCGATGCGCAACCGCCTGCAGCGCAAGCGCAAGGTCGTCAACGCGATCGCGCTCACCGCGTCGCTCGGCGCGATGGCCTTCGGCCTGCTGTGGCTCGTGTGGATTCTCTACACGACGGTGCACCTCGGCGTCGGCGGCCTGTCGCTGCAACTGTTCACCGAATCGACGCCGGCGCCGAACACGGAAGGCGGCGGTCTCGCGAACGCGATCGTCGGCAGCCTGCTGCTGTGCGGCTTCGGCACGCTGGTCGGCACGCCGATCGGCATCCTCGCGGGCGTCTATCTCGCCGAATACGGGCAGAAGAACCTGCTGGCGAGCACGATCCGCTTCATCAACGACATCCTGCTGTCCGCGCCGTCGATCGTGATCGGCCTGTTCGTGTATGCGATCGTCGTCGCGAAGTCGGGGCGTTTCTCCGGTTGGGCCGGCGTGATCGCGCTGGCGCTGCTGCAGATCCCGATCGTGATCCGCACGACCGAGAACATGCTGAAGCTCGTGCCGAACGCGCTGCGCGAAGCGGCCGTCGCGCTCGGCACGCCGAAGTGGAGGATGGTGCTGAAGATCACGCTGCGCGCGTCGGTCGGCGGGATCGTGACGGGCGTGCTGCTCGCGGTCGCGCGGATCGCCGGCGAAACGGCGCCGCTGCTGTTTACCGCGCTGTCGAACCAGTTCTTCTCGGTCGACATGAGCCAGCCGATGGCGAACCTGCCGGTCACGATCTACAAGTTCGCGATGAGCCCGTTCGCGGAATGGCAGTCGCTCGCATGGGCGGGCGTGTTCCTGATTACGCTCGGGGTGCTCGGACTGAACGTCCTGGCGCGCTCGATCTTCTCGAAAAAGTAACGGCGGAGCAATCCGATGAATATGGCAGAAAGCCACCTGAATCCCGTCGAGCGCACCGCTGCGCCCGCCGGCACGCAAGACGCGGCGCACGGCCGTCCGCTCGCGCCGCTGAACGCGAAGATCGAGGTCAACAACCTCAATTTCTTCTACAACAAGTTCCACGCGCTGAAGAACATCAACCTGCGCATTCCCGAAGGGAAGGTGACGGCGTTCATCGGCCCGTCGGGCTGCGGCAAGTCGACGCTGCTGCGCACGTTCAACAAGATGTTCGCGCTCTATCCGGAGCAGCGCGCCGAAGGCGAAATCCTGATGGACGGCGAGAACCTGCTGACGACGAAGCGCGACATCTCGCTGCTGCGCGCGCGGATCGGCATGGTGTTCCAGAAGCCGACCCCGTTCCCGATGTCGATCTACGACAACATCGCGTTCGGCGTGAAGATGTTCGAAAAGCTCACGCGCTCGGAAATGGACGATCGCGTCGAGTGGGCGCTCACGAAGGCCGCGCTGTGGAACGAAGTGAAGGACAAGCTGGGCCAGAGCGGCTACGGGCTGTCGGGCGGCCAGCAGCAGCGTCTGTGCATCGCGCGCGGCATCGCGATCCGTCCGGAAGTGCTGCTGCTCGACGAACCGTGCTCGGCGCTCGACCCGATCTCGACGGGCCGCATCGAAGAGCTGATCGCGGAGCTGAAGAGCGACTACACGGTCGTGATCGTCACGCACAACATGCAGCAGGCCGCACGCTGCTCGGATTACACGGCCTACATGTACCTGGGCGAGCTGATCGAGTTCGGCGACACCGAAAAGATCTTCATCAAGCCGGTGCGCAAGGAAACGGAAGACTACATCACCGGCCGCTTCGGCTGATGACGGAGAACAACAACCATGTCGGATAAACATCTGTCGAGCCAGTTCGACGCGGACCTGAATGCCGTGTCGTCGAAAGTGCTGGAAATGGGCGGACTCGTGGAGTCGCAGATCGTCGGCGCGATGCGCGCGCTGAACGAGTTCGATCGCGATACGGCCGAGAAGGTGATCGCGGCCGAGGAAACGCTGAACGCGATGGAAGTGGACATCGACCAGGAATGCGGCAACATCATCGCGCGGAGGCAGCCTGCCGCGCGCGACCTGCGTCTTTTGATGTCGATTTCGAAAACGATTACGAACCTCGAGCGCGCCGGCGACGAAGCCGAGAAGATCGCCAAGCGCGTGCGCCGCCTGGTCGACGAGCCGTCCGCGCGTGCGGTCAACATCGCCGAGATCAAGGTGTCGGGCGAGATGGCCGTGACGATCCTGCGCCGCGCGCTCGACGCGTTCGCGCGCCTCGACACGGTGGCCGCCGCGCAGATCGTCAAGGACGACAAGGAAATCGACATGGAATTCCGCGCGTTCGTGCGCAAGCTCGTGTCGTACATGCAGGAAGATCCGCGCACGATCTCGGTGGGCCTCGACTACCTGTTCATCGCGAAGGCGATCGAACGGATCGGCGACCACGCGAAGAACATCGCCGAATTCATCATCTACATCGTGAAGGGCACCGACGTGCGGCACCAGCCGCGCGACACGCTCGATCGCGAAGCCAACAGTTAATCGACTCCATAGGAAGAACAGAGGTGCCGATGCCCAGCAACATTCTCGTCGTTGAAGATGAGCCCGCGATTTCCGAACTGATCTCGGTGAATCTCCAGCACGCCGGTCACTGCCCGATCCGCGCGTACAACGCCGAACAGGCGCAGAACCTGATCAGCGACGTGCTGCCCGATCTCGTGCTGCTCGACTGGATGCTGCCGGGCAAGTCCGGCATCGCGTTCGCGCGCGACCTGCGCAACAACGAACGGACCAAGCACATTCCGATCATCATGCTTACCGCCCGCGGCGACGAGCAGGACAAGGTGCTCGGCCTCGAAATCGGCGCGGACGACTACGTGACGAAGCCGTTCTCGCCGAAGGAACTGATGGCGCGCATCAAGGCCGTGCTGCGCCGCCGCGCGCCGCAGCTGACCGAGGACGTCGTGTCGATCAACGGGCTGCGTCTCGACCCGGCCACGCATCGCGTCGCCGCGCACGGCGACGGCAGCGAGATCAAGCTCGATCTCGGCCCGACCGAGTTCCGCCTGCTGCATTTCTTCATGACGCATCCGGAGCGCGTGCACAGCCGCACGCAACTGCTCGACCAGGTGTGGGGCGACCACGTGTTCGTCGAGGAGCGTACCGTCGACGTGCACATCAAACGATTGCGCGCGGCCTTGAAACCGGCCGGCTGCGATGCGATGATCGAAACCGTGCGCGGCAGCGGCTACCGCCTCGCCAAGCACGCGTAACGTATTCGGGCATGCCGCGTGCCGCGGCTGCCGTTCCTTCTTTCGGACGCTGAATCATGAACATCATCTGGGCGCGCTTCCTGGTGTCGCTCGTGCTGCTCGTGCTGATCGGCGTGTTGGTCGGCGTCTTTGCCGGCCCGACCGCGGGCCTCGTGTTCGTGGTCGTGATGCTGGTCGCGCAGGGCTTTTTCAGCACCTTCCATACGCAGCGTCTGTGGCGCCTGCTCGATGCGCCCGTCTACGGCGAAGTGCCGAGCGCGCCGGGCATCTGGGGCGAGATCTACTATCGGCTGCACAAGCTCGCGAAGCAGTGGCATGCGCAGGTGCGACAGGTCGAGCAGCAGCATTCGCGCTTCATCCAGGCGATCCAGGCGTCGCCGAACGGCGTCGCGATGCTCGACGACCACGACCAGATCGAGTGGTGCAACGCGATCGCCGAAGTCCATTTCGGCCTCGATGCGAAGCGCGACCTGCGCCAGCACATCACGAACCTGGTGCGTCATCCCGATTTCGTCCGCTACCTCAATGCGCAGCATTACGACGAGACGCTGTTGATGCGCGGCATGGGCGACTCGCGGCAGAACGTGCTGGCCGTGCAGGTGTTTCCGTACGGCGAGAACCGCAAGCTGCTGCTCACGCAGGACATCACCGAGCTCGAGCGCACCGACGCGATGCGGCGCGACTTCGTCGCGAACGTGTCGCACGAGTTGAAGACGCCGCTCACCGTGCTGTCGGGCTTCCTCGAGACGATGCGCGAGCTGCCGCTGAACGAGGAGGACCGCGCGCGCTATCTCGACATGATGGAGCAGCAGGCATCGCGGATGCGGCACATCGTGACCGACCTGCTGGTGCTCGCGAAGCTGGAAGGCGAGAGCAAGCCGCCGGTCGATCACGCGATCGACATGCGTGCGGTGTTCGACCATCTGAAGGAAGATGCGCACACGCTGTCGAACGGGCATCACGACATCGCGTTCTCGATCGACGAGACGCTCGGCGTCACGGGCGCGCAGACGGAGCTGTTCAGCGCGTTCGCGAATCTCGTCACGAATGCGATCCGCTATACGCCGGACGGCGGCAAGATCGTCGTGTCGTGGCGGCGCGAGGGCGCGCAGGGCGTGTTCTCCGTCACGGACAGCGGCTTCGGGATTCCGGCCGCCGATTTGCCGCGGCTCACCGAGCGCTTCTACCGTGTCGATCGCAGCCGTTCGCGCGACACCGGCGGCACGGGCCTCGGGCTCGCGATCGTCAAGCACGTGCTGCAGCGGCACGACGCGCATCTGTACGTGCAGAGCGAGGAAGGCCGCGGCAGTACGTTCACCGCGCGGTTTCCGGGCTCGCGCGTGATCGCGATTCGGCCGGCCGCTTACGAAGCATGATCGTGTAGTGGTGCGGCAGTCGAAAAAAAGCAGCCCGCGGGCTGCTTTTTTCATGGCGAAGCGTCGGCGCGACTCGTATCGCGCCGGCTGCTCACGAGCAGAACTTCGCGAGCAGCCCGAGCTGTGCGTTGCGGATCGTCTTGCCGGTGCGGCGCCGGCGATAGTGACCGTCGCTGTGCATCTGCCATGCCGACTGGTTGTCGCCGAGGCATACCGACAGCCCTTCGGCGATCACGCGCCGCTTGAGCTTGCGCTCGCGGATCGGGAACGCGACTTCGACGCGGCGGAACAGGTTGCGGTCCATCCAGTCGGCGCTCGACAGATAGACCTCCTCGGCGCCTCCCGCGTGGAAGTAGTAGATGCGGTGGTGTTCGAGGAAGCGGCCGACGATCGAGCGCACCGTGATGTTTTCCGACAGCCCCGGCACGCCGGGCTTCAGCGCGCAGACGCCGCGCACGATCAGGTCGACCTTGACGCCGGCCTGCGACGCTTCGTACAGCGCGGCGATCACCGACGGCTCCAGCAGCGCGTTCATTTTCGCGACGATGCGCGCGCGCTTGCCGGCCTGCGCATTGTCGATCTCCGCGCGGATCGAATCGATGATGCGCGGATGCAGCGTGAACGGCGACTGCCACAGCTCGTGCAGCGTCAATTCGCCGCCGATTCCGGTCAGTTGCTGGAACACGTGATGCACGTCCTCGCAGATCTTCTGGTCGGCCGTCATCAGCCCGAAGTCGGTGTAGAGGCGCGCCGTGCGCGGATGATAGTTGCCGGTGCCGAGGTGCACGTAGCGGCGCAGCGCAGCCTTGCCGGCCTGCACGACGCGCCGCACGATCAGCATCATCTTCGCGTGGCACTTGTGGCCGACCACGCCGTACACGACATGCGCGCCGACGGCTTCGAGCTGCGACGCCCAGTTGATGTTGGTTTCCTCGTCGAAGCGCGCGAGCAGCTCGACGACGACGGTCACTTCCTTGCCGTTGCGCGCGGCTTCCATCAGCGCGTCCATCAGCGGCGAGTCGGTGCCGGTGCGGTAGATCGTCTGCTTGATCGCGACGACGCTCGGGTCTTTCGCGGCCTGCTGCAGCAGTTCGAGCACGGGCTGGAAGCTCTCGTACGGGTGGTGCAGCAGGATGTCGCCGGCATCGATCGCGTCGAACATCGTCGGCGCGTTGACGATTGCCGACGGCGTCGACGCGGTGAACGGCGCGAACTTCAGGTCGGGGCGATCGACGAGATCGGGAATCTGCATCAGGCGCACGAGGTTCACGGAGCCGGCCACGCGATAGCAGTCCTTGTCGCCGAGTTCGCTTTCCTCGAGCAGGCGCCGCACGATGTGCAGCGGCGTGTCGGCCGACACTTCGAGGCGCACCGCGTTGCCGAGATGGCGCGCGGGCAATTCGCCCTGCAACGCGACACGCAGGTTCGTGATTTCGTCTTCGTCGACGAACAGCTCGCTGTTGCGCGTGATGCGGAACTGGTTGCAGCTCTTCACGACGAGTTGCGGAAAGAGTTCGCCGACGAAGCGCTGCATGAACGAGCTCAGCAGCACGAAGCCGTGCTCGAAACCCGACAGCGCATGCGGCATGCGCACGACGCGCGGCAGCGCGCGCGGCGCCTGCACGATGCCCATCACGGCCTGGCGGCCGAATGCGTCGCGGCCTTCGAGCTCGACGACGAAGTTCAGGCTCTTGTTCAGCACGCGCGGGAACGGGTGGGCCGGATCGAGGCCGATCGGCGTCAGCACGGGCAGCAGTTCGTCGAGGAAGTAGCGTCGCGCCCATTCGAGCTGCTCGTCGTTCCACGTGTCGCTCGCATGGAAGTAGATGCCTTCCTGTTCGAGCGCCGGCAGCACGGTTTCGTGCAGCATCGTGTACTGTCGATGCACGAGCCGCTGCGCGCGTTCGACGACGAGATCGTACGCGTGCTGCAACGACATGCCGTCGGGCGTCAGCGCGCCGGGGTTGTCGCGGATCTGCTCCTGCAGGCCGGCCATCCGGACTTCGAAGAATTCGTCGAGGTTGCTGCTGGTGATGCAGATGAAGCGCAGGCGCTCGAGCAACGGGACTTGCGGGTCGGCCGCCTGGGCCAGCACGCGCTCGTTGAAACCGAGGATGCCGAGTTCACGATTGAGAAGCGGGTAACGGACGGACATCGGCAGAGTAGGGGGTAATTCAGGCGATGATTCGAAAGGACGCTCGGAAACTCTCACGGTACGATGACGTGCTGATGACAATCATGGTTTTATATCGGGAAATTCTACGCCCGAACCCTTTCGTCGCATAAATGTTTCGGCTATATGGAATGGAGCAGTGTGCATGCCCGTGAAGCGTGTGCCCGTGAAGCGTGGCAACGGCAAGCGTTCCACGCTTAAAATGTCGCCTTTGATTGATCGCCCGCGGTTGCCGGAACGGCTGCCGCGGAAGAACGCGCACGGAGCCCCTTCTGATGGTTACAACTCCCCACTTGCTGGCTGCCGTGGATCTCGGCTCGAACAGCTTCCGGCTGATCGTCGGGCGCGTCGAGGAAACGCCGGCGGGCAGCCAGATCTATCCCGTCGACGCGCTGCGCGAGCCGGTTCGGCTGGCGGCGGGGCTGTCGAGCGACAAGATGCTCGATCGCGCGTCGCAGGAGCGTGGCTGGGAGGCGCTCAAGCGGTTCGGCGAGCGCCTGCGCGACTTCCATCCCGATCATGTGCGCGCGGTGGCGACCAACACGCTGCGCGTCGCGAAGAACGCCCCCGAATTCCTCGGCGAGGCCGAGGCGGCGCTCGGGTTCCCGATCGAAGTGATCGCGGGCCGCGAAGAGGCGCGCCTCATCTATGCGGGCGCTGCGCACTCGGTGCCGGCGAGCGCCGGCAAGCGGCTCGTCGTCGACATCGGCGGCGGCTCGACCGAATTCATCATCGGCTCGCACTACACGCCGATCGTGATGGAGAGCCTCTATATCGGTTGCGTGAGCCATAGCCGCACCTTCTTCCCGGCCGGCAACGTCGACGAATACACGATGCGGCAGGCCGAACTCGCGGCCAAGCGCGAGATCCAGATCATTTCGAGCGAATACAAGAAGGCCGGCTGGGACCAGGCGATCGGTTCGTCCGGCACCGCGCGCGCGCTCGCGGAACTCGTCGAGGCGAACGGCTTCAACGATCCGGGCATCACCCACGGCATTTCGCGCGGCGGCCTCGAGCGCCTGAAGCGTGCGCTGATCAAGTCGGAGAACGTCAACCGGCTGAAGCTGATCGCGCTGAAGCCCGACCGCGTGCCGGTACTCGCCGGCGGCCTCGCGATCATGCTGGCGGTGTTCGAGGAGTTGGGCGTCGACTACGTCGATACGACCGATGGCGCGCTGCGCCTCGGCGTGCTGTACGACTTGCTCGGCCGGACGCAGCACGAGGACATGCGCGCGGTGACCGTCGAGGGTTTCACGCGCCGCTACGGCGTCGATCGTGCGCAAGCCGAGCGGATCGGCGCGCTCGCGGTGCGTTTCTACGACGAGCTCGAGGAAGACGACGAGGAAGCGCGCGAGGAAGGGCGGATGTTCCTCGGCTGGGCGGCCGCGTTGCACGAGATCGGCCTGTCGATCTCGCACAGCGCGTATCACAAGCATTCGGCCTATATCGCGAGCAACGCGGATATGCCGGGTTTCTCGCGCACCGACCAGGCGCGGCTCGCCGCGCTCGTGCTCGGCCATGCGGGCAAGCTCGGCAAGCTGTCGCAGGCGCGCGAGGTCGAGTGGCCGCTGCTGTTCTGCCTGCGGCTCGCGGCGCTGCTGTGCCGGCGCCGGACCGATGCGGGGCTGCCCGATATTTCCGTTTCGCAGATGAAGAAGGGCGGGTACGAGGTGCGTCTGCCGAGCGCGTGGGTCGAGCAGAACCCGCTGACCGACTACAGCCTCAGCCAGGAGGCGGCGGAGTGGGAGAAGGTCGGTATCCCGTATCGCGTGGTTTATACCGGCGCGTGACGGCGCGATAGCGGGGCCGGGAGGGTGGCTCGGGCCCGGCGGATATCTCGATGGTGGCACTCGCTAGGCGTCGCCCCCCGTGCGATCAGCGGCCGCGCAGCGCGGGTGCTGACGGTCCGCTCAATCCGACGAGCAGACGATCGCGGTCAGGAACGGGAACGCCTGTTTGACGGTTGCGTCGCTGCCGGCCTTGCGCACGGCTTCCTCGACCGCGCTCTTCGTGCCGCGCACGACGACACCGTACGCCCAGTCGCCGATCGGCTTGCCGTCGCCCGGACGGAAGATCGGGTCGTTCGCCTGGTAGCCGAGCACGACGTAGACGCCGAAGCCGTACGCCGTCAGCGCGCGGTTCGTGCGGAACGCATTGACCGAATTCGACTCGACGTGCATCGGCTCCGACTGGATGTCGCCGGCCGCGAGCAGCGGCGCGACGAACTGGTGGCCGGTCGAATGGCAATCGAGCGCGTCGTCGAGCGCTTTCGCCGACGCGGTGCCGGCGGTGGCGAGCACGAGCAGCGACGCGCAGAGGGCGGTTTCGAGAATGTTGTTTTTCATGCGCGGATGCGGGTTGTTCACACGTATTATCGCGTGTTCCAGCAAGTTCCGTGCGCGGGGCGGGGGGCGCGCGGGCGTGGCGGTTGGTTCGTGCTTGGCCGCACTGCGGCGAGCCGTGAAAACGAGTGGGCGATTCAAGGGCTTCGTAAAAATCGCCCGTAAACGGAAAAGGGGTTACACGCTTTTGGCATGTAACCCCTTGATTCCTTTGGTCGGAGCGATAGGATTCGAACCTACGACCCTCTGATCCCAAATCAGATGCGCTACCAGGCTGCGCTACGCTCCGACGAGCCAAAGATGATAACGTTGAATGGCCGATTCGGTCAATCACGATATGCGGGTAAATGCCGCGGCGGCGAATTCGCCACGATTTGCGACAATTCCCATGATGATCGGCCGGCCCGCGCGCATGCGCGCACGGCCGCTCGCCGAAGCAAGGAGAACATCATGATGAACCTGATCCTGTGGCGCCACGCCGAAGCCGAAGATTACGCGACGAGCGATCTCGCGCGCCAGCTCACCGTGCGCGGCCGCAAGGACGCGCAGGCGATGGCCAAATGGCTGCGCGGCCGGCTCGAGACGAATGCCGTGATCCTCGCGAGCCCGGCGGCGCGAACCGTGCAGACCGTCGAGGCGCTGACCGACCAGTACCGCACGGTCGACGCGCTTGCGCCGGGCGGCAGTGTCGACGACGTGCTGGCGGCGGCCGGCTGGCCGGAAGGCATCGCGCCGACGGTCGTGATCGTCGGCCACCAGCCGACGCTCGGCAGCGTCGCCGCACAATTGATCGTCGGCGACGGCGACGACAGCTGGAGCGTCAAGAAGGGCGGAATCGTGTGGCTCGCGAGCCGCACGCGCGACGGCAGCCGGCAGGCCGTGCTGCGGGCGGTACTGACGCCCGAACTGGTGTGAAGCCCGCCTGAATGGGTTTGAAGGGATTGATCGTACGGTTTCGCAAGCTTTCTGCTAAAGTCAATTCGGCGACACGTCATTGAAAAGACACGGTCGTGCCACATAACGGTCACGGCCGGTTACTACATTGGCGGGCATGTCGTCCTATTCCTTACGATCAGGAAAGCCTAATGCGAGAACTGCCGACGCCTACGCTCCCTTTTGCCTCGCTGCCCCTCGACACGTCGCGGCGCCACCTGCCGCGCGCCAGTGAAACCGTCACATCGGAGTATCGCCTGCGCGCCGCATGGGCGCGTACGGAAGACGAATTGCGCGAAGCCCAGCGCCTGCGCTACAACGTGTTCGCCGAGGAGATGGGCGCGCAGGTCAGCGGCCCGTCCGGTCTCGACGTCGATCCGTTCGACGTGTATTGCGACCACCTGCTGGTCCGCGATCTCGACACGCTGAAAGTCGTCGGCACGTACCGCGTGCTGCCGCCGCACCAGGCGGCGCGTGTCGGCCGCCTGTACGCCGAAGGCGAATTCGACCTGTCGCGCCTCACGCACCTGCGCGGCAAGATGGTCGAGGTCGGCCGCTCGTGCGTGCACAGCGACTACCGCAGCGGCGCCGTCATCATGGCGCTGTGGGGCGGTCTGGGCGCGTACATGATGCAGAACGGCTACGAAACGATGCTCGGCTGCGCGAGCGTGTCGATGGCCGACGGCGGCCACTATGCGGCCAACCTGTACCAGTCGCTGTCGGCGGGCTCGCTGACGGCGCCCGAGTATCGCGCGTTCCCGCACACGGCCTTGCCGGTCGACGAACTGCAGACGGGCACCGTCGTCGCGCCGCCGCCGCTGATCAAGGGTTACCTGCGTCTCGGTGCGAAGATTTGCGGCGCCCCGGCCTGGGATCCCGACTTCAACTGCGCGGATTTCCTGACGCTGTTCCGCCTGTCGGACATCAACGCGCGCTACGCCCGCCACTTCCTGGGCTAAGCGGTCTGAACCGCGTCGTGCGCCCGAGGTGCGGCGCGCGCAAGCGAACGCCGTCGCGTGGCAGTTGCCGCGCGACGGCGTTCGTACATCCTGCCTATGTTCGCCTATCGGGCCCTGATAATTTTAGCGATACGCAGCCGTCATCGTGCCGCGGAGCGGCACGTTCTCGACGGCCCGAGAGGGGGGGCCGGACGGCAGCGACGCGCTCAGTGCTTGCGCCGCCAGTCGAGCAGGTGGTGTTCCGCCATCCAGTGGTGGATCATCCCTTCGCCTTCGTGGCTGCGCTTGTATTCGCGCGACTCGAAGTACGACAGCGCGACCAGCACCATCAGACCGATGAACAGGCCGATCAGGCCCGCAATTTCTTCAGACGACATGGCAGCCTCCTTTCAACGGCACAGCGCCATGCGTACATAGTAGGACATGTGCGGCGCGACCTCGAAACCGGATTTCCGCTAGACTCGGCGCGGTCCCGGCGTGCGATGGGCGCGCCGTTTTCCGGAGCTCTACCTGATGACCCGTTTCGTGCTGGCCGTGCTGGCCGCATCCCTCCTTGCCGCCTGCAGCAGCGATCCTCGCCAGGCGCGCCGCGGCCACCCGCCGCAAGATCCGGCCGACTATCACGGCGTGCCGACCGACATGACGCCGCCGTCGATGCTCGACGCGCCGTCGCCGAAGCCGGTGCAGTAACGCTCGGCCGGGCCCGCCGTCACGCGCGGGCCGCGGACGCGGCCTGCGGGTCGGCGCCAATGCGCCGCAACAGCGCCGGCAAATAGCGCGCGAGCGTCGCGCCGCGCGCCGCCATGAACAGCAGCAGCGCGAACCAGAGGCCGTGATTGCCGAACGTGCCGACGGCGGCGAGCGTGGCCGCGACGAAGATCGACAACGACACGACCATCGCGCGCATCAGCGATTGCGTCTGCGTCGCGCCGATGAACACGCCGTCGAGCAGGAAGCCCCAGACCGACACGATCGGCGAGATCGCGGCCCACGGCAGGTAGCGCAGCGCGACGGCGCGGATCTCGGCCTGATCGGTCAGGCGCGCGACGATCCAGCCGCCCGCCGCCCAGTAAACGAGCGCGAACAGCAGCGCGCCCAGTGCCGACCAGAACAGCGTGACGCGCACCGCTTGCCGGAATGCGCGGCGATCGCGCGCGCCGGCCGCCGCGCCGACGAGCGCCTCGGCCGCATGCGCGAAGCCGTCGAGGCCGTACGCCATGAAGGTCTGGAAATTCAGCAGCAGTGCATTCGCGGCGAGCGTGGCGTCGCCCTGTTTCGCGCCGAGATGCGCGAACCAGCCGAACGCGCCGAGCAGGCACAGCGTGCGCAGGAAGATGTCGCGATTGAGCGCGATCAGCCGCTTGAGCGCGACGCGGTCGGCAAGCGCGCGTACCGCGAGCGGTGCAAGGCCGCGCGGCCGCAGCCGCCACAGCATCCACGCGCCGAGCGCGAAGCCGCATGCGTCCGCGGTGGCGGTCGCCGCGCCGATACCCGCGATGCCCCAGCCGAAGCCGTACACGTAGAGCAGCACGGCCGCGATGTTCACCGCGTTGATGAACACCTGCGCGACGAGCGCGAGCCGCACGCGCTGCATGCCGAGCAGGTAGCCGAGCACCACGTAATTCGCGAGCGCGAACGGTGCGCTCCAGATCCGTGCATGGCTGTATGCGAGGGCCGTCGCCCGGACCGCATCGCTGCCGCCGAGCGCGGACAGCGCGAACGACAGCAGCGGCACCTGCAGCGCCAGCACCGCGGCGCCGAGTGCGAACGCGACGATCAGCGCGCGCAGCAGGTTCAGGCGGATCCCGGCGGCGTCGCCGGCGCCATGCGCCTGCGCGACGAGCCCGGTCGTCCCCATCCGCAGGAAGCCGAAGCCCCAGAACACGAAATTGAAGAACAGCCCGCCGAGCGCGACGCCGCCGAGATATTGCGCGCCGTCGAGGTGGCCGGCGACGGCCGTGTCGACGGCGCCGAGGATCGGTTGGGTCAGGTTCGCGACGACGATCGGAAACGCGAGCGCGAGGACGCGTCGATGCGTGACGGCGGCCGCAGCGCCGCCGGCCCCATGCGGTAACGCGGAGTCGGACATGGCGGACGCGTCAGGCGCGTTCCTGCACGCAGACCCACGGCGAGACGACGACCGCCCACAGCTCAGGATTGCGCGCCGCGTAGTCGGCGGCGGTCTCGGCCGGCATGCGCGCGACGAGGCCGGACGACAGCCAGCGCGTGACCTGTTCGGCGTCGTCGCTGGCGACGGCTTCCGCGACGCTGACGAGATCGAGGTCGCGTGCGATCGACAGCAGCTTGCCCTGCGCGAAGAAGCGCTCGAGATCGCACCAGTCGATCTTGGCGGTCTCGCCGAGGAGTTTGGCGTAGAGCGGGCTGTGCGACGCGCCCGCGGCGGCGTGTTGATCAGAGGACATCGGTTTCTTGGAAAGACTGCGTGGCGCCACTATAAACCATCCGGCCGGGCGGGCCGCGCCGCGGGCGGGCCGCTCCATGCCCGGTCGGCGGGCGTCGCGCGCGAAAGATACCGATCCGGTCGCTGCGCCGCAGGCCGGCACGCGCAAAGCTGTTCGCGAGCCGGTTAGAGGCATTCTTCAGGGCGTCGAACGTGACGCGGAAAACGTCGCCTTGCGCCGTTTCGTGGATCAGCGCGACGCGTCCGCTGCCGTCGGCCCATTTGTCGCACACATCCACGCCGATGTTGTCGCGCGCCGGAATGTCCCACTGGAAGCGGGAGAGCAGCGGGTCGTAGCAGTCGGCAGCGGGCAGCATCGGGTGGCCTCCTGGTGTCGAGCGTGGCCTCGGGTGAACGGCTTACATCAGGAATTCACGCAGACGAATCCACAATGGTGTTTCCTGATAGGGAATGTTCGGACTCGTCCAATAGGCGAGGCTCAGTGCACGATTCCACAATGACGCATAAGATCAAGACAAAACAGTGGTGTGACCATGGATTTGCTTCTGATAGCTGCGGGGTTCAGCCTGATTGGAATCGGGGTGCTGGTGGCGTTTGCTCGTCACGTCGATCCGTTGTCCGGCCGTTTCACCGGACGTCTGCCCAAGCGCTGACTCGATTTTTTTCGTTTCCGACGCGACGGCACGCGATGCGCGCCGGCGTCGCGTGTCGTCTGTCGTGCGCTCAGCGCGCCGGCAGGTAGCGTGACGGATCGATCGAGCGGCCGCCATAGCGCAGCTCGAAATGCAGCGCGACGCGATCGCTGTCGCTGTTGCCCATCTCCGCGATCGATTGCCCTTGCGTGACCGACTGGCCTTCCTTCACCAGCAGCGCGCGGTTGTGCGCGTAGGCCGTCAGGTAATCGGCGTTGTGCTTCAGGATGATCAGGTTGCCGTAGCCGCGCAGCCCGTTACCGGCGTAGACCACGACACCCGGCGCGGCCGCGACCACCGGCGTGCCCGGCGAATTCGCGATGTCGATGCCCTTCGATTTCGAGCCGTCGAACGTGCGCACCACGTTGCCGGCCGCCGGCCAGATCAGCGCGATGCTCGTGGCCGGCTTCACGGCCGACTCGACCGGCGCGGAAGGGGCCGGGCGCGCGCGGCCCGCGCTGCCGGTGCCGGTGGTCGACGGTGTCGATGCGGTGGTCGTGCCAGGCGGCGGTGCGACGCGCAGCACCTGGCCGACTTCGATCGCGTCGGGGTTCGTCATCTGGTTCCAGCGCACGATGCTCTGTACCGACGTGCGGTTCTCGCGCGCGATCTTGTACAGCGTGTCGCCACGCTCGACGCGATAGAACCCGGGGCCGACGGGCGCGGAGCCGCACGCGACGAGCAGGGCGGCGCAGGCGGCTGCGAAGAGTCGCTTCGTTGTTGTTCCGAACATTGAACCTCGCAAAACCCCGCCGCGCGTGACGCGGCAGGCAACACAAAACGTCAGATTTTAACGGGTTCGACCCGCGCACCGCAGTTTCGGTCGCGGGTGCGGCTGCCGCGCCCGGTTCGGTGCGTGTCGAATCAGCCGGCGAGCGGCGCGACGCGGATCCGCAGCGTGGCCGTTTCGGTCGCGCCCGGAGCGAGCATGCGCAGCCCGCGGCCGTTGTGGATCGCATCGGGCAGGCCGAGCCACGGCTCGACGCAATAGAAATCCGAATCCGGCTTTTCGGTCCACGTCGTGACCGCGTACCACGGGATCGAGCCCGGCACGTCCAGCGCGATCTCGATCGTGCGGCGGCGGCCCGGCATCACGATGCGCACCGGCGCTAACGGCTGACCGTCGAGGCAGTGAAACCGATCGAGGATGTCCGGATCGTCGAGGCGATAACGGGCCTGGCCCGGTTCGGGCGCGCTGATCGAGCCGTCCGCGCGCTGTTGGCAACGGTGCGTCGGCGGCAGCTCGAGGACGGTGTCGGCCCGCTCGCCGTGCGGCAGCGCGAAATAGAAATGGTGGCCGGCGTAATAGGGCAGCGGTGTGTCGCCGCGATTGGTCGTCGTCAGCGCGACGTCCAGCGTATGCGCGTCGGCCAGCCGGTAGGTCGTTTCGAACCGGAAATCGAACGGGTAGCTCGCGCGTAGCGCATCGTTCGCGTCGAGCGTCATCGACAGCGCGGCGCCGTCGGCCGACGGGTGCGCGTCGAACGGCAGATCGCGTGCGAAACCGTGCATCGGCAGGTCGCGGACGACGCCGGCTGCGTCGCGCCAGCGACCGATCTCGCCGTCGACGCGGTGGCGGCCGAGGAACGGGAACAGCAGCGGATTGCCGCCGCGCACGCGTGCGAGGTTGCTCCAGTCGGCGGTTTCCGGCCAGAAGATCACCGGTTCGCCCTCGACGTGCCAGGAGAGCAGGCGGCCGCCGAATTGCGGGGCGACCCGGACGAGCGACGGGCCGGCGTGAAGTTCGTGAATGTCGTGTTGCTGGAAGATCGGCATGGCGAATCGGGTTGGGCGGGTGACGGGAGCAACGGGCGTTCCATTATCGGGCCGCGGCCGGTCGGGGAAAACCCTTCTCGGGAAATTGCGAGTTTTTAACACTGTCGACCGTCGGGATAATGCCTCTAAACCGGTGATGTTGCCGGGTCATGACACTTCGTGGAGGGGGCCATGGATCTGGCAATGGCAATGGGAATCGCACTGTTCGGCATGTTTACCGGCAGCACGGTATTATTTTTCTATCAGCTCGGCCGCTGACGGCAATTCCTGCCGAAGTCGACAGGCCCGCCATGCAAATGGCGGGCTTTTTGCTTTCTGCGCGCTTACAAATTGCAAGTGTTTGTGTGCAGCGCCGCAATATCCTGCCAAATGCCTTGGCGCAGTAATCCTGGCTCGGCATAATCGGGGCGCGTTTTTCAGGACGCGCATCGCGTCGTCCGCCTTCCTTCCCGCTTAATCTTCACTAAAAGGACCGACGCGTGAGCCTCTGGTTTCTGGTATTCCTGAGCGTCCTGCAGGGCGTTACCGAACTCTTCCCCGTCAGCAGCCTCGGCCATACGCTGCTCGTGCCGGCGCTGTTCGGCATGCACATCGATAAGCACGCGCCGCAACTGCTGCCGTTCCTCGTCGCGCTCCACCTCGGCACCGCGCTGGCGCTGCTGTGGTACTTCCGCGCACGCTGGATCGCGCTGATCGGCGGCTTCTTCGCGCAGCTCGGCGGCCGCAAGAATGACGACGGGCACCTGATGTGGGCGCTGATCATCGGCACGATCCCGACCGGCATCGTCGGGCTGCTGCTCGAGAAGCGCATCGAGCGCGTGTTTCACGATCTGCGGATCGTCGCGATCGCGTTGATCGTCAACGGCGTGTTGCTGTGGGTCGGCGATCGCATCCAGCGCAGCCGCGCGCATCAGCCGCCCGAGAAGATGACGTTCAAGCAGGCGTTCTTCGTGGGCCTCGCGCAGATCGGCGCGCTGATTCCGGGCTTCTCGCGCAGCGGGCTGACGATGATCGCCGGCAACGTGGCCGGGCTGACGGCGGAGAAGGCGGCGGAATTCTCGTTCCTGCTCGGCACGCCGATCATCTTTGCCGCGGGCGTGCTCGAATTGCCGAAGCTGTTCCATGCGCGCGACCAGCTCGCCGATGCGCTGCTCGGCGGCGTGCTGACGGCGATTGCTGCGTACCTGAGCGTGCGGTTCCTGATGCGCTATTTCGAAGGGCGCGGCCGGCTCGCGTCGTTCGGCGTGTATTGCGTGATCGCCGGCGTGTTCTGCCTCGGCTGGTTCATGCTGCATCCGCAGCCGGTTTGATGCCGCGGGGGCCGGTCTCGCGTGATCTGGTGCGATGATCGGGTATAATTTCGGGCTCGGCTTTGTGCCGGGCCCGTTTTGTTTCGGGGGTTTGAGTTTGGCGGTGCGGTCGCTGCCGTGCGTTACTCGAAAGCCCGATGCCGAATACGGTCCGCGAAAGGCCGTGTCTTTTCTCCCCGACCGCCCTTAGCTCAGTTGGATAGAGCAACGGCCTTCTAAGCCGTAGGTCACACGTTCGAATCGTGTAGGGCGGGCCAATACAATCAACGGGTTAGCTTGCGTTTCGAATCCTATGCCCGCTTATCAAGAAGTTCATGTAGGCGCCGTGTAGGCGTTCGCGGCCTACGCAAATCGCGCTCAATCCACTTCAGAATGGCCCTCCTGATGGCGCGCAGTAAAGCCGAGGGGCAGGGCAGCCATCGTGTGTCCGTTCCGCTTCAGGTGTGGCACGATACGACGCTCGGGCAGGCCAGATCGGCCGGCGGTGCTATAACGGAGCGGGGTGAAGAGTGACGCACCAGAAGACGCCACAGGAAATCATCGAATTCAGCGCGAAGCTACACGAGACACTGCGCGGCTATCTCGATATGGCGAATTGGACGCCGGTGATGGCGGCGTTGCTGTTATCCGGCATTCAGCCGCAAGGTGACAGTGCCGAGCTTCTGAAAAGTGGTGGTGTCAGCCTGGATGGCAACGAGATTGTTGGCTTCGGGATCGGCCAGTATCACGAAGCTCGAACAATCTTGAAGCAGTGGAAAGACTGGTGCGAAGATCGCGGACGCGATTCCGAGATCGGAATGAAACCCATCGAGTTCATCGACTGGTGCGTCGAGGACGAGATTAAAGAGCGGTTTGCTGTCCACCATCGCTTCCAGTGGATCGACGTATTCAAAGATATGGTTGGCTACCCGAGCGGTCATTTGCCGTTCGAGGTGGCTCTATATGCTGCGAAGACGGCCCAGCCGCTTGAGTTGATCCTGGAGAGGCTTAACGAGATTGATCGTCGTGCGATTAAAGCGGCGCGCCGTGGCTCAATTGCCGTAGTGCCTATAGCGTCTAGTGTCGGGGACGCACAGGTTGTAATCAATCCCCTTCGTCAACACCTGACTACTGAAGAGCTTGCAGCTGCGCTCGGCGTTCAGCCGCAGACGATCTACAAACGCCATTCGGAAGACGGCCACTATCGTGGTGTCGCGCCAGCCAAGCAGGCAAATAGGTCCCTTGCTTGGCCGCTCGACTCGGTTGACCGCATCCTGAAAGGAACCGTGTCGGACAAGTAATCGCCTTTTCGTGTTGGTCCCCATCGTTACTCAGAGCGCTAGTCCGTGACAGCGGCCCAGTGCATGCGTATGTTGGGAATATGTGGTGACGCTCGGCGACAATCAAATGATTTTCCCGGCGAACAGGACGGATTACGGATCTGCGGAAATATCAAGAATGTCGACGTTTCTTACTGCACGCGAGAATCAAGGGGATGATGCCCTTTCGTTTCCTGACTACAAAGTTGCCACGGATTTTCCTTTGGACGCGCTACCGGAGAGTATTCGGGCTGCCGTAATAGAAATCTGTCGAAGAGACAAGCTCGCTGCCCCTATTGCGGTCCAAGCGACACTTGCGGCTGTATCGGTTGCTTGTCAAGATCTTGTGCTGGTTGATCGAGGTTTCGGTGAAGCATCCGTTTGCTCGCTTTTCATGCTCGTGGTGGCTGACTCTGGTGCGCGCAAAACGCGTGCCGACAGGGCTGTTACACCAACTATCGAAGCCTACGATAGACGAGCGAAAGTAGAGTACGAGCGGCAGAAGTCAGCCTACGAAATAGAGCTAAAGAATCGGCAGGATATGGAGCGCGGGCTTCAGCGAACGCTGATGACTCTCATTCGAAAGACTCGCAGTACTTCCGAAGACAAAGCTGCGGACGTAGAGGCACGTCTCGCACAGGTCGAGGAAGAGCTTGGCGAGTTGCGTTCGAGGCCGTTTCAAAACCCTAAGCCGAAGTTTCGTCGCATGCTCTATTCCGCCATCTCGATACGTGAAATCGAGCGTGGATTGTGTGAGAATTGGCCGGCAGCAGGACTAGTTAGCAACGAGGCGGCTGACTTTCTGAATGCGCGAAGTGATTCCGACATGGCGCGGCTTGACCGAATTTGGGATGGACAGGGAATAGATGTAGTCGGGCGAACGCCGCGAGATACATTTTCAGTGAGTGATCCTCGTCTAACGATGTCGCTAATGATTCAACCATCAGTATTTGACAGTTTTCTCGAGAAGAAAGGCGAGCGCGCAAAGACGATCGGATTCATTCCTCGGATGCTAATCGCTCGACCAGAGACGGTATATGGAACGCGCACAATTGACAGCACGGAGCAGCGTTCGACCGTATGGATTGACAGGTTCAATAGCCGGATACAAGAGCTTCTCGATGCTGGGAATTTTGATATCGCGGCACGTGCTCGGAACAGAGTATGCCTGCGGTTTTCGCCTGCTGCTCAGCTTCGATGGGAAAGAGAGCATGATGAAAAAGAGCGCGGAATGGCGGACGGTGGTAAGTACGTCTATGAACGAGAATTTGTCAATCGATATTCTGAGCATGTTGCTAGACTCGCCGCGCTTTTTCATTTCTTCGCCAGCGCGCGCGTGACTCATACCGATTCGGATGACATGCGAATCGATATTGCCATGGAGATAGGTGAGCAAACACTTGTTGATGCAATTAAGGTTGCCAACTGGTATTTGGACGAATTTTCAAGGATATTCAATCCTGATAAATCGATCAAGGAAGCTGCGAAGTACGTCTACAAAAAGTTGCTGGATCGCGTCGCGGCGGCTAATGGTGGCCGAGTTCCTGAACGCGCGACAACTGGTGATGCGAATATAAGAATTCGTTCGAACGAACTTCGCGAGTTTTGTCATCGATTCGGTCTGAAAAATAATCCAACTTATTACGATACGGTACTCGCGTGGCTGAACGAGAGAAGCATAGTTCGTAGAAGATCGGAAAAAGTCGGATCCTCAACGAAAGGGACGGAATTTGTATTACTTGATCTGTCCCCTCCTGGTCATGGATACCGGCTTATGGACGACGGTAGCTTGGAGGAATTTCTTCCATTTTTGAAGCAGGCTCAAGCACACCGAAGTCCTTAATTTCAATGTGGCGCCGCACACGTTATCACGACGACTCCTCCCGTGCTAAGAAGCGGTCGAAATGACCCGCAACATCGATTCTCCCAACCTTGCATAGGTAAAAATTACCTAATGCCGATGCTTATCGTTGTCTGATGTGAGTAGGCGTGACTCGTGTTGTCGATCTAAGTGCCTTGTTCGTCCCTTTTCATCGTGCGCCATCCGGAAGATCTGTGCGCACGTTTCTCAAAATAGATGAAACCGTTCATGCTCCAACCGCTTTTTCGCCTTTTATAGGGCGAAAAAGTGGCTTGTGGCTGCGCGACCACGATCGGTTGTATTGTCAAAAGCGCGGCGTACGCACCCCGTATGCAGCCATATGACGAGCCCACGGCACCTTTATCGATGCGCTCGGTGCAGTGTCTTGCGACGCTACCTGGATGGAATGGATGGAAGATTGTGGTGAGCGCGTTGATGCTTGGGCGGCGCATCATTCCGCACGGTGGGGCGTTTTGATTTTTTGATTGAACTACCAGTGATGAGCAGGCGCCCGGCGCGCATGATACAAACTTGACTACAGGTTCCCCTTCGGGGAAATCACATAGTACGCAACAAATTGCTTTCGTTCGAACGATAGGGCTTTAGCCCGATAGTTTGCACGGAAGCAATTTGTTTATCAAACATGAGGTTTTGTATAAAAATTTATTGCGTTGCTTATGGTTTGAACCAACCCCGTTCTCCGAGACGAGCGAAGCAACGTCGAGGCTAATTAGCGGAGCTTATGCTGTTAAGCATAAGCGTAGCGTTACCCTTTTATCGGTGACCCTCAAAGGTCACCGACTAACTTTATTAAGCGGAACGAGGACTCCTCGTGGAGCGTCAACTTATCGAGTCCCCGCGAAGGGACGAGATCAAACTTTAAAATAGCGAAGTGTCCAACGCGCCTTGTGGGCGCTAAGGACACGCAGCGTAGTTCTCAACTCGAAGTGGTCGAGTCGACCACGAGACTGATCTTTAAAAATAAGGGATCTATCTACCCTATGTCCGACAGGACAATCGAATGCCATCCTCTGCTGCGCGCATCATGGCAATCTTCAGCCTCACAGCAGCCGAAGATTTCGAACCTTTCCGATCTGAGGTGATCGTTGAAGAATCAGGTTCGTGACGTACTCAGGAAGCAGTACGGGCGGAATGTTTGCTGGAACGTCATCGATGAGCTGAGACGGCACTCGTACGATGAAGTCGTCAGGAGCATCGCTCAGGCTGTGTTCGTACGCAACGTGGACTTGCATGGACGCGTATGAGCTGTTCGGAGAAGGCTGATTGTAACGTAACAGGAAACTGCCTCAATTGACGGTCACGTAAACGCTAGCATCTGCATGAGCAGTGTGGTGTGGAATAATTTGTGTCGCTAAAATGAGCGTAGATACAGGAGAGCAGCGGCATTACGATACACAAGAACGCCGCACGATACGTTGCTAAACCACTCGATGTTGATTTGCACGGAATCCTGACCCACCCTACGCAGTAATTTGCATCGAATATTGACCCACGTAGAACACTGACCTGCTCGGCAACGGGCAGGGGAACGGAGTGATCGACG